>JBARMQ010000583.1:0-7915 GCA_049802535.1 Bryobacteraceae bacterium | reverse complement strand
GTGCTGTGGCCCTGCGCACAACCATGAATCATGGCGACACGAAGCAATGCATCGCGTGCCATCCGACTCAGTTCACAACCCGCGGCTACTTGACCGCGGTCTCGCATGGATATGCGCCGACGCAACGGCCAGCGCTCGAATTTTTGACTGACCGTATCTACAACAACCAACGGCCACTCTATGGCGAGCCCGGCGCTGATTGGGTTCGCGTCATCTATTCCGCGCGCACAGTAGCAAGCCGGTTGCCCTTAATTGAGAATCTCTATGAAGCCAACGTTACGCACGATACGCCGCGCGTGAACAGCTTTGACATTCCCTACGGCAAATATCTCCAGATTCACTACAAAGATCGCGACGAGCTGCCGGGCGACGAGACGGACGGATGCGAGCCGGACATCAGCGCCTTCGAAATCGCGGCCCAAAGTTGGGAGACGTTCAACATGCTGTACCAGCAAACGCATGACGCCCAATGGCAGAACAGCCGCGACATGGTGGAGCGCATCTCCATCCCCTACGAGCCAAAGAACATGATCGATCTCAATTGGAAGATTCAGTTCCTGGCCACTGTAGGGCGCGAGAAATACGCAAGTCAATTGCGGCAATTGATTGATCAACTCTATTCGTACGAGCAGCCGGATGGCATGTGGGGTTATTCGTTCGAAAAAGATGCAAAGCCGGCTGATTTCATCTCATATAACGCAGTCTATGCGCTGGCTTTGGCTGGACGCCGGCCGGAGACCGATTCGAAACTTGCACTTGCACTGCAGACGATGCTGAAGGCGCAGCGCCCGGAAGGAAGTTGGGAAGGCGATCCGGTATATCAGGGATTCAACACGCCCTTCCGTGCGACCCAGTTTGCGGTCATGGCGCTTTCCACGCTCTATCCCGGGCCTGATACCAAACCATCTGCTGAAAAGCTGTGGGGCGACGCATTTCCGGCTCCGCCAGCAAAGCTCGCGACCGGCAATTTACCGGAATTGTTGAGTCAGCTTGATATGTTTTGGGATCCCGCGCCGGGCGGCACGCTGAAACAAATTCGCGAAATCCTGATTCACGACCGTCAGCCGCTAGCGCGTGAAGCAGCCGCGCGCGCCTTAGGCCACATGGCGGATGCGGGCTCTATCCCTGACCTGACACAGGCGTTGGGCGATCCGAGTAAGATGGTGCAACGCAGCAGCGCTTGGGCCTTACGAATGATTCTGGAACGCCGTCCTGAGGCGGCCCAGGAAGGCCGAAAGGAACTAACCGCGGCCCTAACATCGGACAACGCGCGTGTGCGGTGGGGCGCGTCCGAATTGTTCAATCAACATTTCAAATACATCGCTGGCGATGCGGATTTGCGCGCCGCCTTGGAGCGCGCTGTGGATGATCCAGCGCCCGCCGTACGCCTGAATGCTGCGAAGGGTTTGTGGCAATGGTCCTACTGGAGCGCCGACGACCGCCCTGCGAGCGACGGCATTCTTGAGAAATTGACCACCCGCTTGAATACGGAGGCTGATCCCACCGTGCGGCGCGCGATTCACGAAAGCATCTACGACATTCTCGACGAGAATACTGGATATCTGGAAGCGTGGGTGCGGGCGGCCGCAACCGACGACGACCAGGTTCGCATTCGAAAGGGCTACGAAGCTGTGGCCCGCGATCAGGCGGCGGTATTAGCAAAGGTGTTGCGATCTGCAACGCCGCTTGGCCGCCAGGGCATTCTCGAATCCCTGTGGGATTTCCACATTCGCCACTATTCGCTTCCCCAATTGAAGGAGGGGCAAGTGGCCGTCGCGCTGCCGGCGGTCTTCACAAAATACGTTTCCGGTGTTCCGGAACTCCATATTCCCGGCTATGAATATCCTCCATATCGCGACACAGCGGACTTCCATTACGACGTGCACAATGGTTTCTTCCAAACGCGCGTCGGCAACGATAGCGACCTGATTCATTTTTTCTCGAGTTCAGGTCCCGAACTGGAAGACGCGTTGATCGCTTGTTTGAACGGCAGCGACACTACGATGAAAATTGAAGTTTTGAAGGCCGGCAGCACCCTCAGCGGAGCGGGCGATGCGCGCTTTGCGAAAGCAGCGCTCAGCCTCGCACTCGACCCAAATAAAGAAGTGCGTGAAACGGTCTCTTACGTGTATCAGAATGGCCAACGCGGCGTTTTGAATATCAACACAACTGCGCAGCCCGATCCTGGGCTGGTAAGCACCATAGCTGAGATCCTGGATCATGGCGATCGGTTGGCGCAGGATACTGTTCTACCGCTGCTGGCCGCCCTGCCGGCCAATTCCGTATGGGTCACTGAGCCGCAGGTTGTCGCCTCCCTCCGAACGCTGCTCGAGAAAACACCCCGGGCGGCAAATTACGCCGAGGCACTGACGGCGGCGGCATCGTTCCCGGTGTTAATGCAGGAACCGGAGATTCGCGCGCAGGTGATGGACGGCATTAAAGACCCAGATCGCGATGTCCAGCGCGCTGCCATTCAAATAGCTCTCGAACGCTTGGGTAACCCCCAAGAGGCGGCATCGACTGCGCGCATCCTTGGAGAGCTTGGTACGTCACAGCGCAGCGTATTCATCGAACTGGTGGATGATCCTAAGTTCCTGGTGAACCATCTAGGCGTTTCCGGCGGCGCGTTATCGCAAGATCAGAGTTACTTTCTCGGCAAGAAAGTAGGGACCCGCCCCGTTGACTTGCTTGACCGGCCTGTGGTGTTCGACGCTGTGATCGCAAGCCTCCAAGATAAGGACGCAAACGTACGCGCAGCGGCCCTGGACCTTCTACGCAAATCGAGAGGCATCGACAAACGGGAGGCATTCCGTACGGCCATTGCACGCCTGCGCGAAGATCCGAATCCGCGGCTGCGCCTCATCGCGAACAACGTCATGCAAGGTAAGAAGTTGAGCGAAGCCTTGGCTGATGTGAAACCGGGCAGCGTGCTCGATTTTAACTACTTCGTTACGAAAGTCGAGCCAATCTTGGCGACGCCCGGCGCTGACGGAAAGGCCTGCGTCATGTGCCATGCCTCACACGTCATTTTCAAACTGCATCCTCCAAATTCGGAGGGACAATTCTCGCCGCAGGATAGCGAAGAGAACTATAAATACGCTATGCGCGTCGTGGACATTGCCGATCCGGCCCGCAGTTTGATGCTCGTTAAGCCGACACGTCCCACCGACTCAGTCGGCAACGTCGCAGACTATCTGGCAACTCACAATGGCGGCCAACGGTGGCCCGGCAATGAGTCCAGCTGGCAATACAGGACGATATTGGCGTGGGTTCGTGGCGCCAAGACTAGCACGGGTACGGAGTAGCTTACCGTCCCGTAGGGGCGCCAGTCCCGGTCTGCTCGACTTCTGCGTCCGGAAGCGCCCAAGCGAATTCGGAAGTTCCACTGCCGCAGATGATGTATTGGCGACCATCGAGTTCAAAACTGATGGGCGAAGTCTCCATGTGTGCTCCGGTGCCTGCGTGCCACAGCGTTTTGCCATCGCTGGTGCGCAATGCTAGAAAGTTGCCCATCGCGTCGCCAGTAAATGTGAGACCCGATGCCGTTGTCATGACGCCCGCGCTCGACCCCCCTGGTCCCAATTCGTGTGTCCATCGCAGCTTGCCGGTTTTATAGTCTATTGCCTCAAGCAGGCCCTTTCCCCATACGCCATAATCGGCCCCGGCCCACCCAAAGGTCCCATCGGCAGGCTTGGCAAAGTAGATCGCATAGCTCGGGTGAGCGTTGACGATGAACAATCCAGTTTTTGTATCGAAACTAGGTGATCGGAAATTCGTCAAACCGCCTTCATCCGGCGCGATTAGCCGGCCATCGGGCGCAGGCTCCTTTTCCGGATTGGGAATCGGTTCTCCACGCTCATCGATGCCGCCGGCCCAATTCACCGGCCCAAACGGAGCAGTAAGCAGGCTTTTGCCATTAGTGCGGTCCAGTACGAAGAAATAGCCGTTACGCGAAGTTTGCATCAGCATTTTACGCGGCTGTCCATGGAAGTCTCCATCCACCAATACCGGTATCTCCACTGCATCCCAATCGTGCGTGTCGTGCGGTGACGGTTGAAAGGCCCAAACTAACTTACCGGTTTCCGGATTCAACGCCACAATGCTGCAGGTGTATCGATCGTCGCCAGGACGCGTCTTGCCTTCGAGCACCGGCGTCGGATTACCGGTTCCCCAATAGACCAGGTTCAATGCCGGATCGTATGTTCCTGTCATCCAGGTGGTCCCGCCGGTCGTGGCGTTAGGCGTTCCCGCGGGCTCTGTACTGTTCCATTGCCATTGCGTCTTGCCGGTCTCCGGATCGATCGATCGCAAATAGCCCTGTAGATTGTCGAAGTCTCCAGCCTCGCCGACCAAAATGTGATCGCCGACGACCAGGGGCGACATCGATGTCCAATAGCCCTTGCGATAATCCGCTATGACGACATCCCATTTCACCTTGCCGTCGATCGAATTCAGGCAGACCAAGTGCCCGTCTGGGCTCATAAAATAGAGCCAATCCTTCCACATGGCCACCCCGCGGTTGCCAATGTGCGATCCCTTGTTAGGCGGGTACGTGTAATGCCAGATTAGATGGCCGGAGCGCACATCCACCGCCCACACATTGTCCGGAACGCTGAAGTACATCACGCCGTTCACCACCAAAGGCGAGCTCTTTATCTGCTGCCCCTGTCCGCTCTGAAACACCCATGCAAGTCCCAAGCGACTCACGTTTTCAGGATTTACTTGCGAAAGTGGCGTATGTCTTCGACCCGAGTAGTCGCCATGGTACATCGGCCAAGCGTCGGGAGGAGGTTTCGACAAGACACCCGCATCGGCGCCCTGTCCAAAGGCGCTTGGTGAAGTCCCGGCCATTAACGCTGCCAACGCGGCAAAACCAAACAATTTTAGGGAGGTATTCATGGAGATCTACCGCAGAGTCTGTATGTACGCCATCAGGTTGTGAACGTCTTCGTCAGTGTATTTGCTCAACTGCGCAACATGCGCTTCGGCTGGGTCATCGACGGTGAACTTAACGCTGCTTACAGGCCACGAATGGTAGCGGCCACTGTCATCGCGCAGGCCGACCGTAAACTCATCGCGATATGCCAACGTGCCGGTCATCATCTCTCCAGTGGGTAAGGTCACCGTCACTTTGGATCTCGCGTTCCTTGGATAAAGCATCCGCTCTTCGAGTTTCAGACCTTCAAAGCGGCTCGCCACGCCGGCCAAGTCGCCCGTAGGAGAGTGGCACGTTGAACAATGACCCGCGCCATTGAAATACGCTTTGCCCGCGTCCACGTTCCCCGTTTGCAAATCGGAAACGTCAACGCCGCGGCGGCCGCCCTTCTGCGATTCCGCAACTGTTTTTTGGTTATGAATATATGCGGTCAGTCCGGCAATCTGCTGATCGGTCAAGCTGAAACGCGGCATCCCGGCGTCTGGCCGCCCATTGCGCACTACAGCGCCAATCTTTTCACCCTTTATGTCATCGTTTACCAGTTTCGATCGCGTCAGATCGGGTCCCGTTTCACCCCCGGCGGCGTCGCGGCCGTGGCAAAATGCACAGTCCTGTTGAAACAGCGATTGCCCGCTTTGAATTAAAGCCGGCGGAAATGTTTGAGGTGCGGGATTAGAACTCTGCGGGAGCGCAAGTCCCGGAATTAGTAATAGCAAACTAAAGGCGCAGGCCGACGTAGATGTCATGTTAGTAACGTCCCGAACGGTAACCATTCTATAAGCTGATCAAAGCGAACTGAGGCGCTTATGGGAAGAGTTGGTAACGTTTGTCCGCACCGGCGACGCGTAACCTCGTAGCTGGTGCAAGAGCAAGATGAATAGCGCCACATCAAAAGCCGCATAGGCAAATTGGGTTCGTGAAACGCCTGTGCCGAAGGGAAACCAAATTCCCTGAATGCCCAAGGCCGACAGTTCTTGAGCAAACTGTCCGATAGAAACGAGCACTATAGCCGGCAAAGCGATCCATCCCTCGCGTCCCTGCTGCCGGATGCCGCGGTACACAATCACGCCGGTTAAAAGAACAAATAGAATGCGGATCAAGTTGACGAGGTAGTGACACGTGGTCACAATCGAATGCGGAACAATGCCGTAAAACCAAGATCGCGCCAGAAATTGAGCGGCCATGTAGAACAGCGTCAGGACCACGACAGCACCGACGGTCCAAGTTGCACCGCGTAAACGGAACCAGGAGCGCCAGGCAAGAGTCCAACAGGCAAGACACAGCGGAATAAGGAGGACAATGCTCACTAATTCGAAGTCGTGAACGGTTTCAAATTGCCACCAGAAGAAGACCGCCTGGTTCGTGCGGTAGAGTGCCGTCAGCACAAGGGCGGCAGCCAGCCACCAATAACGCCGGCTAACCGGTTCGAATGCGTTGAGGCTCACAGCCATGACGGCTAACAGAAGGAACAAAGCCGCTTCTACAATTTCGACAACGTAGCCGCGCACCGTCTCGAGCCATTGCATCTGGTACATCATCTGGATGCTGTTCGATTCGCCCAATGCCGGAGAAATATGTATGCCGCCTCCGGCAGGATCTGCCAGATCCCACGGTCCCATCCAAACGCGGAATGCAATAACCAACGAGCGCGGCTGGCCCTGGTCCAACAATTTGGCTGGAATCAGAAATAGATGAGGCTGAATGCTAAAAACGGTCGGCGTCTGATGGCCGAATCGCCCGGCGCCTCCCAGCAGCGTCCCATTGACGAAGACTTGATAGGCGCTATCGACCGCCGGTGGTCCCGCAAGAGAAAGGGACGCGCCAGTCGGCGCCGATACGACTGCATGCAAGCGGTACCAAGCATATCCGCTGTAGCCTCGATGCCCTCTGGCTTCCCACCCCGGCACATATCCCGTTAGGCCCACATCATCGTCGTGGGCGCCGGGGGCCGGCGTCAGATTCACCGTCTCCCAGGAGGAATCATCAAAATTCGGATCTGCCCAGTCAGTCTGGTCGCCGATGTGAAACTTCCACTGACTGTTCAGCCTGATGACGGACTGCCCGAGCACGATGGACACTGGCGCCGTCGACTCGGCAAGACAATGGCCGGGCTGAATCGAGGCAAGCACGGTGAGTCCCCAGACCACGCGGCAAAGCCAGACACGCTTCATGTTCTTGCTCAACCATAACGCAGCGTCAGCTTTAAGGATTACTCCTCGCGGAGTGCTGTCATTGGTTCGATCTTGGCGGCGCGCCGCGCAGGAGTCCAGGCCGCAAGCAGTGCGACCGCCGCCAGCGTCAAAAATGCGAAAACAACGGTTGTGGGATGTAACGGCTTCAGCTCGAAGAGCTGTTTCTGCAATACTCTTCCGATCAGGTAAGCGAAAGGAAGCCCGAGAAGAATGCCTATCCCGATGATCGAAAATGAATCGCGTAGCACCATTCGGACGATATCGCTTGCCGCCGCCCCTACGGCCATGCGAATTCCAATTTCATTGGTACGCCTTGCAACCGAATAGGCAAGCAAACCGCCAATCCCGATCGCCGCAAGGGTCAGAGCGACAAGACCAAATCCACTGGAAACGAAGGCCAGCAGCCGCTCGGTTTTAAGAACGCGGTCGATCAGCGCGGTTTGGGTGTGAAACTCATTCAGCGGCACCGTCGAATCGACGGTTGCTACCGCTCTTCGCACTTCTCGAACCAGGAGATCAGAATCAATCCTGGCGCGAATGGCGAAGTGCATGGCGCCCAAATGTTCGCTGGCAACGAAGGGAAAATAAATGGTCGGACGGGGCTGGTCGCGGAGATTGAAATAGCGAGTGTCCGCCACGACGCCGACGATCCGATATCGATTATTCGATTGATTGTTGGCTCCAAAGCGCTGTCCTAGCGGGTCTTGATTGGGAAAGAAGTGACGCACGAAGAATTCATCGACGACCACCGCGTCGGAATTTGGATTCAAGTCCCGGGGTTCGAAAG
>JBARMQ010000582.1:0-37558 GCA_049802535.1 Bryobacteraceae bacterium | reverse complement strand
AACCCCTGGTCTAAAGCTGAATTTGTGACAGCATTTAACCTTGCATTAGACCAAGGAGACCCCCTATGAGGCAATCATCAAACAAACGAATCAGTATCCCTGTGTTTATACTTGGGGCGTTTCTGCTAGGAGTCCTTGTTCGACAACCGTTATGGGCACAGTCTCAGCCGGTCAGCGGCACGGTAGTTGATCCCACGGGCGCCGCGGTCCCAGGCGCCAATGTAACCATCACGGACTTAAATAAGAACCAAGTGGTCAAGACCGCGACGACCGATGCGAATGGCCGTTTCAGCGCCATCGATATCGAGCCCGGGCGCTATTCCGTCACGATAGAAAGGGCTGGTTTCAAAAAGGCCGCCCTCAGCTTTGACGTTGATGTAAACCGGCAGGTGGCACTGGGGAAAATCACCTTAGCGGTCGGAGAGGTCAATCAAACTGTCTCCGTGAATGAAGTTGCTCCACCGGTCGATACCGACAGCATGGACAAAGCCTATCTGGTAGATCAACATCAGATTTCTCAGTTGCCCATGAACGGCCGCAATTGGATCTCGCTGATGAGTATTGTTCCGGGCATGTCGAGTTCAGCGCAGAGCGATTTCAATGTCAATTTCAACGATGTATCGCAGTTCCACGGACTCGGCGGTCGTGGCTCCGAAAACAACTTCTACCTGGATGGCTCTCCCAATGTCGATGTCGGGGACAATCAGTCCCAGTACACGCAACCCAGCATCGACTCGCTCGGCGAGTTTCGCGTTCTCCAGAGCGCTTTCAATGCCGAGTACGGGCGTGCGGAAGGCGTTGCCATCGCGGTCCAGACTAAGTCCGGCACGGCACGGTTCCATGGAGACGCCTATGAGTATCTTCGCAACGACTTCTTCGATGCGAAGTGCGTGCTCTGCAACACGCTTTCTCCGACGCTGCGGTATGACCAGTTTGGCGGCAACCTAGGCGGCTGGCTCTACGTTCCGAAGGTCTCCACGCCTCAAAACAAGAAGCTGTTCTTTTTCTATAACCGGGAAATGACGCGCCGTACGCTGCCTGGCAGCGCTTACGCTGACGTTCCGGACGCCCAGATTTTGAGCGGCGATTTCAGCCCCTGGATTGTTCCCGGCAGCAAGATGCCCTATGCGCCAGAACCCGTCGGCACGGTATTTGAACCCGGCACGATTACGCGCGATAGCAATGGCAACATCACCGGCGGCGTGCCGTTTCCCAACAACACCGTGCCCCAGTCGATGTGGAACCCGCAAAGCGCGGCACTGCTAAACGTCTACACCAAATTGATCCCCGGCTATGCTGGCCTTCCGGCCGCGCCAAGTGCGGGTTACTCCCGCTACTATTTCAACAACCCCGATGTACTGCATAAGAACCAGGATCTGGCGCGCGTTGACTATCAGATCAATGAGAAGTTCAGCACGTTCTTCCGCTGGGTGAACGATTATCAGAAAGAACAGTTCCAAACCGGCATTTGGGGCTCCGAGCCGTTCCCGATTCAACCGCAAGTCCGGCCCAAGCCTGGCAGTTCTTGGTCATGGAATCTAGTCAATACCTTCACACCCACCTTGGCGGCGGAAACCATCCTTTCGTTCAACCATCAATCGCAATCCTTGTCAGTTGTCGGCGACAATCCGGTAACCATCAATGCCATTGGCGCTACCTTCCCACAACTTTATCCATCGACAAATATCACCAATTCGATCCCGAACGTGACGACGAATACCGGCGCTGGGTACAGCACCTCCGATGGCGGCCTTACCACCAACTGGAACCTCGGCGATCCTGGTTGGCACAATTGGGGCAAAGACTACGGCATCACGGAAAACGTCACCAAAGTGCTCTCGCAACACACGTTGAAGTTTGGCGCGTATATCAACTTCGACAAAAAGGCCCAGACCGCGACGTGGCCGCAAAACGCAAGTATCGATTTCAGCTCAAGCGCTTCAATGCCGCTCGATACGGGGAACGGCCTGGCTAACTTGATGCTGGGCAACTTCAACAACTATTCCGAAGCGAACGTCGCGATTTATCCATACTTTGGCTTTCAGGAGCAGGACTTTTATGCTCAGGACAGTTGGAAGGTCAATCGGCGGCTGACAGTAGATTACGGATTGCGCTACGCCCACATTGTGCCGACCTACACGATCGTGCGCGGCGGGACTGTGGGCGGCGAAGGCACGTTCCATCTCTACAGCGTCGACTTGTCCAAGTACAATCCTGCCGCGGCTCCTCAAATTAATTTGCAGACCGGCTACTTAGAGGGCAACGTGATGCAAGAACTCTTGAATGAGGGGTTGATTTGCGACCCTTGTTCCGGCGTTCCGAAGGGCTTTGCTCCCGCCAAGAACTTCTTTCAACCACGCGTTGGCTTCGCATATGACCTATTCGGCAATGGCAAGACGGCCGTTCGAGCCGGATTCGGCATGTTCAATGAGCGGCTCCGTCAGAACAACTTCAATTTCGGAGCGGGTACGAACTATCCAAACCAGTTCAGCTCGACTGCGCTTTACGGTAATGTATCGAGCTTCAGCTTGGCCAACACTGGTCAGACGCCCCCGAACATGACCATCTTTCCCACCGACAACACCATGCCGAGCATCTATTCCTGGTATGCCGGTGTTCAGCATGAGCTGGGAGATGCCTTTACTTTGGACGTTTCTTATTCGGGCAACCATGCTGTCCACCTGATGGACCAGCGTCAAGTCAATGCGCTGCCGGCCGGCTACACCGCGCAGTATCCCAGCGCGCTACCTTCGGTCAACAACCAATACACGGCGCTGTTGCCATATCTCGGTTGGGGTAATTTGACGGCGATCGAAACCGATGCGTATTCGCGATACGATGCGCTGATGATCCGCGCGACCCGGCGTTTCGTTAAGGGGCTGACGGGAAATGTCAATTACACGTTCTCCCGGACGATGGACATCGTCGATAACGACTCGGACCAAATCAACAACCCCTTTAACATCGCTTCGCAGTATGCTCCGGCCGGCTACGATCAAACGAACAACTTTTCCACCGACTGGGTGTATATCTTCCCGAAGGTGACCGACCACCGCGCGTTGGGCGTCTTGCTCAACGGGTGGGAAGCGACCGGGATCCTGAGTCTTCATTCCGGTATGCCGTTCTCGGTGTATTCGAACGGAAACCTCGATGGATACAATGCCGGCGTCCAGTATGTGAACGTTGTTGGTAATCCCTATGCCGGCCAGAACAGCTCGCAATGGATTAATCCGGCCGCATTCGAACAGCCCGCGGATGGCTCTTATGGGACGACCGGCCGCAATGCCTTCCGCTTACCCTGGATTCAAAACCTCGACGGCAGTTTGATTAAGAACTTTTACATCAAGGAGTCGATGAAGCTGGTCTACCGGTTTGAAGTATTCAACGTGTTCAATCACCCGGAAATCTGGGGGCTTTCGGGCATCGCCGCTACGGGAGGTTCGTTGAGTGCGGGCTTTATCGGACTAGGACCCGGCTTGGGAATCAACGCCGCCAACGATGCTACCTTTGGCCAAGTGAACGCCTGGCGTGATCCCCGCACCATTCAGATGGCGCTGCGGTTCGAATTCTAATTCGACTGATGAAACGGACGGGCGGCTTCGATCAAGAGGCTGCCCGTTATCATTTCGCTATATGAAGTACGCCGCCTGCCTGCTTCTCTGCGGCTTTCTTGCCAAGGCAGCATCCGAGCCGGCCCAAGTCATTTTCGATCGCGCCGTGCAAGCACTTTCGGCGGGTGACTATGCCGCTGCCGAGCAAGGGTTCCAAGCAGTCCTCAAACACGAGCCCAATCATGTCGGAGCGATTGGAAATTTGGGTATTCTCTATGCTCGAACCAATCGCATTGACAAGGCGATTGCCGAGTACCAGCACGCGCTGCATCTGAGTCCGGGCGATGAAGCCATTCTGCTGAATCTGGGTATCGTTTATTTGAAAGAGGAAGCGCATAGCCAGGCAGCGCCCTACTTCCACCGTGTTCTCGTCATCGATCCGCGCAACCAGCAGGCGCGCCAGTTACTCGACGTGTGTCTTCTCTATACCGGTCAGGTCGCGCCCGCTCTTGTAGATCTGAAGTCTCTCGCTCAAGACAATCCGCACGACCAGCAAATTCTATTTCTGCTGGGATTTGCCTATTTGAAAAATGGTGATTCGAAGACAGCGCAAGCTCTCTTCAACCGGATGTTTGAGGCGGCTGAACCAGCGCGAGCGCAGTTTTTGCTCGGGAAGGCATCGTATGACGCGGCGCTCTTTTCACAGGCCGAAGAGAGCTTCCTCCAGGTGTTGCGGCTCGATCCTACGTTTCCAGGCGCCCATCTCGAGCTGGGCAAAGTTTACATTAGCGAGCGGCGCACTGACGACGCCATCAAGCAACTGAAGGAGGCGTTGAACGAGAGTAATAGCAAAGAAGAGGCGAGCTATTTTCTAGGCAGTCTGCTGGTCCGCGAAAATCAATACGCTCAAGGCATCCCGTATCTGGAAGAAGCAGTGAGACTAAAGCCGGATTCATTTGGCGTGTATTTGTATCTCGGTAAGGCCCAAATGCATCTTGGCCGGCCCGCGGAGGCGGTGAAGCTGCTGCAGAAAGCAGTGGCCTTGAATCCCGATGATGGAAATGCCCAATACACATTGGCGCGAGCTCTGAAGAGCAGTGGGCAGGAAAGCGCGGCGAAGGAAGCGTTCGCGCGCGTGCAGCAGATTCGTAGCCTAAATGATGCCGCAGTGAATGACGCCACCATCCCGGGAGTCCGTTGATGGCAAGCTAATGAGCCTCAGCCAAAACATCGGTCCCGCTGGCGCGCAAACCTTGCGATTTTTGAGCCACCATCGGCTTTAGGATCTCGTCGAGGACATCGGGCCCTTCGCTTCTCTCGAGCGCCGGATACCGCTGGCCTCCGTGATAGTCGAGTTTCACGGTGCGAAAATAGCCTGTATTCTCAACGATCAGATCAATCGTCTGATCTGTTCCCTTCGCCGTGTCCAAGGCTCGCCGAATGACGCTGTCCGACATCTTGCGGTTGTTCACAGCTATGATCTTCATGCCCGGTCCAAGACTCGCGCGATAGGCGATTGAATCGATGAGAACGTCTTGAATTTCACCATCGGTGTTGACGACGAGCCCGATGGAGTACCAGGCATCTAATTCACGTTCGACGTCTTCAACGGCGCGGGTGTAATCGTTCGCCTGATCCTTATAGATGATGTGATAGCCGCCGTTGATGATGCCGCCGATGGGCGCTTGCGGCGATTTTGAAGTTAAGCGCTGATTGAAAAACGCCGCCCAATCGTTCGGCTGAATCGTGTTCAAAGCTTTCACTAGATCATCAAACGTATAGGGCAGCATCAATGGACCGGTATCGCCGCCGACACCGAAAAAGAGCTTGCAAAAGTCGTTCAACGATTTTTGCCCGTGCGACAAGCTGCGAATGAGCGTGTCCGACTCAAGCCAGATCAATTCACCTTCCTGGTAGTAGTCAGTCGAGCGCCGCCAGTTGTCCCATGCGATGTTGGAATCATAGAGGTCCTGTACCGAGACGGCGGTATCCTCAAGATCGCGCCAGGTGCGGCCCGGGCGATGACCCATCTGCGCGGCGGAGTCGGCAAGGTAATCGCGGTATTGAGCGTTTGACCAGATGCCGCATCGCGCGGCCAGAACGTCCCCCAGATATTGTGTGAGCCCTTCATAAACCCAAAGCAGATCGCCTTTCATCGGGGCCTGATAATTCGGGGTCGCTAATCCGGCGGGGCGGCGGTACTTACCGTTCCACGAATGCGTGTATTCGTGCGGCAACAGGTCGCTGGCGAGTAACAAAATATCGTCGTCAAGAAATGTACGCTCATCGTTCCGATCGTCGCTCGATTCGTGATGCTCCAGTCCGAAATGCGCCACCTGGTCGCTGAGGGTCAGCAGAAAATGATAGGTCCTGTAGTGACGCGAATCGAAGAGAGCACCTGCCTCGCGAATCAGTGCGCTGAATTGATCGATTCGCGTGGAGCTAACGTTCAGATCTTCCGGACCATCCGCGGCGATATCAAGGTAGTGCTTCGGCGTGATCTCCGGAGCAAGCGCAAATTCTTTGAAGAAGCGGCCGCTCAGCACCGGCGAGTCGATCAGCGTATTGAGCGGCACAGCGGCGAAGTGTGTTGTGATGTCATCGCGCGACTCAACCGTGAGAGCAGTTCCGATCTTCCATCCGTTGAGCGTCGTGACGGAGGGCCGAACCGTAATTTTCGCGGGATCCCTACCGGACGGATACAAGGCCAGTTCATTCCAACTGAGCACCGCCAAGTTCTCCGTGGTGGATGCGCCGGCCGAATATCCGGAAGCGGGAGCGGTGGCCAAAAAGTCTACGCGGGCGTGAAGCGACTTCGCGCCCTCTGGAATCTGCAGATGCAGCGCGAACATATCGACGTCATCGCGCCGCCAAGGAATCACACGGCTATCGACGCTGAACGTGATGCCCGCCAGATTCTGAATCGGGCCGGTTGGCGAATGTTCCCCTGGCAGCCATTTGGGATACACCAGCGTCAGCGGTCCCGGTGTAACCGGCATTGTCAGGTAGCCATGGATTATTTTCCTGGGCGCATCGGTCAGGTCTGCGGTGATTGTGACGGCCTGTTCATTCTGGCCAAGAGCGGCGATTGCAAAGCCAAATAGAAGATAGCGGGACAGAACGGTGAGAGACAACCTTTATGATACGGGGCTCGCTCCGCGATCAATCCAGCGGCGCATCGTTCTCGCTATGGTGTAAATCTTAGTAAACTAGAGTTCGTGGCCCATGCAATCCCGCGATAATCGTGGTTTGCCTAACCTTTCGCTTCTACTAATCGACGACGATACCGAACTCGCTTCGCTGATCGGTGAGTTCTTTTCAACCCGGAACTTGCAACTGACCATGGCCCACAACGGCGAAGAGGGGCTGAAGCGCGCGCTGGACGGCGGCTTCGATCTTATCTTGCTGGACGTTATGATGCCGCGGCTGGACGGGTTTGAGGTGTTGCGCCAAATTCGACGCCGCAGTGCGGTGCCGGTGATCATGCTGACCGCTAGAACCGAGCATGGCGACCGCGTAACCGGCTTGAATGCCGGCGCCGACGACTACTTGCCGAAGCCGTTCAGTCCCGACGAACTTTTGGCGCGCGTTCACGCCGTTTTGCGGCGAGCCGGACGCGCCTCGTCGCTGAAGCCGGAAATGCTGGAGGCCAATGGAGTACGCCTCAACCCCGGCAATCGCGAGGTATTCTGCGATACGACACAGGTCGAAGTTACATCGATCGAATACGACATTCTTGAAGTGTTGGTGCGCTCGGCTGGCCGGGTGGTCTCCCGCGACGATCTTGCTCGCTATCTCTACAACCGTCAAGCGAATCCGTTGGAGCGAGCTTTGGACGTGCATGTCAGCCACCTCCGCAGAAAGCTGGAACAGGGCCGCACGCTGATTCGAACGGTTCGCGGAGTGGGTTACCTGTTTTCGACAGGCGAAGACGCGCAATTCAAGGAAGAAGCCGCTCCATGAGCTCGGTGTTCGTCAAAAGCTTCGTCTGGTTCCTGCTGACTTTGGCTGTCTGCCTGACGGGTTCGGCCATCACGAATGAATTGCGCAACCGGTTCGGCCCCGGCCGCCGCGATTTCTTTTCACGCTCGTTTGCCTTTCAAGTGGATCAGGCCCGCCATGCGTATGAGACGGGTGGCCGAACTGCTCTTAAAGATTACCTGGATAATCTTGAAAGCTACCTGCCCGGAACCTATGCCTTGATCGATGCGGAAGGCCGCGATCTACTGACCGGCGCCGACCGGAGGGCACAGATGAAGCGCATGCGGCCGCCCTCGGTATGGAATCCGTTGCCAAGACAGTCCACCAGCATCGCATGGCCTTCCCGCGATGGCCATTACTGGCTAGTAATGAATGTGCCCACACCCGGGTTCGCTCAACGCAGCCCGGTCCCCTTCTGGCTTTGGATCGCCCTCGCAACTACTGTCTTTTACTACATTCTGGCGGTGCAGCTGGCGGCTCCTGTACGCACGCTGGAGCAGACAGTCGAGAAGTTTGGACGCGGAGATTTGGGCGTTCGCGCGGCCAGCCAGCGACGGGATGAGATTGGCAATCTTGCGCGCGCCTTCAACGTGATGGCGAACCGCATCGAGACGCTTCTAACTGCGGAACGCCGGTTGCTGCAAGATGTTTCGCATGAGCTCCGGTCGCCCCTCGCCCGCCTGGAATTTGCGGTGGAGTTGGCTCGGACCAGTCCGGACCGCGAACGCGCCTTGGACCGGATTAAGAAAGAAGTCGGCCGCCTGAGCACGTTGGTCTCAGAGTTGCTGCAGGTCACGCGAGCGGAAAGCGATCCCGATAGCCGAAATTTAGAGACCGTTGAGTTGACTGCCCTGTTGCGTGATGTGGTCGGCGATTGCAATGTGGAGGCCGATGCCCGCAACTGCCGTCTGCTGCTTCATGCCGAAGGCGATCTAGCACTGCGTGGAGATCGAGAACTGCTTCGCCGCGCTGTTGAGAACATTCTGCGCAACGCGATTCGGTATGCGCCCGAAGGCACTCCTGTGGAACTGCAGTTGAAACGAGTCGGCGATAAGGTCCTGCTGACCATTCGAGACTATGGTCAGGGCGTGCCCGACGATAGCCTGGAAAACCTGTTCAAGCCGTTCTATCGCGTGGAGACGGATCGGAGCAGAACGCATACCGGCGGCGGTGTTGGCTTGGGCTTATCGATCGCTCAGCGAGCCATCGCGGTTCACTATGGCACCATCATTGCGGAGAATGCCAACCCTGGCTTGATGGTTCGTTTGGAGCTGCCCTTGCTGCCTGTGGCGCGCGAGGTTTCAACCGCGTAAGTAAGAGCGTGGCGGTTGCTCTTAGAGGCTGGTTTGGCCGCGCTCGATGGTTTTCACGCCGTCAGGCAAACCCACCAGCACCTGCGACGCCATGCCGATAAACAAACCATGCTCGACTACGCCCACCACCGAATTCAGCTCTTTTTCGAGCTCGGACGCCGACTGAATCGGACCAAATGCGCAATCCAAAATATAGTTGCCGCCGTCGGTAATGAACCGTGTGCTATCCGCGTTGAGACGTAAAGAGGGATTGCCCCCCAGACGTGCCAGACTGCTGGCCGTTGCCTGCCAACCGAACTGAGCGACCTCAACCGGGACTTTGAAATGGGAACCCAACTGCCGGACTATCTTCGTCTCGTCTACCACTACGATGAAACGCTGGCTGGCGTTCGCGACAATCTTTTCGCGCAGCAGGTTACCACCGCCGCCTTTGATCAGATTGAGCGTGCCGAGCTCGACTTCGTCGGCGCCATCGATGGCAACATCGATTTGCGAGTGATCGCCGAGAGTCGATAATTCAATACCGAGGCCGGTAGCCTGTTTCGCGGTCTTCTCCGACGTGGGGATACCGATGATCTTGAGACCTTGCTGAACCCGCGCTCCAATTTCGGCGACTGCCAACGTCGCCGTGGTTCCAGAACCGAGGCCGACGATCATCCCGCTCTGAAGTTGGCTTGCTGCCACTTTTGCCGCAGCCTGCTTAAGCCGATTGATCTCTAACTGATCTTCCGATTTTGTTCCGCTCGCCATGGGTTCCATCCGATTATCTCTGGTTTCTGTGGATCAGGGAGGGCTTCACTTACGTTAGAGCAGGTTCGCTTCTGCCTTCTCGCGGTTTTCGCTCAGGAGGAGGCTGAGGCAACACATTCAAGGGTATGGCGAAGGTAAAGGTCGTGCCGACACCCTCCTCACTATCCAGCACCAGCGAGCCGCCCATCTGATTGACCAATCGCTGGCAAATTGAGAGCCCCAGGCCGGTGCCGCCATATCGGCGGGTCATTGAGCCATCCGCTTGCCGGAATGGCTCAAAGATAGTGTCCCAATGGCTGCGCGAGATGCCAATCCCCGTATCCTCGATTTGAAAGCAGGTTAAGGAGCGCCCGTCGCTTTCGGCCTCGGAAGAGACTTCCACCCGCACCTTGCCTTTCGCCGTAAACTTGATCGC
Organism: Bryobacteraceae bacterium; assembly: GCA_049802535.1. Lineage (GTDB taxonomy): Bacteria > Acidobacteriota > Terriglobia > Bryobacterales > Bryobacteraceae > Bog-105. The sequence goes on along the minus strand of JBARMQ010000582.1, from coordinate 27,548 downwards.
GTTGCCAATGAGATTCGTCAGGATTTGACCCAACCTCAGCGGATCGCCTTCGACCCACTCCGGCGTGTTTCCGGCGATATGCAGTTCGAAAGCAAGGCCTTTCTGCCGCGCAGAAGCGGGAAACGCCCCAACTGTTTGGTTCACGCAGTCGCGGAGGCAAAACGGAATCGAATCGAGTTCCAGTTGGCGAGCCTCAATCTTTGAAAAATCCAGCACGTCGTTCAGCAGCGCAAGAAGCGAACGCGCCGAAGACTCGGCAACCTGCAGATATTCCCGCTGTTCGTCTGTCAACGGCGTGCCCAACGTCAACTCGGTCATTCCCAAGACGCCATGCAGTGGAGTCCGAATCTCATGGCTGATGTTGGCCAGAAATTCGTCCTTCAAACGGTTTGATCGCTGGGATTCTTCCAGCAGTTTCTCAATCTGTTTCTGGTGACGCTCGACGGTGGCCTTTTCCTTGCGGATTTCCCGCGTGCGTAACATCACCGCCAGCGACAATTCATTGCGCTGCCGCGTGAGATGGCGCGCGCGCCGCCGCCAGAACACATGGATGAGGAGCGAAAAGAAAGCAGCCGCCAGTACTCCAGTCGGTAACTCCCAGTGGCTCATCGCATTCATGAAGTCACTCAATAAGGTAGTTATCGTCACAATTGCGACGAGGGATTAAGGGAATCAGAAAAATCCTAGGTGCGCATATCCCTCACCTGTACACTGGTGGTAACCACGCGCATCCCTATGAAAGTCTGTCACTTCGACGCATTTTCCGGCATTAGCGGCGACATGACCGTTGGGGCTCTCCTCGACGCTGGCGCCGACTGGAAGGGCGTCGAATCCGCCATCAGCAGCCTTAATCTCGGTGCCAAAGTGCGCGTCGAGAAGACCAAACGCCACGGAATGGCTGCCTCTAAGTTTTATGTCGAGGGCGGTGAGCAGAAGGCGCACCGTCATCTGCCGCAAATCGAGAAGATCATACAGGCGGGAGAGCTTTCTCCAACCGCCCAAGGAAACGCGGTAAAGGTGTTTCGCCGGCTGGGTGAGGCGGAAGCGCAGGCGCACAACGTACCCATCGAAAAGGTTCACTTTCACGAAGTCGGCGCGGTCGATTCAATCTGCGACATCGTGGGCGCGTGTGTTGCGCTGGATCTCTTGGGCGTTACCGAAGTTCACACCTCGAAAATTAATGTAGGCAGCGGAACGGTCCAGACGGACCACGGCCTGCTTCCCGTGCCTGCTCCGGCGACCGCGGAATTACTGAGGGATTTCCCGATCTTTTCAAGCGGACCGGAATTTGAACTGACCACTCCCACCGGCGCCGCTCTCCTGGCGACACTCGCGACTGGCTTCGGCGGTATGCCCGCCATGCGGGTCTTGGCACAGGGCTTCGGCGCCGGGGACAAGGATTTCCCGGGCCAAGCCAATTTGCTACGGGTGCTCATCGGGGAACCGAGCGGGGCGTCTGAAGCGACTACGGTTTCGGTTATTGAAGCCAATATAGACGATTCCACCCCGCAAGTGCTTGGATTTGCAATGGAGCGGCTGTTTGCGGCCGGAGCGCTCGATGTAACCCTTTCGCCGGTACTGATGAAGAAAAATCGGTCAGGGACAACATTAACAATTATTTGTAACCGACAGAATACAGAGTCCTTATCGGATATCGTCTTCGCCGAGACGACCACTCTTGGCCTCCGAATCTACCCGGCGGAGCGTCGCGTCCTCGCGCGCCAAGTCGCCGAAGTAGAGACTTCATTTGGTAAAATCCGCGTAAAGTACACAAACCAAACGAACTTCGCTCCAGAGTACGAGGATTGCAGGAAGGCCGCCCTGGATCACGGCATCCCGGTTCGGACGGTGATATCGGAAGCCAACCAGGCATTCCTGAGAGATACCAATAAATCAGTACATTAGATGAGTAAAGGCAAGTACTACCTCACCACTCCGATCTACTACGTTAACGCTGCGCCGCATATCGGGCATGCCTACACAACCATTGCCGCCGAAACCATTGCTCGGGTCAAGCGGATGCAGGACTATGACGTAGTCCTCACCACCGGGACCGATGAACATGGAACGAAGGTGGAGCGCGCTGCCAAGGCGCAAGGCAAGAGCCCGGAGTCATTTGTCGACGTCATTTCGGACGAATTCCGCGCCCAATGGAAGACCCTCGATCTCGAAATCGACAGATTCCAAAGGACCACTGCGGCGAATCACGCGAAGCTAGTGAATCAACTCTTTGAGGATTGCCGCGCAAACGGTTATATCTACCGGGGAACCTACACCGGCCGGTACGCGGTAGTAAGCGAGGCGTTCGTGAATGACGCCGAGCCCGGCGACATCGATCCCGAGACCGGAAAGCCATACGAAGAGGTCACGGAAGAGAACTATTACTTTAAGTTGTCGGCGTTTACGGAACGCCTGCTGGAGTTCTACGAAGCCAACCCCCAATTCATACAGCCCGAGATCAGACGCAACGAGACGCTGGCGTTCGTCCGCCAAGGACTGACCGATCTATCGATCACCCGCACCAGCATCAAATGGGGAATTCCAGTCGATGCCGACCCGGCGCACGTTTTCTATGTATGGTTCGATGCTCTGACGACGTACGTCAGCGCGGTCGAAGGGGAGGATTGTTGGCCAGCCGATCTGCATCTGATCGGAAAAGAAATCCTTAAGTTCCACACGGTGTACTGGCCGGCGTTTCTGATGGCCGCCGGTTGGGAACTGCCCAAGAAAGTGTTCGCTCACGGTTGGCTGCTCTTTGAGAACGACAAGATGAGCAAGTCGCGGGGCAATATCGTACGGCCCACACCCATTTCGCAGGTGATGGGCGTGGATGCGCTGCGCTATTTCCTGCTCCGCGAAATCGTCTTTGGACAAGACGGCAGCTTCAGTTTCGATGCGCTGGTGGGCCGATATAATTCTGACCTTGCCAATGGCCTGGGAAACCTCGCCAGCCGGACGCTGAACATGATTCAGCAGTACCGCGATGGTTTCATACCCTCCGCCGAGGGCGAAGCCTCCGTAGCGGTAGCGGCCACGCGCGGCACAGTCAACGCGCTAAGGGCATACGAGGCTTTCGATTTTTCCAAGGCGCTGGAACACATCTGGTCGATCATTTCCACACTGGATAAATTCATCGTCGAACGCGCGCCCTGGAAACTGGCGAGAGACAGCTCCGACGATACCCAGAATCGGCTGGACGAGACGCTCTACACGGCGGCGGAAGCATTGCGAATTGTCTGCGCGCTCGCGAGTCCAGTGATGCCTCATGCGGCCGAGTCGATATGGCGTCAGCTGGGCTTCACAGAGCCGGTCTCCGGCATACAGACGGAGGCGCTGGAGTGGGGCGGACTTACAGCTGGTCAGGCGATTGGCGCAATCTCGCCGGTGTTCCCACGCCTGGAAGCAAAGCCGACGATCGACAAAATGATCGAACTGGAGACGGCCGAAAAGAGCCGCCAAGCCGCGCTGTTCGGGAAACTGCCAGAGCCGGAACCGGAAGCCAAGCCACTGATTTCGCCGATCGCAGATCAAATCAGCATCGACGACTTCATAAAAGTGGATCTCCGCACTGGCGAAATCAAATCAGCCGAGCCGGTCAAGGGCGCAGACAAGTTGCTGCATCTCAAAATCGACATCGGGGAGGCCGAACCGCGGACCATTGTCGCCGGAATCGCACTGGCGTATAAGCCGGAGCAACTGATTGGGCGCAAAGTGGTGATCGTGGCTAATCTAGAGCCGCGCAAGCTGCGGGGCATCATGTCGCATGGCATGATCGTGGCCGCGAGCCTCGAAGGCGGAGAGCCCGTTCTTGCCGGTTTCCTTGAAAACATCCCCAACGGGGCGCGCCTGAAATGATCTCCGGCGATCAAGAAACGGTCATGATCATTTCGCGGGTACAATCGTAGCGTGACGGAAACCATACAGTCACTGGCACCCTGGTTTTATGAGTTTGACTTGGGTCCTCTTGGACGAACTCCGTCGATGTTGCCGCCCGATGTTCAGCCGATACATGCGACGCGGCTGGCGATGGTGAATACCGCGATCGATCGGCACTTCACGCCTGGCCGGCTGGCGCAAATTTCGTGTTTGGATATCGCTTGTCACGAGGGATTCTATTCCGTCGAAATGGCAAAGCGCGGCATTCCTCATGTCCTCGGCGTCGACGTTCGTGAAGATAGCCTCCATAAGGCACGCTTCGTCGGGAAGGCTCTCGGATTGCAAGGATTGGAATTCCGTCTATCGAATGCCGAACAAATCAAACCGGAGACGTTTGGAAGCTTTGAACTGACGCTATTTTTGGGCCTGCTGTATCACCTGGAAAACCCCATGTTGTGCCTGCGGAACGCTGCCGCCGTAACCACGGAAATGTGCGTATTAGAAACGCAGGTGATCGATGAAGTCGAGGGCGAAACTGAATGGGGAGCAAGCGAGTGGAAGCGAAAATATCACGGCGTTCTCGCGATCATCGACGAAACTCCAGAGTTTAAGCAGCACAATCGGGAGACAGGTGCGACACCGCTGGCTACCTGTCCCTCGCGTACGGGACTTGTCACCATGTTGAAGCATGCCGGCTTCCCGCGTGTCGAGTTCATCGCGCCACCTCCACAAGCCTACGAACAACTCGCACGCGGCAAGCGAGTGGTATGCGCAGCCTATAAAACGTAGGCCAACACCTTCATGTCCTTAATCAGCGCGCGTGTGATTGTGGCAATACCCACCTTGACCGCGGGTGAAGCGTTGCTCGAATGCCTGGCGTCGCTCGAAACCCAGTCCTTTCGCGATTTCGCGGTCATCGTAATTGATAACAGCGGACAGAAGTTGGCGGCGGCGCCTACAAGCATTACGTATCCAGTGCATATCCTCCGCAACGACTCCAATGTTGGCTTTGGAGCGGCTATCAATCAAGCAGCGGCGGCTTCGTCCGGAGAATATATCGCAACGCTGAATGACGATTGCATAGCGTCGCCAGAATGGCTGGCTGAGTTGGTACGGGTAGCGACTCGCGAATATGAGATTGGTCTGTGTGCCGCGCAGGTGCGGCTGGCCGATAGCGGGATGATCGACTCCGCCGGAATACTGATTGCACTCGACGCTAGCAGTAAACAGCGCGGATTCGGCCAATCGCCGGAGCGCTTTCCCAAAGATTCCGAAGTTCTGTGCCCCAGCGGATGCGCCGCGTTATATCGCCGGGACATGTTTGAAGACGTTGGCGGGTTTGACGAAAGCTTCTTTCTCTACTGCGAAGACACCGACCTGGGATTGCGCGCGCGGTGGGCCGGATGGCAGTCATATTACTCGGCAAAGGCCGTGGTGACGCACCGCTATTCGCATTCCGCCGGAAGAAGCTCCGAATTGAAAGCGCTTCTGGTGGAGCGCAATCGCATGATCACCGCTCTTAAAAACCTGCCTTCGCGAGAGTTGGCCAAAGTTCCCTTCGCCGGCCCGGTTCGATACGCATTTCATCTACTCGCATTGGCGCGGGGCAAAGGGATCACCGCGGAATTCAATCGAGAATCGCCGGGATTGTGGCGGCTACTCGCGATCCTGTCGAAAGCGCACTGGCAAGTTCTTTGCAATTTCCGCAGCATTTGGAAAAAGCGTTCGGCGGTGAAGCGCCGGTTGGGACCGCGGCAGATGTCAATGCTGCTGAAGCGCCATCGCATCTCGCTCTACTCGGTTGCGTCGTTATGAAGCTGGATTCCCGTATCTCACCTTTGCTGGTTCTGATCCCGGCATTGAATGAGGAGGGGGCGATCGCCGGCGTGGTACGGGAAGTCTACGCAGCCGTGCCCGGCGTTCCCGTGTTAGTAGTGGACGACGCCTCCACCGATAGCACGCGCACGGCGGCTATCAATGCGGGAGCGGCGGTCATTTCCGTACCTGCCCACCTTGGTCTGGGTGGGTGTGTACAGGCCGGTTATAAACTCGCTTTTGAAACGGGCTTTAGCTTTGTGATTCGCGTGGATGGCGACGGGCAGCACGATCCGGCAGATATTCCGCGCTTATACGAAGCGCTGCGCGACTCCGGCGTAGAGATGGTGATTGGTTCGCGCTTCACAAACGGGAACGTAGAACACACCAGTTTGCTGCGTGCCGCGGGCATTCATCTTTTTCGCGCGTTGCTTCGCATCATCCTGGGCAAGCCAGTGCGTGATCCAACTTCGGGATTTGTGGGCGTCAATCGGAGCGCGTTAGCTGTTTTCGCGCAAAGCTTTCCGTTGGAATATCCGGAAATAGAGACACTGGTCGTGTTGCAACGCCGCCGGTTCCGATTTTTGGAGGTACCGTGCGTCATGCGTAAGCGGCAGACGGGACGGTCCACGATAACGCCGGCTAAGTCCCTGTACTACATCGTCCATGTTCTACTCGGAGTTTTTGTCAATGTCTTAAAATTCGACGGCAGACGCTTGTCTGGTTGATGCATATGGAACACCTTCTCGACCTCATTACGGTATTTAGCATCGTGTTGATTGTCTTCGTGTTGCTGACACTGCGTCGTGAGCGCATTCGCGTGGAATACTCGGTGAGTTGGCTGGCGGCCGGCCTATTGCTGTTGGTGCTCTCGCGGTCAACTGCCGCATTGGGTTGGGTGACGGGGTTGTTGCGGCTGCAGAATCCTGTGCTGGCATTACTGACGTTGGTGTCAATCACCTTTCTCGTAGTGTTTTTCCGGTTTTCAGTGGTGCTCTCGCAATTAAAGGATTCGAACGTCGCCACCGTACAGCGGGTAGCGATTCTGGAATACCAGCTGCGCGAATTGAATGAAAAGAAGCAAGCAAACCAAAGCCGCAGCTAAGCAGGCGGCCGTCCGCCCACGAGATGTAAAAGCTGCAGCGGCGAGGACACTCTCGTGGGAAATGCCAGCTTTGGCCGCGGCGGCATTGTTCGTCGCATTCCTGGTCTATGGTCCGGCAGTAAATGGCCCGTTTCTGTTCGATGACCGCTATTTGCCATTTTTATCTCTGCACCTCATCGGCCAGCCGTTCACTGCTTGGCTGATCGGGTTACGCCCATTGGTCAACCTGAGCTTCTGGGTGAATTCGTTGGTCTCTGGAAGCGACCCGTGGTCGTATCATGCGCTGAATATCGCGCTGCACACGGCCAACAGTGTTCTGGTGTTTCTGATTGCGCGATGGTTCCTGCGCTATCTAAAGACCGCGCCGGACCGCATTAACCTGCTGTCTGGCATCGCAGGAGCGCTGTTCCTTCTGCACCCATTGCAAACGGAAGCCGTTGCGTACGTGACCAGCCGGTCGGAAACACTGGCGGTCTTTTTCTTCTACGGCGCATTCGCCCTTTTTCTGTATCAGCGCAACGGCGGGATCCGCTGGCTTCCGGCCCTTGGCGTTTTGGCTTTGTTCGCGGCGGCAGAACTCACCAAGGAGTATGCGATTGTCTTCCCCGTGTTATTACTGCTTGCCGACTGGCTATTCCCGGCCGAGCAGGAACCATCGGCCATCGGAATGATCAAGCGCAATTGGCGGCTGTATGGCCTTTTGCTGGCGGGCGCGTTCATCGGCGGCGCTCTCATCATTCGGGTGTTGGCTACCGCCACCAGCGCCGGTTTTCACTTGAAAGAGGCCGGTCCCCGGCAATACTTTTTGACGGAATGCCGTGCAATTTGGGGATATTTACGGCTGATTGTGCTGCCGTTTGGGCAGAACATCGATCCCGATTTTCGTTTTAGCCGTGGATTCGATCCACTCGCGATTGCGGGGCTGTTGGGCTTGGCCGGCGTTACAGCGGCGGCGTTGACCTTTCGAAAGCGTTACGCGCTCGCGTGTTTTGGATGGCTGGCAACGCTGGTCTGTCTGGGCCCGACCTCTTCCTTTCTGCCGATATCCGACCCATTCGCAGAACACAGAATGTATCTGCCCATGTTCGGCGTCCTGCTGATCGTGCTTGATTTCTTGCGCCGCTGGAGGGTACAGCGCGGACGAGTGGTAGGAGCGGCGGCGGTCGCCCTGCTGCTCTGCGCCTATCTGACGTATGCCCGAAGCGCGCTTTGGGGTGATGAGATCGCCCTCTGGCAGAATGCCGTCGAAGGCAGTCCGGGGAAATTGCGCCCTCATTTTCAACTCGCCTTTTCGTACTACCGGGCGGGCCGCTGCCCTGCCGCAATGGATGAATTTGCGAAGGCTGCCCAGATACAGCCGCCCTCTTTCGAACTCTTGCACGATTGGGGCGAGGCCGCGGACTGCGCAGGCGATGAACGGCAGGCGCTAGCGCTGTTCAGAAGGGCTCAGAATCTGAAGGTCGATGACGGCCTGGTAGCCTCTCAAATCGGCATGGTGCTGGCGAAACAGAAGCGCTACGACGAAGCGCTGGCCGAATTGGATAAGGCGCAACAGCTCGCGCCTGGTCTGGCGGCCATCTATGCCTATCGCGGAAACATCTACTTCGCGCAAGGGCAATTTGCCAAGGCAGTAGATGAGTATAAGCAGGCGCTCGGCATCGACAGTGAAAACAGAATGGCCATCGATGGCATCGTCGCAGCCAGAAGACGTCTGGGCGCATCGCCCCAATGAAAGTTGGGGTCAATGCCCTCTACCTGCTGCCGGGAGCGGTGGGGGGAACCGAAATTTATCTGCGTCAACTTCTTCGCGCCATTGCGCAAGAAGATCGCGAAAACGAATATCTGGTGTTCACCAATCGTGAGACCGGCGCCGACTTGGTCCCGGCATCGCCGCGATTCTATTACTGTCCGCAAGAATTGTCGGCGGCGTTTCGCCCAGCGCGCATTCTGTATGAACAGCTCCGTTTACCGGCACGGCTGAAGCAAGAACGCGTGGACGTGTTATTCAATCCCGGGTTTACCACGCCGTGCTTCTGCGGAATTCCGATGGTGACAGTCTTTCACGATCTCCAACATATTCGCCATCCGGAGCATTTCAAACGGGTCGATCTGCCGTTCTGGCAATTGCTCCTTTGGGTCGCCGCAAAGCGATCACGGCGGTTGATTGCGGATTCCGAGGCCACCCGCAACGACATTCTTCAACACTACCGAGGCGTGCCGCCAGAGCACATCGTCACAATTCACCTCGGCGTGGAAGAGGAGTTCTTCCGGTTGGCGCGGCAGATTGACGATGTTAGTCCCTATCTACTGTGTGTGTCCACACTCCATCCGCACAAAAATATAGAACGTCTCTTGCACGTTTTTCAGAAAATTCATGGGAACAGGCCCACGCTGCGTTTGGTACTGCCAGGCGTTCGCGGCTTCAACACGGAGCGTATTGAGCAACTCGTAGAGACATTGCAATTGGCGAGCGCCGTGACAATCACAGGCTGGATCCCGCGCGAGGAACTCTATCGCCTTTATTCGGGCGCCACACTCTTTGTCTATCCTTCGACGTTTGAGGGTTTTGGACTGCCTGTTTTAGAAGCGATGGCGGCACGAGTGCCCGTTGCCTGTTCGGCCATTCCGCCACTGAAGGAGATCGCGGGTGATGCGGCGCTGTTCTTCGATCCCGCGAGTGAATCAGAGATCCAAAGCGCGATTGAGAGATTGCTTGATGAACCATTGGCCGCCCAAGATCTGGTCTCTCGGGGCAACATTCGGGCCAGACAATTTAGTTGGGCAACGACAGCGCGGAAGACCGTCGATGTGTTGAGATCCGTAGACGCGTGACCGAGAGCAGCCCACCGGCTTCAACGGTACGATGAAGGGGTCAGAACCGAGGCTCTGCCATGCTATTGAATGTACCTCCAGATCTTGAAATACTCATCAACAAGCGCCTTTCGAGCGGAGACTATGTGAGCGTTGAAGACGTCTTGCGGCGCGCCCTTGAAGCACAGGACGCGGAAGAAAGCTGGACTGACGAGGAGCGCCGAGCCGTGTCAGCTCATGTAGAACAAGGCTATCTTCAGGCCGAACGAGGAGAGATCATCGACGGCGATCTGGCGCGCCGGGAACTTCAGGCTGTGAAAGACACCTGGTTTCAAGAGCACCCGAATAAGAGATGAGCCGTTATGCTCTCACCACGCTTGCTAAAGCGGACATTTTTTAAATTTGGTCGTACATTGCTGAGGATAGCGAGGAAGCCGCTGGCCGCGTGGAACAATCACTCTACGACGCTTGCGCATTTCTCGCTGAAGACTCTCGGCGAGGGCATTTCCGCACCGACCTCACAACCCGCCCAGTTCGATTCTGGACACTGACGCGTTACCCGAATTACACGATTGTTTATCGGCCTAATACGGCGCCCATCCAGATCATCGCTGTTCTCCACGGCAAAAGAGATATACGGCGCGTTCTCAAGCAGCGTCAATAATTAGTAGCGAACATCTGTCTTCGCCAGCTTGGTAATCCCATCGTCGCCAACTTGCTACAATCCCGGTTGGCTATGTTCACTGGCATTGAGCACTTCGCGATTGCCTCGCCCAATCCGAAGCAATTGGCCGAGTGGTACGCAAAGAACCTTGAATTCCGGATCAACTACGAATACGACGGCAACTACTTTGTGAAAGCCGGCAACGGTGTCGTCATCGAAATCATCAGATCGGAAGGCGAGCCGGGGCCAAACGCTTTCCGAACGCCGGGTATGCGGCACATTGCGATCGCAGTTGACAATTTCGACGAGGCATACACGGAGCTGAGGGCCAAAGGCATCGACTTTGTAGCTGAGCCGTATTGGAATCAAAAGAACCGTCTGGTGTTCTTCAAAGATCCCGATGGTAACCAGATTCACCTCATCCATCGCGAAAGCCCTCTGCCCTAATCTCATGCCTGGAGCCGAGTGTTAAAGCGCGTCTTCAAGGCGTTCTCCTATCCGGACTTCCGCCTGATGTGGATCGGCGCCTGCACGTCGAGCATCGGCACGTGGATGCAGATACTGGCGCAAAGCTGGCTAGTTTATAACCTTTCTCACTCCTCTGTTTATCTCGGTCTTGACGTGTTCTGTGGGCAGGTTCCCATCTTTCTGTTCTCGCTATTCGGAGGGGTGTTCGCCGACCGTCGAAGCCGGCGCACGCTTTTGCTGATATCGCAATACGGTCAAATGACGTGCGCATTCATACTGACGGCGCTGGTCTACACCAACACGGTGCGCGTCTGGCACATCTTATGCTTGTCGTTCGCCGTTGGGCTGGTGCAATCATTCGGGGGGCCGGCATATTCGGCGCTGATCCCTACGCTGGTGCCCAAGGAGCATTTGAGCAACGCCATTGCTCTGAATTCCATTCAGTTCAACCTGGCTCGCGTGTTGGGCCCGATGCTCGGCGGCATCGCATTGAGCAAGCTGGGCGCCACGTGGTGCTTCGGTTTGAACGGAATTTCCTACGTCGCCGTGATCATCACCCTTTACATGGTCAAGGTGAAGTTTGTGCCGGCGCACGGAGACGCGTCTGTCATGGAGAGCATGCGGGAAGGTATCGATTTCATCCGCAAACGAGAAGGCATGGTGAGTCTTGTCGCCCTGGCGTTCCTGATGATGTTTCTCTCGTATCCGCTGCTCACGTTCCTGCCGGTGGTGGCGCGCGACGTGTTCCATGGCGGTTCCAATATATTCACTTTGTTCCTTTGCCTCTCGGGCGCGGGATCGGTTACCGGCGCGCTGATCGTTGCCGGAATCAAGTCGACAACGGGGCTGTCCCGGCGAGCGCTGATCGTCATGACGCTGCTCGGAATGTTCATTGCGGGATTCGGCCTATCGCACAATTTGGGCGTAAGCTCGCTGCTGATCTTCTTTGCGGGAGCGGCACTGATGGTATTTTTCACCTCTAATACATCATTGGTGCAGTTGTACGTCGGCGACCAGATGCGTGGCCGCGTGATGAGCGTGTATAACGTAGCTTTCCGTGGCGGGATGCCGTTCGGGAGTTTGATTTCCGGGCTGCTCATCCGGGAGACCTCGGAGCCAGTCATCATGACGGCCAATGGCGTGTTAGTTGTGGTACTGGGTTTGTACTATCTGCTGATCCAAAGACGATTAGCGAAACTTTGAGGCGTTGGCAACCCTCCCTCCTACAATGAGAGGTGAGATGCCACGTTGGTTGCTAATGGTTCTACTGGCAGCGGTAGCCGCCGCCGCAGGCTTCGCAACGGCTCAGTTAGATCAGGCTCTTGACCGCCAGGATGCGGCCGCACTCGACGGGTTAATCGGGCAGGCCACCCAGCGTGCCCAGGCGAATGCGAGCTCGGCGCAGGCACAATACGAGGCTGCTTTGGCCAACTCATACGGCGCGGAGCTGGCGATTGAAATGCATAACAAGAGCAAGGCGCAATCGTTGGCGGAAGCTGGCATCGGGATTGCCCGCAAGGCCGTAGCGATGGATGGCGGTAACGCCGAATATCATCGTGTTTTGGGTGACCTTTGCGGAGAAGCCATCCCGGCCAACGTGATGCTGGCCTTCAAATATGGCCAATGCGCGCGCGACGAGGTCAACAAAGCTATTGAACTGAACCCAAAGTTGGCGATCGCGTATGTCAGCCGCGGAGTTGGCAACTACTATCTGCCAGCGGCCATGGGCGGCGGTTACGAACTTGCGCTTAAGGATTTTGATAAAGCGATTGAGCTGAATTCGAGTCTTGCCGATGCCTATCTTTGGAAGGGATTGGCGCTTCGCAAGGAAAGCAAGAACGATGAAGCGCGTAAGGCGATCGAAAAGTCGCTTCAACTGAACCCGAACCGCCTCTGGGCCAAACAACAACTGGACAAGACTCCGGCGCACTAATGCGGCGATTTCTGCTGCTGTGCCTCGGGATCGCAGCGGTTACTTGGCTTGAATTTCAATTCTTCCCGGGCCACACCTATCTGGAATCGGAGACACAGATCTATCTGCCGATTCTGGAGCATCTGGATACGCCGAATTTCCTTTCGCGCGATCCAATTGCCACCCATCCGCACGTCAGTTACACCATCTACGACGAAGTAAGCGTCTTCCTGCACCAGGCGGCCCGAGCAAACTTCGAGACAGTCCTGACGGCACAGCAGTTGCTGTTTCGCGCCGCGCAAATCCTGGGCGTTTTCTTGATCGTTGAAGGCGCTGGCTTCAGCGCATTGCTTTCGTTCGTGCTGGCGGCGCTGATCAATCTTGGCGCAGCGCTCTTAGGACCGGCGGTGATGCTGGTGGAATATGAGGCGATTCCGCGTGGATTCGCATTCGGGTTGACGGTGTTAGCAATCGGATTGTTTGTGCGGGACAAGCCTCTACTCGCCGGGCTGACGGCAGGACTCGGCTTTCTCTATCAGGCGCCGGCCACCGCTCCCTTCTGGGCGCTGGTGGTTTTGATGGCCATTTTCGAGCGCCGGGTACGGCCACGTGTGAAGACGGTACTGATCGTATTGTTAGTCGCTATTCTCCTACTGGCGAATGCGGCTCAATTGCAACCCGGTATTGTCGAGTCTCAGAATCTGTTTGGGCGCATTTCGCCCGTGTTAGCCGGGATTCAGCTTTTTCGGGCGCGCTACGCATGGGTATCGACTTGGGCTGGCAGCGACGTTTGGCAATACTTATTCATCTGGGTGTGCGGCGTTTGGGCCACGGCGCGAATTTGGCCGCGATTGAACGCGCCGCTGCGTTGGTTCTTCGTTGGATTGCCGATCATTGGCCTTGCCGGAGTGCCAGCCAGTTATATTTTGGTCGAGCGAATGCATTTGATGTTCGGCGCCGAGGAGCAACCTGCGAGGACGTTGTTGATGACGGTGCTGTTTTCCGCAATTGCTTGCGGCATGGCGGGCGTCGGTGCTGCAATACGCCGAGAAGTGGTGGAGGCATGGTTGTGGTTCTTGCCCGTCATGGCACTCCCCATGAAAGTCCGGGTTTTGGACTTAGCCCAGATCGACGAGCCAGATAACCTGCGCATTCTGCTGGTGGCGGCCAGCTTGTCGGGTGTTCTTGCGCTGTTAATCAAGACTTGCAATCCGAGCCGATGGCGATGGGCAATCGTTCTGGTTCCGACCTGCGCAGTATTCTCGATGCCGTTTTTGGGTGGCGTCAAGAATTACCCAAAGGTGGACAAAGGGCCCATACTTCAGGTAGCGGATTGGGCGAAGCTGAACACATGGGGCAGTTCCATGTTCTTATTTCCCGATGCCGGACGAGCGCTTTACCCTGGGATTTTCCGCGCGGAATCGAAGCGAGCATTGTGGGTTGATTGGAAGAGCGGCACCCAAGCAAATTATTTCGAAAGCGTGGGAGTCGAGTGGCTGGAGCGGTGGGATCAATCGATGAAGGGCAATTTCTCCGTACCTCGACTGCGGAGTCTTCTCCCGTTGCCCATCGATTACTACGTGTTGAATTCTAAGCATCGACTGGCTAAGGTTCCACCAGTGTTTGAGAACGCAGAATTCGAGGTCTATGACGCCGAGGATTTGAGAAGTGCGTCGACTTCACTGCGCTTGGGCACTGATAACTGAGCGCCCTTCCGCGTGACTGACAAGGCCGACGCCGCATTGGCAAAACGCAGGGCACAGTCTATGGATTCGCCTTCAGCCAGCGCGACGGCAAGCGATCCATTGAAGGTATCGCCAGCGGCGGTAGTATCGATAGCTTCGACCTTAAACGCGGGCGACATCCATTCGACGCTTTCGTCCTGGTAATAACAACCCTGGTCGCCAAGCTTTAAAATCACCGCGCGCGCGCCGAGCAGGCGTATTGCTTTGGCAACCTCCGGCGCATCGGCAACGCCCACGCGGACCGGAGGACGGCCTAAGAGGATGCAGGCTTCTGTCTCGTTGGGCGTCAGAATATCAACGTTGCTGAGAAATGCCGGAGACAGCGGCTGCGCAGGTGCGGGATCAAGGATGGTGCGCACCCCTAAACTGCGCGCTAGCTTCAACGCGGCTTCCACAGCGTCAAGAGGAGTTTCGAGTTGGAAGAGCGCGGCGTGAGCTCCCGACAGGACCGAACGAAACGATTCGACATCCCGGGCGGAGAGCGCATTGTTCGCGCCCGGCGCAACGACGATTGAATTCTGGCCGGCCTGATCGACCCAAATGAAGGCGACGCCGGTTGGTTCCGAGCGCGTGGCGTGAATCCCACTGACATCGACGCTGTCGGCGGCAAGGCTCGCTTTGAGGTGGTCGGCAAACAGATCGTATCCGACTCGGCCGATCATCTTGGTCTGGATGTTTGCCCCGCCGAGGCGTCCAATCGCGCCGGCTTGATTCGCGCCTTTGCCGCCGGGATCCATTTCGAACGCAGACCCGAGAACGGTCTCGCCGGGAGCGGGGAATTTTCCGACATGAACAACGAAGTCCATGTTCAAACTTCCAATGACGACTAACGTTGGCCGCAAGAAATCAACTCCCCAGTTCGATGCCCAGCTTCTTCAATTCTTCGGCGTAATAACGCTTGTGGAGCAGATCGTACTCTTCCCCGCCCTCGGCAATTTCACGCTTCTGCGTGCGGATTTTCTGCCGGGCGGCCTTGTCCACGCGATCTTCCAACTGCAAGATATCGGTAATTTCGCGCACCAATGAAAGACGAATCTCGTTCTGATCCTTGCGAACACGGAATTCGCGTGACTTACGCAAGGCCGCTACAATCTTATGCGAAAGATCGTTGATCTTGTCGCGAGAAAGCTTCATCCCGTCGCCGGTGTCGCGGCCGGCGGCGCGGATAATCTTACGCTGAGCGATCATTTGGTTCTTGATCTTGCGAAACATCTCCTGGTACGAGACATTCTCGCGGCGCATGTACTCGCTGTAATCGTCCAAGAGGTCGCGAACTTCATCGTTGAGCCGGTCTTCTATCGAAAGATCGTCGGCGATGATCTGTGCGATGTAAGCGGCGGCCTGGGCCGGATCGCCGGTTTCAAAGGCCGCAGGAGTTAAGCGCTCAATTAATTGCCGGGACAAATACTCGATAAATTCGCGCGCCAATAGCATCCGAGCGTTAGTGTAACAACTGTGGCTCGCAGCCCTGCTGACACAGCTCAACCGCTCAGGGTGGAATCGCGGTAGAGTGCCTCAAATTCACCCGCAAAATAGTTTGAACTGCCGGGGAGCCCTATAATGTGCGCATGGGATCAGCCGGGAATAATGGAGGACAGACGCGCCGTCAGTGGATTGCGTTTGCTGGCGCCGCAACGGTGGCGTCCGCACAGACTATCCAGAACACTCCTCCTCCCATACCCGATCGCGCGCCGATTGCCTCCACGCCCGAAGCAATGATGCAAAAGGCGGAAGCGGATGTTCGGGAAGCTGGCCAAAAACTAGCGGCTATTGAGGTTCCGATCTCCATCGAACCAGCTTTTCTGTTTCGGACCTGATCGTGCCCGAGAGATTTTGTTGTGAGCACGCAGAAGAATAAATTCGACCAGTCTACCCTGCCCTTCGCCACGATCGAAGAGCTTGGCGCATGGCTGCGGTCGCGCGACATCTCGAGCGCGGAACTTACGCGCTTCTTCAGTGAGCGGCTGGAGAAGATCGGGCCGCAATTTAACGCATTGGCCTGCTTGATCTCAAAGGGCCCGCGCCGCATGGCGAAGGATGTGGACGACGACACCAAACATGAGCGTTTCCGCGGCCCTCTGCATGGCATTCCGTGTGGGGTGAAGGACTTGTTGAGCGTCGCCAAGCATCCCACCACGTGGGGCGCGAAGCCTTTCGAGGATCAAATCTTCGACTATGACGCCACCTGCGTGGATAAGTTGAATAGTGCTCGTTCGCCGGTGATAGCCAAGCTGTCCATGATTGAATTGGCCGGCGGCGGCGGATATACGTCGGCTTCGGCATCGTTGCAAGGACCGGGACTGAATCCGTGGAACAAGAGTTATTGGTCCGGCGGCTCGTCGAGCGGCTCGGCCACTGCCGTTGCCGCTGGATTAGTTCCATTCGCGCTGGGTTCGGAAACCTCAGGATCGATTTTGACGCCGGCTGCCTATTGCGGCGTAACTGGATTGCGGCCCAGTTATGGCTTAGTCAGCCGATACGGAGCGATGCCGTTGTCGTGGACATTAGACAAGATCGGCGTGCTGGCGCGGACTGCCGGCGATTGCGGATTAGTGCTTGCAGAAATTGCCGGGGGCGACGAGAATGACCCGGCCTCAGCGCATCGCCGATTCTTTTACACCAAGCAGTATTACCGACCATTCAGCCAGCTAAAGTTGGGCTATGCCAGCATCGATTTTGAGCAGTGGCCGGACGAACCGTTGCGGCCGGCATTTCAAAACGCACTGGCGGTAGTCAGATCGCTTGGCGCTCAGATGATGGAGTCGCAATTGCCCGATTTTCCGTACTCCACCATCATTGGAACGATCATCGACTGCGAGGCAGCATCTGTTTTTGAAAAGCTAATTCGGTCCGGACGTGTGAATCAGTTGGCCGATCAAGGCCAGATTGCCGGATTGAAGGCGGCCATGAACTATTCTTCGTTGGACTACCTGAAGGCAATGCGAGTCCGCCGCCAAATTCAAACGGCCTTGCGCGATACGATGTTCACCAACCTTGATCTATTGGTCGCACCAACTAAATTGACGTTGCCGGAGCGCGCCGATTCGCCATTCCCCCAAGATGAGCCAACGCGTCCATCGCAAAAGGGAGTTTTTGCCGGGCTGGTGCAGGCAAGCAATCTTGCGGGGCTGCCAGCGCTGACAGTGCCCTGCGGATTTGTAAATGGATTGCCGATTGGATTGCAGTTTGTTGGGCCAGTCGCCTCGGAATCGTTGTTGATTGCCGCTGGCCGCGCTTTTCAGGAACGTACAGATTTTCACAAGCAGCATCCGTCTGGCGTTTAGCGAACTGAGCTATTCGACGGCAAAGAAATGCCGTTGCAACAATGCCGCGCCCAACGACAAGAGAAGCGCGCCGGCGAATGCTAAAGCGACAGAAGGCTTACGGCGGGCGGGAAACAACGTGTGCGCACCGAGAAACAGAAAGCTTCCCGCAATCAGGGACATCACCACCCCGAGCCATGCGCGGCCAAATCTTGCGGCGCCGGCTTGATTGGCGGCAGGTTCGATCCAGGCCCCGGCCAGAGTCAACGCTTCTACCGATCCGGCAGCGAGAAATGCCAAGGTGCGCGATCGAAACGCCTCTTGCACGACCAGGCCAAGCGCCAATCCCTCAGGAACTTTGTGGAGAGCCAGTCCGGCAGGTATTGCGAGGTTTGTCAATGGGTCGGTCGATGCGAACCGGACGCTCCAACCGTCAAGGAAACTATGGATTGCGGCGGCGGTCAACAACGGAGTGGCTATCAAGGCGGGAGACGAGTGGTGCAATCGATGAAGCAAAGCATCGAACGCGAAGAGCACCGAGAAGCTGAGTATGACCAGCGCCGCGGCCTGCCACCACGGCGCAATTTCCGCAATCTCCGGCAGAAGCCAGAAGACTCCGATTCCGGAAAGGAGTCCGCCGCCGGCAGCGGCCAAATTGGCGGAAAGGCCCCGGGAATGATCGGGAAACAAGCCCAACGCGATGCCGCCTAGCGCGAAGATTGTGAGCAGCCAGGCAGCAGCCATCTACTGGCCAGTGACTTTTATCACGAAATAGGTAAAAGGTTTGCCATTGGTGATCAGCAATTGATGGGGAGTGTTGGCCGGGATGTGAACGATATCGCCCACAGCTAGTGTGTGTCGCTCGCCACCTTCGATAGACTTGCCGCGGATCTCGCCCGGCTTCTCGACGTGCCCGTCGACAATCTTCCCGCCGGTTACCAGCGTGGCGTCGCCGCTTTCCACGACGAAAATGTCGGCCTCATGTTGGTGCAATTCGGAAGACCCAGTAGCTTTGCGATAGGCCATCATCGTGTAATGTCCGGGATAGTGCTGTAAGGTTTCACTCTGAAAAGTCTGTTGCTTTGCGGCTAACTTGTGCCCCATCGCTTGTATGTCCGCGGACGAGTAAACATCGACTCCTGAGGACGCCGCCATTGCGGCCCCGGCGGCCAGAGCCACACTGATCCAGATTTTCACGTGCTTGTTCCTTTCTGTCTTGCCAATGGTAAAACCGAAGTCTAACAGCATGACGTGCGGCTTGATTGGCTAACGTATAGGCAGAGTTACGATGACCAAACACTACGACGCAATCGTGATCGGTTCCGGGCAAGGCGGCACGCCTTTAGTGCAGGCATTTGCAAAGGCAGGGAAGAAGACCGCTCTCGTGGAACGCGATCAAATCGGCGGCACGTGCATCAACTACGGATGCACGCCTACCAAAACGATGGTGGCTAGTGCGGAGATCGCTTATGAGGCGCGGCGGGCCGCAGAATACGGCGTGCACGTAGGAGCGATTTCGATCGACATGGCGAAGGTCCGGGAGCGCAAACGGGAGATCGTCAAGAGCTTTCGGTCCGGGAGCGAAAAGTTAGCAGAAAACACAGAACACTTGGACTTGCTGAGGGGAGAAGCGCGCTTCACGAGCAATAAGTCGCTGGAGGTGGCGCTTCGCGGTGGCGAAACGATAGAAGTCAAAGCAGACCTAATCGTCATTGACACCGGCTCTCGTAGCGCGACGCCGAAGATAGAAGGACTATCGGAGGTGAGCTACCTCGACAGCACATCGATCATGGAGTTGGACGTTGTGCCGGAACGGCTGATTGTGCTCGGCGGCGGCTACGTGGGGCTTGAGTTCGGTCAAATGTTTCGCCGGTTCGGCAGCCAGGTGACGATCGTTCACCGCGGTTCGCAATTGTTGGGGCACGAGGACCCCGACATCGCGGCGCAGGTGCTTTCGATTCTGCGGGAAGACGGCATTGAAGTTCACACCGGCGCCATGGCGAAACGTATCCGCAAGCGCGACGAAACCATAGAAGTCGATATCGGTCTTGAGTCTCCCATTCACGGAACCCATCTGATGGTCGCGGCCGGGCGGGTTCCTAATACAGAAAAGCTTGGGCTCGGTCGCGCAGGCGTGAAGACCGATTCGCGTGGTTTCGTGACGGTGAACAGCAAACTAGAGACGAACGTTCCCGGCATTTACGCGATAGGTGATGTTAACGGCGGCCCTATGTTCACTCACATCTCTTATGACGATTTCCGTATATTGCGGGCAAATCTTTTAGAAGGCAACGCAGCGAACACGGAAGGCCGAATGGTGCCGTATACAGTCTTTATCGACCCACAACTGGGACGCATCGGTCGAACCGAGACGGAACTCAGGAAGAGCGGGCGGAATGTGCAGGTCGCCACCATGCCAATGTCACGCGTGGCGCGCGCTCTTGAAACAGATCAACCGCGAGGGCTAATGAAGGCCGTGGTGGATGCGGAGACCAAAGAGATTCTAGGATTCGCCGCGCTTGGGATGCAAGGTGGCGAAATTGCCGCCATGGTGCAGATCGCGATGATGGGCCATTTACCGTACACGGCGCTTCGCGACGGGATTTTTTCGCACCCCACGCTATCCGAAGCGCTGAATAATCTGTTCACGACGATCAAATGAAAGCAGTGCGCTATCTTCTGCCGTTTTGGCTCCTGCTCATTATTGGTCTATCGCTTGCGCCTTTTCGGGTTAAGTACCATTTGGGGGCCACTGGCATTTGGCATCCTGCCGGTCATATTGCCATATTTTTGATCACGACGCTGATGGTGTGCACCGGTGCAGAGGATATTTGGACGCGAACCGCCCGTGGCTGCGCGGTGCTAGCGTTCGCGTTCCTCTGTGAGTGGCTGGAGTTGGCTGTTTACGGCAACTTCCATTTCGAGTGGCATGACGTGCGCATCGATTGGATTGGGGTGGTACTAGGCTTCGTGATCTCGGTCATGCAGAATCGAATTGCGAAGCGAAAGCAAACGGCCGCAAAGATGCAAGATCAAAGTTCCAGCGTGTAAGTCAGAAATGTGGAGCCGCGCTTCCGCCCTCACGCTTCGGATTCGTTCAAGACATGTTTCAATCCGCCCGCCCGATACCACCGATACCCGTACGCTTCCATGAGAATGCAGTGGCGCCCAGAGGCGTCTGCCGAACTGTGTTCATCGGAAAGTACATTCACAAGATATCTCCCGTGCTCACCTTCCAATCCGATCGTGATCCGAACTTCTTGAGGCATCGCGCTCAAGTTATGAACAATTACCACGGAGTTACCCCGCCAGTCATAGCGGATGGCGAAAACTTGCGAACCCGCGCGAAGCACTGAAAAGTCGCCCCATCCAATTTCAGGAACTTCCTTGCGCATGCGGACAATACGCTCCATCCAGTTCAACAGCGAGTTGGGATCGCGGCGCTGCATGGCCACGTTGACATGCTGATAACCGTATGCGCCGTCTGCGATGACGGGTAAAATCGGCTTCTTGCTATTCGTAAAGCCCCCATGTTCTTCCGTTGACCATTGCATGGGAGTGCGCGCGCATTGCCGCTCAGGAAGGCGCAGGTCATCGCCCATTCCGATCTCGTCGCCGTAGCGGATGACAGGCGTGCCTGGCAAGGTCATCATGAGGCTGTAAGCCAATTCCAGACGGCGTCGATCGCCCTGCAACATGGGCGCCAGCCTGCGGCGAATTCCGCGAGAATACAACCGCATATTCTCGTCCGGACCAAACGCTTGAAATACCTGTTGACGCTGATCCTCCGTAAGCCGCCCCAAGTCTAACTCGTCATGATTCCTCAGGAATTGGCCCCATTGAGCAGTTGCCGGGCGAGGCTTGGTGGTCTTGAGGGCCTTGACGAGCGGGCGATTGTCCGCAGTGGCAAGCGCATAGAAAAGGTTCTGGTTCACTTGAAAGTTGAACATCATCTGCAGCCGCTCTCCCGCCTTCCCAAAATATTCCAGATCCGTGTTGGGCAGTACATTCGCCTCGCCGAGAATGATGGCATCGCCCTTACGCCAACTCATAAATTCACTAAAGGACCGGAGCATCTCATACTGTTCTTTCATCTGCGTGATGCCGGCGCCCTTCTCAGAGATGACAAAGGGTACAGCATCCATCCGAAATCCGGAAACGCCCAACTGGATCCAGAAACCCATGATCTTGAGGATTTCTGCTTGTACTGCGGGATGAGCGGTATTTAAATCCGGTTGGAATTCATAAAAGCGGTGAAAGTAATAACTGCTGGCAGAATGATCGTAGGTCCAGGTGGACTTTTGAACTCCCGGGAAAACAATTCCATCGACCGCCGTCCGGGGCTTCTTTTTGGACCAGACATACCAGTCTCGATACTTCGATTCAGGATCGCGGCGCGCTTCCTGAAACCAGGCATGCTGGTCCGAGGTGTGGTTCACCACAAGATCGATCAGTACTCGAATGCCGCGCTGATCACATCCGTGCGTGAACTCAACGAAATCGCCGAGCGTGCCGTATTTAGGATTCACGCCATAGTAGTCAGCGACGTCGTAGCCTCCATCGCGGCCTGGCGAAGGCTGAAAGGGCATAAGCCAGATCGCCGTCACGCCGAATCCCTGCAGGTAGTCCAGCCGGCGCATCAGCCCTTTGAAATCGCCAATGCCATCCCCATCGGAGTCCATGTAGGTCTCCACTGAAAGGCAGTAAATGACAGCGTTTTTGTACCAGAGGTCGTTGATCAATTTGCTTCCATACTAGACCAACACGGCACCCGCCATGGGGATTAACCGCTCATGCAATTTCCCGATCACATCTCCGCCCAACGCCCGTGCAATGCGAGCTAGCGTTTTGGCGTCCGGCACTTTACCAAGCCCGATGTGTGTGAAGTCACGATAGGCCAGGTTCATCTTCACTTCGCGTCCGGCACTTGTCGAAGCTCCACTCTGTCGCGACTACCGGTTGTTGCAGCGAACTCTCGATCGCCGGATGGTTCGGATAGGCCTTTCGACATGCGGCCTTTACTGCCGAGAGGCAACACCGGGGCTCTTCTCCCCTTAGAACGGCAACGTAAACTTGAACACCGATCCTTGGGGCTCGCCGCTTTCCACCCAAATCTTCCCGCCGTGACCCTCCACGATCTTCCGGCACAACGCCAGGCCGATTCCAGTGCCCGGCACTTCACGTCCGTGAAGCCGCTTGAACACGCCAAAAATCTGGTCGCGGTATTTCGGTTCGATCCCAACGCCATTATCCTGCACCGAAACGATGTAGGCGTCGTCGGCTTCTTCCGCCGTGACGATGATCTCCGGCACCGCCTCGCTTTTGAACTTGATGGCATTGGCAAACAGTTGCTGCAACAGTTGCACCGTCTGGGTCTCATCCACTTGTACTTCGGGCAGACCGTCATATGTGACCTTGGCGTGTGCTTCTCGTATCGGCACATCCAGGCTCATCATCGCCCACTGCACCAGGCCAGCAAGCGCGACGCTTCGCCGCTGCGGTTTGGCTAGCCGCGAATAGGCCAGCAGATCGCGGATCAGTGCCGTCATCCGGTTCACTGCGTCAACAATGAAGGTCGTATACTCGGCCGATTCCTTTGTCCCGCCGTATTGCCGCTGAAGCAGTTGGGCGTAACTGGAGATGGATCGCAATGGCTCCTGAAGATCATGGCTGGTCGCATAGGCAAACAGCCGCAACTCCTCATGCGCGGCGCGCTCCGACGCTTGCGCCTCTTCAAGCGCCGCTCGCATAGACTCGTTCTCCCTTAAGGTATGGGCCAGCCGCTCTTCCAGGGTCTTGGTCGGGTCGTCCACTTGCACCGCCTTTACACCCAGGTTGGACCTCTCCGGGTGATCAAAGGCTTCATGCCGCGTTGCCCAGCCCCGATCGTTCCAGCAGCGCGCTCGCATCCGGATCCCGCCCCATGAAGTTGCGGTACAGCTGCGCAGGATCGTCACTGTCGCCGCGTTCCAGAATATTTGCCCGGTACGCCCGGCCCGTCGCGGTGTTGAAAATACCTTCCTTGCGGAACCGGGTAAACGCGTCCGCATCCAGCACCTCGGCCCACTTATAGGAGTAATAACCGGCCCCATACGCCACCGGGCTCGAAAACAGGTGGGTAAAGCTCGCGATCATCCCGTAGTCGGAGGGCAACGGAGCGGGCGTAAACTGCGCCAGAATGTTCCGCGCATATGCCAACACATCGCCGTCCCGCTCGGGATCGTACTCGCGATGCAGCTTTAAATCGACTAATCCGAACCCCAGCTGCCGCATCTGTGCGTTGGCCCCCCGAAAGGTGCGGGCGCGCTTCATCTTTTGGAATAATTCCTCCGGCAGCGGCTCGCCGGTCTGGTAATGGCGTGCGCATAGGTCCAGCGCATCGCGCTCCATGCACCAGTTCTCCATGATCTGCGACGGCAGTTCCACGAAGTCCCAAGGCACATTGGTTCCGGCCAGACTGCGCACCGGCACGCGACTCAAAACGTGATGAAGCAAATGTCCGAACTCGTGGAAAATGGTCTCCACTTCGCGATGCGTCAGCAGCGACGGCGTATCGCCCACAGGCGGAGTCAGGTTTCCGCAAATTAGCCCGATATGCGGCTCACTCATGGCCGGATCGCCGGTAATTAAGGAATCCATCCATGCGCCCCCGCGTTTGTTTTCGCGCGGAAACCAGTCGGTGTAAAAGTTGCCCAGCAGTTCGCCGCTCTCAGCGTCGGTCACGCGGTAGTACCTCACTGCCGGGTCCCATCCCGCCACGCCGGATTCTTCAGCCACGCGGATGCTAAGAATGCGGCCGAAGATTTCGAACATACCGGCGACCACCCGTTCCAACTCAAAATACGGCCGAAGTTCTTCTTCGTCGAAGTCGTACAGCTTCAGCCGCTGTTTTTCGGCCATGTAGCCGACGTCCCAGGGCTCCACATCTTCATAGCCAAGCGTTTGCGCCATTTCCTCTAAGCTGCGATTCTCACGTTCGAAAGCCGCTGCCGTTTTCTCCCGCAGATCCTCCAGAAAATGAACCGCCCGCGCGCCGTCATGGGCCATGCGCTCTTCCAGCACCAGATTCGCGAAATCCGCATAGCCCAGCAGCTGCGATTTCTCGCGCCGCAAGCGCAAAATCTCGACCAGCAATTCGCGATTATTGAATTTCCCCGAGATGCCGCGCGCGTTTGACGCTTCCCAAAGCTGCCGCCGCAATGCCCGATCGTCCAGGTACGTCATCGCGGCGACATAACTTGGCGTTTGCAACGTAAACCGCCATCCTTCTTTGCCCTTCGACTTTGCGCTTTCGCGTGCCGCCGCTCGAGCCGATTCCGGCAGACCCGACAAACGTTGCTCATCCTCGATAATCAATTCATAGCTATTGGTCGCGTCTAAGACGTTTTGTCCGAACTTGGTGGTCGCTTCGGTTAACGCCACATCCAGTACTTCCAACTTCCGTTTGCCCTCGGGATCGAGATCGGCGCCCGCCCTTCGGAAGCCTCGTACCGTTTTCTCGAGAAAGCGCTGGTGAACCGGAGCAAGACCTTCCGCTCCTCCGCTTTGCTCAACCGCTTTCACCGCCTGCCACAAATGCTCATCCAATGAAATCGAGGTGTAGAAGGCGCTGACCGGCCCTTGCACCGCATTATGCGCCGCGCGAAGTTCCGGCGTAGTGGCCACCGACTCCAAGTGACGCACCACGGCCATCGCGAAATCGAGCGGCTCTGTCATCCGATCCAACGCGATTAGAATGTTTTCGTAATCGCGCGGCAGTGTAGGACTGCCCAAATCCGCCAGCCGGTTCTTCATCTGCTCCAATAGAACCGCTATCGCCGGCTCTACGTGTTCCGCCTGGATGGCCGTAAACTGGATCGGCGACTGCTGGCTGAGCAGCGGATTATTCACAATCTTGTCCGGCATCCGTCACCAAACCCGGCAGGCCCGGTTGGTGGCCGCATACATGGCGTCCCCTTCCTTGCACCCGAAGGCTTCGCTAAATGCAGGGAAATTTGAAACCGTTCCCAGCACCCGGTATTTGCCCGGCGAGTGCGGATCGACCTTTGCGCGCAGCCGTGCTGCCGCATCGCGCGTGCTGCTGCACCAAACCTGCGCAAAGCCGAGAAAGAATTGTTGAGTCTCGGTATATCCATCGATTTTGCGAGCCGGCGACACGCCGTCTTTCGATAGCTGATGCATCAACGCGTAGTACGCCAAGCGCAGGCCGCCGTTATCGGCAGTGTTCTCACCCAATGTCAGCTTGCCGTTCAATTCCACGCCCTTAACCGGGCTGAACGACCCGTACTCTTCCACAAAGCAATTCGCCAGCTTGTCGAATCTTTCGGAGTCCTGCTTTTGCCACCAATCGCGTAAGTTTCCATCGGCATCGAACTGCCGTCCTTGATCGTCGAACCCGTGCGTCAATTCATGGCCGATCACGACGCCAACTCCACCGAAGTTGACGGCATCGCCGGCGTGATTGGAATAAAACGGCGGCTGCAAAATCCCGGCGGGGAAGTTGATGTTATTTTCCGATGGGTCGTAATAGGCGTTAACCGTGGGGGGCGTCATGCCCCATTCCGCCTTGTCCACCGGTTGGCCGATCTTGTTCCGGTCTCGCCGGGCCTCAAATTCATTGGCTCGGTAGTAATCGCCAAGATAGTCGTCATTCACAAGATTGAGGGAGGAATAATCACGCCACTTATCCGGGTATCCAATCTTGTTCGTCACGCCATGCAGCTTAATCAGCGCTTGTTTCTTCGTCTCCGGCGACATCCAGCTGATTGTCTCGATGTCATTCGCCATCTCGCGCTCAATATCGCTCACTAATTCAAGCGTTCGTTCTTTGCCCTGCTGGCCGAAGGTTTCCTCGACAAACTTGCGGCCCAAAGCTTCGCCGATTTCGCCGTCCGTATCTGTAACGCAGCGCTTCCAACGGGGCTTCAGTTCCGTTGTCCCGCTGAGAGTTCGATCGTAGAAATCAAAGTTGGCATCGACAAAGGGCTTTGTCAGCAAGTGCGAACTCGCATCGACGTAATGAAACGTCAGATAGTCGCGCAGATCGCTCATGCTCTCCGAGCCCAGCATTGCGTTTAATCCTTTAAAAAAGTCGGGCACCGAGACGTTTAGCTTCGAAAACGCCGGCGTCTTCGCCTCAGTGAAATACTTCTTGAAGTCGAATGCGGGCGTCAATTGCGCGAGTTGGGTGGTTTGATAATCATGCACCAGCTTTTGCGGGTCTCTGCGCTCCACTGGCGGTAAAGAAACCTTTGCCAAGTCCGTCTCGATCTTCATCACCGTCGCAGCTTTCTTTTGTGCGTCGGCCTCCGTGACGCCGATCAATTGAAACAGCTTTGCTATGTAAGCGACATACTTCTCACGAATCTGCTTATCGCGGTCATCATCTTTCGTGTAGTACTCGGGATCCGGCAGTCCAATTCCACCCTGATCGATATTGGCGATTTCCATCGAGGCATGCTTGGGATCAGGCATGGCATAAAACGAAAAGAAAACTCCGATTTGCCGGTCATGCAGACGTACCGCCTCGTCCAAAATGTCGCTTCTACTATTCAACCGTGCAATCCGATCTAATTCGGATTGCAGCGGACCGGTCCCTTTCCGCTCGATGACGCCCTCGTCCATGCAGGAACCATAGAACGCACCGATCTTTTGGTCCAGAGCCGATCGGTTCTCATGCTTTTCGGCATCTTCGGCGATGTTACGCAAAATCAGTTCATTGCGGTCGAGCAGTTCGTTAAACCGTCCCCACCGGCTCTCGTCCGCCGGTATCGGATTGTTTTTTACCCAATTGCCGCAGGCATATTGATAGAAATCCTGGCACGGATTAGCGCTCTGATCAATCGCCCCCAGATCCAGGCCACTTTTCGACTGGGGCGCGCTATTCGCC
>JBARMQ010000581.1:0-3081 GCA_049802535.1 Bryobacteraceae bacterium | reverse complement strand
CATCTCAGTCGCGGCGTGTCCGTCTTTCCTTCTTCCCAACAAAACTTATCGCTCCTCACACCATTAAACGCCAAATCATACCCAATCCCGCTTTGTCAACACCCCTTGCGGCGAGTTTTGCAAGTGGGTCACGAAAATCGAAAAAATAATTTCTCCCTTTATATCAGTTCTTTAACTTCAAAAAATGCGTGGCCGGCGCATCCCGGCGAGTTATTCCTAAATCGGGATCAGCGAAGCAGCCAAGCGGCTCGCATCCTTAACACACTTATGAAAACGCTCGCAATTAGCACTCTTTGCGCGGTGCTAGCCGCTAATTCGGTGTGCGCGCAGAATGCCTTGACTATCTCGGCAACGCCGCTTCCGACAACGCTACTCACTCAGAACTACGGCAAGATGCCGAAGAACGTCGGTGCTTACGATCTGACCATCTGCAACTCCTCGTCGGTCAAACAAACTGTGATCAGCAGCCGCATCTTTCAGGCGCTGGTCCAACAGCAACCAGGCTTTCAACCGATCGGGAAACAGATCATGCTTGCCACGATTTTGCGCCACCAGAATGACAGCTTCCTCAGCATTCTCAACGTGGCCATTGGATCCGTCTCAGGTGTGCTCTCAATTTTGAGCTCATCGCATGCCATTCCCTCGAGTGTCATTACGGGGAGCTCGCTTGGTTCACTGGCACTCGAGCAGGTGCTGAGCAACTTGAAGCCGTACACCTCGGCATCGGCTATGCAACAATTCGCCAATCAGGTATTAGAAACCACGCTCTCGCTCGATAGCGGGTCGTGTGTAGAGCGCACGGTCTTCACTGTGTCGGAACACGGCAAGACGAAGGGAGCGCCTTTGAGTTTCCACGTAGACTAGCCGGCGATGGCTCTCCTCGCGTGTTGGGCGCACGCGATGTGGAAATCGGTTGGGCGACCGATATTCCCGCTGGGGAGCATTTGCTATTAAGGCCAGTCCAACGTGGCTGGCGCCGGTCGGGACATGCCGGCGCAACGCGGGCGCATCGATCATATTTTCGATGCGCCCGTTCTTCTTGAGGAACCTGCGCAAAACGGGCCCGGGATCAAGCGTGCCACCCGAAGAAAGCGGATTCTCTGCTGTCTGGTGGCACGCAGCCGTTCCCTTTGCGCTTTTGAGATATCGAAATTCTTTGTTCGCGAAGCCGTCGCTTTCCACGCGTGCGGGCACACGCGGCGCGAGCTGTGGATCGGGCAATCCGCAGTTTCGCCGGTAAGGCTTCGGACGTGAGCGAATGAAGATAGCCGCCGGAATTCGTTCTGGCGGCCGTTCAGGGCGCGCTGTCTATAAGGCGGCCGCCCTGTTCTGAAGGTTCTCCTTGTGTACGCCAGGGCAGCCGTGACACAGTATCAATTTGTTCTCTTACTCCAAACGGCTGTCCTGGTCTTTTTTTGAAAATGCCTATTCACAGGCGATAGCCGGCAAGCGCCGTAACAACGCCCCTCTTCTCGATCTTTCCCTCTCGAATCCGACTGCCGCGCTCGGTTCAGCTTATCCGCATGACGCAATTCGTCGCGCGTTCGGAAGCATCAAGTCGTTTCAATATGAGCCTGAACCCTTTGGCCTGCGGGCGGCGCGCGAAGCTATTTCAAATTACTATCTTGAAAGAAGCATTTCGGCTTCAGCTGAAAATATTTTGTTGACAGCGAGCACGAGCGAAGCCTATTCTCTTCTGTTCAAGCTTTTTTGCGATCCGGGCGATGAAGTGCTCGCGCCATTACCGTCCTACCCATTGTTCGAATATCTATCGGCTCTTGAATCTGTACGCATCGTTCCTTATCCGATTGCGTACGACGGCTGCTGGTACCTCGATGTCAAAGAAATCGAGCGCCGGATCACTCCGCGCACCCGCCTATTGACGGTGATCAATCCCAACAATCCCACCGGATCGTTTCTCAAGGAACACGAATGGGATGAACTGTTGGCGCTCGCGAACAAAAAGAGCCTGCCGATTGTGTCGGACGAAGTATTCATGGACTACGCGTTGAGGCCAAGCCGATGCATCAAGAGTTTGATTGGCAGCGATGGCGTCCTTAATTTCTCCCTCAACGGACTTTCGAAGTCCGCGGGAATGCCGCAAATGAAACTCGGTTGGATTGCGATCAACGGGCCCGAATCAGAGCGTTCGGTAGCGAGAGCGCGGCTGGAATTGCTGCTGGACACGTATCTGTCGGTCAACAGTCCGGTGCAATGCGCGCTTTCGGACCTCCTCAGCATCGGCAGAGGTGTTCGGGATTCTCTAAACGGCCGCATTTCCGAGAACCTGTCGATGCTGGCCGAATTGCTTAAGGGCTCTTCCGCGCACACGCTCCATCTGGAGGGCGGTTGGTCCGCGATTTTGCGACTGCCGGCAACACGCTCAGAAACGGAGTGGCTACACCGGTTCCTGATGGAAGGCAATGTGATTGCTCAGCCAGGCTATTTTTTCGACATGCCCGGAGAACCCTACGTGGTGATCAGCCTGATTGTCGAGTCCGCAATTTTTCACGAGGGACTTAGCGAAATCCAGAGGCTGTTAGCCAGTTAGCGACCAAATCCGGCCACGTCTTCAACTCTGCAAAGCTTTGCGCCAGTCCCACGCCATGCGGCCCGTGTAGATATAAGTGCATTTCGGCGGGAACGCCCATCTTGCGGCATGCGAGATAGAAAAAGACGCTGTTTTGAACAGGGACAACCGGATCGTCGCTTGTCGCGAACAGAAAAGTTGGGGGCGTTTCCTTGGTGACTTGTTTCTCGTTAGACATTAAATCGATCAGATCCTGCGGCGCATTCTTGCCCAGCAAATTGTCTCGTGAGCCACGATGCAAATAGGGCTCTTCGAAAGTGATCACGGGATAAGCCAGGATCATGAAATCGGGCCGCGAACTTTCGCGGTCGATCGGGTCATTCGCACCGGCGTTGCCTTTGTCGAAATGCGTTCCAGTGCTTGCGGCCAAGTGGCCGCCCGCCGAAAATCCCCATATGCCGATTCGATTGGGTTGGTAACCATAGTCGCGTGCATGCGCCCGCGCATAGCGAATAGCCCTTTGGGCGTCACCGAGTTCAATCGGATGATGG
>JBARMQ010000580.1:0-8920 GCA_049802535.1 Bryobacteraceae bacterium | reverse complement strand
GAATGTACCGTTAGAGCGGAGCGGTCCGGAGCCGGGCTTGACGGTCGGGATTTTCCCAGACTTCCAGCCGAAGTCGATAAGCTTTTTCAATTCCGCCGGATAATCGAACTGCTTAACAAAAAGTCCGGCAATGGGAATGTAATCGCCGTTGTCCTTATTGTGGACTGGCAGTTGTCCCCACGGATGCCAGGCGGCGAATTCCCATTTTTTACTGAGATTGGCATAGAAGGTATCCGCGAGTTGGGTTGGCGTGCTATACACCTTCTCCTTCTCCGTGTCCGTATCCTTACCCTTACGCTTGAGCCTCAACATAGCATTAAGCTGCGCCGCTTCAGCTTTCGGAATCCCATTAGCGTGAGTGCTCCGCAAGCCAATGACGGTTTGTAGTTTATCCTTTCCACTTAGATATGGGGAATCGCGAGCCACAAACGTGCCAAGAAAAATTCTGGTAAAGTTACTATATTGGGGCATGCGATGCGTCGGCCCTGTTCCAGCTTTCCCCGCGCCTCAGCGCGTCAATACCACTTAGCGGTAGATCGTCCATGACTGACGCACAGTGGCAAGCCGCCTGGGAAGTCTATCAATCGGCTGCGAACGTTCCTCAGGAAGATCTCAAGACTTTTCTCGATAGCGCCACCACCGACCCCGCCGTCCGCGATGCCGTTCTGGGCCTGCACAAAAAGCTCGAAGACGTTGATCCGTTAGACCGCAGAGGACAACGAATTGGCCGCTACGTCGTTACCGAACGTCTCGGAGGCGGCGGCAACGGTGAAGTTTTCGCTGCGCGCGACTCTGACCTCAACCGTCTGGTTGCCCTGAAGTTCTTAGCGGTCTTGGCCGAGGGCGACTTACCCATTGAACGCTTTATATATGAAGCAAAGGCCGCTTCGGCCCTTAACCATCCCAACATCGTGACCGTTCACGAAGTCATTCACTCCGTCTCCGGCCTCGCCATCGTCATGGAATTGGTGGAAGGAACGCCGCTCCGCCGGTTAGTCGGAACCCCAATGCCGCTCGATCAATTGGTTTTCGTCGGCCAACAAATTGCCCGCGCGCTGCACGCCGCTCATGAACGCGGTATCGTCCATTGCGATATCAAGCCGGAAAACCTGATGATCCGCCGCGACGGGCTTATCAAGGTCCTCGACTTCGGCCTCGCTCGGGACTCTTCGTTGCTCAATTCACGTTCCATGCTGCACGCCGGCACTCTCCGCTACATGGCGCCCGAACGTTCGCGTGGCGAAACGCCCACTGGCGCCAGCGACATATTCTCTCTGGGTTTGGTTCTCTATGAACTCGCCACCGGCGTTCATCCTTTCGACTCTGCATCGCTGCTGGATACTGTCGAAGCGCTAAATCATCGACAGGCAGATCCGCCATCCTCTTGTAATGCCTTCGTGCCGTCGCAGATGGACGACTTGCTCCTTCGCATGTTGGCCAAAGAGCCCTCGGAACGCCCAAGCGCCGGGGAAGTGACTCGCAGCCTGGAGACGCATTTCCAAGTGGCGTTGCCATCGCTTCATCCACGCTCCACCCGCAAAAGCCAATCGGGTAAGCACAAACGATGGTGGCGTACCGGCCAGCTCGCGGCGGCCGCAGTTTTGCTGTGTCTCCTCACTTGGGCCGTCGTTCAATTTGCTTTGCCCCACGCCCAAGCCCCCAAACCATTTGTCCAGTTAGACCTCGATGTAGGCGATGTGGTCTCCGAGTTCGCTGTTTCTCCGGACGGCTCCGAAATCGTGTTGCTGAAAGGCAATCAACTCGCTCTCCGCCCTTTGAGCCAATCCCAGCTCACCTCTCTTCCCGGTACCGAGGGTGCATCCTACCCGTTCTTCTCGCCGGACGGGAAATGGGTCGCCTTCTTCGCGGCCGGCAAGCTACGCAAGATCGCCGTCAACGGGGGAGCGCCCTTCACCATTTGCGATGCTCAATCAGGCCGCGGCGGCAGTTGGGGCGACGACGGTTTCATCGTTGCCACTTTGAACAGCACTGGCGGCCTCTGGGTTGTTTCCAGTTCCGGCGGCGTGCCGCGCCCGCTGACTAGTCTTAACGGTGAGGCCCCAGGTGTAACCAGCCATCGTTGGCCACAGATACTCCCCCGCGGCCGAGGCATCCTGTTTACGGCCACCATCGCCGGCGGCGCTGTAGGTTCGCTCCGTGTAATGCCCAGGCAGGGCGGCTTAGCGACGACTGTGGTTGAGAATTCCCCCTATGGCCGTGTGCTTAGTAACGGCTTTCTCGTGTATTACCAGAACGGCCGATTATTCGCCGTCCCGTTTGATCTGAATCGTCTCCAGATTACCGGCCCCGCCTTGTTACTGCTGGATGGCGTTGCAGCAGACACAGTACGCGGCGCCACCTTCGAGGCCTCGCCTTCCGGAACACTCGTGTACCGTCGTGGAGACGGCGGTGGCAGTGCTACGTTCGGATGGCTAACTGCTTCCGGTCAGGTGCAGCAATTGTTGAGCCAGCCAGGCGCTTATCTAACCCCGCGTCTTTCACCGGATGGTCATCAGCTCGCATTCTCTCTCTCCCAAACCGGACAACAGAATATTTGGATCTATGGTGTGGAAACTCGGACGATCAAGCGTCTGACCTTCGATAGCGAGCCGCAGTTGCTTCCCGTCTGGACCCCTGACGGCCAGTTCATCGCCTTCCGCTCCGGTAGCTCCCTCGCTTGGATTCGCTCCGATGGGAGCGGCAAAGTGGAGCGTCTCGCGTCTTCGCGGCATCTCAATCCCCTCCCCTACGGGTTTTCACCCGACGGCAAATGGCTGGTCTTCGGAGGTGATGCTCCAGGCACGGGGCTCGATCTGTTTATTGCGAAAGCCCTGCGCGAGGGAGACAAGTTCTCTTTAGGAGATCCACGGCCGCTGTTACGCCATGCCGGCGGACAATATTCTCCGGCCATTTCGCCCGATGGCCGTTGGCTGGCCTATTCATCCGACGAGTCCGGCCGCGGCGAAGTGTACGTGCGCCCTTTCCTTCCGGACGGCAGTGTTGGCGATGCCAAATGGCAAGTGTCCACCGACGGGGGCATCTATCCCGTTTGGTCCCGCCAAGGCTCCGAGCTCTTTTATCGGAATAGCGAGCGCTACATCATGGAAGACAAATATACCGTGCACGCCGATTCTTTTTTAACCGGCAGCCCCACGCGCTGGTCGCGGCGCCGTCTGGAAGTGGCCGGCGGCTTTCCCAGCTTTGACCTGGCACCCGATGCTCATCGTGTGTTGGGCATCTTTGAGCCCGAAGGCAACACCCCAGACACCGATTTGCGAGTAATGCTCAACCTAGACGCCGAACTCTCCCGGCGAACCAGCACGCATTGAGAGAGGCTATATTGACAATCGTACCCGCAGCAGTCAACCGACAAAACGTACGCGGCACTTCGCAACACTAGAGGGCTTTACCCTTCTCGCTGAAGTTTTGAAACTCTCCGCCTCCTGGCTTCGTAATACTTGTCATTGAACGTGGGCCGAAGCTGACATTGGAGTACGCGCACGCATGAAGGATCTGAAACTCGCGCTTCGGGTTTTGCGGCAGAGCCGGCTTTTTAGCGCTTTCGCAATTTTGTCGCTAACGCTAGGGATCGCGGCCAATGTCGCCATCTTTTCGATTGTGAACGGAGTTTTGTTGCGGCCGCTGGCGTTCACCGATCCGGACCGCCTGTTCGGGCTCGTCGAAATTGTGCCGAAGTTTGCAAACCTCTACCCCATGTTGCCCGTCAATCCACGCCATGCGGAGGTTTGGAAGAAGATGGTGCCAGGCATTGAAAGCCTTGGCATGGCACAGGGGCGGCATCTGGTATTGGGTGGCCTTGGAGAGGCCTTGCGTATCCCTGCCGAAGCCGTAACACCGGAACTATTGACTACGCTCAAGGTGCAGCCCCTCATGGGGCGGTTGATACAGCCTACCGATGCCCAGGAGGGTCACGATCACGTTGCGGTGCTCACCTATTCCCTGTGGCGCGGTCAATTTGGAGGCGCCCGGGATATTATCGGACGCGACGTCCGCATTAACGGGCTCCCGTACCGAGTGATTGGCGTTCTCCGGGCCGGCTTTCGCTTCCCCCCGTCCATGGTGTCATTCGGTCTTGAATCGGAACCCAAACAACTCTTCACCCCGCTGTGGATTCGCCTCTTGGACCACAGCCTGGAGGGCGACTTTAACTTCTCGGCAATTGTCCGATTAAAAGCAGGTGTGTCACGAGAGACCACGCTGGCGGCACTGAACACGGCCCAGGCAGCCGTTTCGGCGACATTTCCCGACAAGATGGAGATACACGCCGATCTCATTCCCCTAAATGACATAGCCGTTCGCAACTTGCGCACATCGCTGTTCCTGGTGTTGGGATCTGTGGCGGCAGTCCTGCTGGTCGTCTGTCTAAATCTCGCCACTCTAATGCTCGCGCGTGGCGCACTCAAAAGGCGTGAGATCGCGGTTAGGACCGCATTAGGCGCAAGCCGGTGGCGGCTCATTCGTCAAGCGCTCGCCGAATCGGTCTTGCTCTCCGCCATCGGCGGCGCCCTCGGTACCCTGCTGGCGAGGGTGGCGTTTCGGGCGATCCTCCTCTTCGCGCCTGCCACGTTGCCCAGGCGCGAGGACGTATCGATCAATTTCAAAGTGCTGCTATTTGCACTCGGAATTACGCTCCTCACCGCGGTAATATTCGGACTTTATCCAGCTTGGCGGCAATCGCACCTTGACCCGCAGGAGACGTTAGCGTCGTCTAGCCGGTCAAGCACTGGATCGAGAGCCGGCACGCGTGGGCGAAGCATCCTGATCGGCAGCGAAGTGGCGCTCAGCACGGTTTTGCTACTGATCGGTGGCTTGCTGCTCTCGAGTTTCGTCCGCGTGATGAATACCAATCCTGGCTTCGAGGTTGCCAACCACGTATCGGCACGGCTCAGCTTACCGGCAGCAGACTACAGTAAAGATGAGAACGTCATTGCGTTTTATGACAAGCTTCTGGATCGGCTTTCTAACCAGCCGGGAATTGGACAAGCTGCTGTGGTCTCGCAGTTACCGCTCAGCGGCGAGACTTGGATCGACCTGATGTCTCGCCCGGGAGATACGCGCCCGCAATTTGAGCGGCCGACTACGAATGTGCGCTTCATCAGCGGACCCTATTTCGAGGTGATGGGAATTCCGCTGGTCAGTGGGACAACATTTGACCGCTTCGATCGAAAGAATCCAGTTGTCGTCGTCAGCGCGGCGGTCGCCAGAGTTCTCTGGCCGCACGAGAATCCCTTAGGCCAGACGCTCATGCTGGAAGACAAGGCCATGAAGGTGATCGGTGTCGCCAGCGATGCGCGGGCCGATCTTGAGAAGCGCGCCCCATCCATTGTCTACGTGCCCTATTGGGATAACCGCACGGGAATACAACCCAATTTGAACGTTGTCATGCGCACCTTTGTTCCGACCCGCGACGCGGTAACAGCGCTGAGAGGCGCAGTCGCAAGACTCGACACTGGCGTCCCCGTTTCAGATGTAGAGACGTTTGGTGACGTCTTATCCGATTCCATGGCGCAGCGGCGTTTTCAGATGTTGTTAGTGGCTGCCTTCGCCATCTCCGCACTGCTGGTTGCAGCACTGGGTATCTTCGGTGTCGTCGCCGGAGTAGTGTCAGCGAGACGGAGTGAGATCGGCATCCGCATGGCTTTAGGCGCGACTTCAACGGGTGTGGCCGGTATGGTGATCCGGCAAGGGATGCTGCCGGTCGCGATGGGTTTGCTCGCGGGTATTGTGATTACGCTCGGCTTCGGCTCCGCCATCGGCGGCATCCTCTATCAAGTGCAACCGGCCGATCCGATCACGTTCGCAGCGGTCACGGTTCTGCTCGCTAGCGTAGCCTTGTTAGCCTGTTGGATCCCCGCGCGCCGAGCAGCCAACATCGCCCCAGTTGAGGCTCTGCGATATGAGTGACGGCCAGTCCGAACAACGACAAGGAAGATTGAGTGACTCGCCGTCACCAGTGGCTTACCTGTTCAACAAGATTTCGTTCGCGCCGGATGCGCTCCGGATATTCGGCAAGCAGCTTGCGTTTGTCCTTCAGCCAGGCCTCTGTTTCAGCTAATGAAATCTCAGCGAGGCGCAGAGCGGCCTCAACAGGCGCGTAGGCAGGGCCGCCGGGAATGGTGCGGATGGAGACAAAGCGACGCGGATCAAGCGCCTGCAACAGTTCTTCGCGTGATAAGCGCAGGTCGCGCCCAAGTTGTTCCCGCGCCAGCCGTTGAATGGTATCCACCGTAGCGCCGGGCGAGTAGTGCCGGTCTAGAGCGCGCACAGTCGCTGAGACGAGGCGGTGAGCAGCGTGGAAGCTGAGAGACTCTTCGCGAACCAAGGTATCGGCAAGTTCGGTGGCGGTGAGGAAGTTGTCGTGCGCGCCGCGAGACAAACGGTCAACATCGACTTCGCAATCGGCCATCAACCCAGCGAACAGGCGAAGCGCGCGCTGCGCGTCACTGGTCATGGCAAAGACCAGCGGCTGGAGATCGTCCTCGCTATCGACAATATCGCCAAAGGGCGTGTTGTGCGCTGTAGTAAAGACGCCCTGCGCCTGCGCGAGGGCTTTGCTGGCCAGGATCCGAGTGTGTTCCAGCGATACAGGGTTACGTTTTTGCGGCATGATGCTGCTGATCTGCACCCATGCTGCCGAAAGCCGAAGAAAGTTCAAAGCCGGGTTGCACCAAAGCAGCAGGTCCTGAACCAGCTTGCCAAGATTGACCATCGCGGTCGCAATCGCGCCCGCAGTCTCAGTCACGTAATCTGTCGCCGCAATCGCGCCGAACGAATTTAATTGCAATCCTTCAAAGCCCAGCAGTTCGGCCGTATAGTCACGGTCGATCGGAAATCCCGTTGTGGTGATGGCGCAGGCTCCAAGCGGACTGCGATTAACAGTGGTGAAGGCCGCCTGAAGGCGGAGGTCGTCTCGCGCGAAGCATTCGACAGCGGCGAGCAGGTAATGCGCGAACGTCGTCGGTTGAGCGGGTTGCGTGTGCGTATAGGCGGGGATCAGCGTGTCGATGTGCCGTTTCGCCAAGGCCAACAATGTGGAACGAACCTGCGCTAGGCTATCAACGATCGTCAGGATTTCGCCGCGCAAGGTCATCCGATAGAGAGTCAAGGCAATGTCATTACGGCTTCGCGCGGTGTGTAAACGCCCGCCATTTTCTTCGCCGCATAGACGTTCAATGCCATCTTGAACGTGGAAGAAAAGATCTTCCGATTGGCCATCATAGGCAACATGACGAAGTTCGTCCCGATCGAGCATGTCGAGCGCCTGTAGACAAGCGAGTATAGCGCCGGGTGGAACGATTCCCTGCCGGGCAAGCATCAGCGCGTGTGCGTAATGCAAGTCCAGCAGGGAATCAAGGAAGAAACGCTGAGCGTCTTTGAAGTTGACGGCCAGCACTGTCTCCGAATAGATTGGGGACGGAAATCGATCGCCCGATGAATGTGGACTACCAGTCAGCACGCACTCCTAACTGAACGATGCGGCCCTCGAGGACGGTAGAAACAGGTGCGAACGTGGGCGCCTTCGTAATGACACCCAAGGAGTTCACGACGGCAGTATCGTTCAATGCACTGATATTGGGGTGATTTAAAACGTTATTAGCCTCAATGAAGAACGTCGGGGCTAATTTTTCCCATAGTTTGAAGAAGGTGCGGCTATAGCGCAGGTCGACCTGATAAATGCTGGGGCCACGCACCGTGTTGCGTCCCACGTAGAGCGGCCGGTTGGCACTGGTGCCGGCTAGGGCATCGTTGTCGAGCGTAGTGTTCGCTATGATGTTCTGCTCGTCGCCCGATTGAGCAACGAACGATGTAGTGAGTTGATTGTCGTCGGCCAGGTAGCGCCACACGCGATTGCCGATGCCGTTGAATGAGGGCGCATAAACCGCGCTCATCGTGAAGGCGTCGGGCCGGTTAATAATGCTGTTGCCACGATCGCGATTGCGG
The DNA here is from genome assembly GCA_049802535.1 of Bryobacteraceae bacterium. GTDB lineage: Bacteria > Acidobacteriota > Terriglobia > Bryobacterales > Bryobacteraceae > Bog-105. Next base: position 958 of record JBARMQ010000580.1, on the reverse strand, counting down.
TCGGTAGGATCTTCCGTGAAGATCGACCCATCGTAAGTATTTGCCTCCGGAGCGTCATCAATCGAGTGGGACCAGGTATAGGACGCGTTCATCGCAAGGCCAGCCGACAAGCGGTGAGCGTAGTTGACTATTAGCGCGTTATAGCTGCTGTTGTCCCCGGTATCTTCAAGTGCGATGTTATTGACGGCTGGATCGAGGCGAGTCGCAGCACTAACCTTTGTGGAGTACACGGGGCGTCCGTCGGCCAAGTAACTTGTAGGGTTAATGAGATTGATGTTGCGCAAGTACTCCAGATTGCGGCCGGCCGTGTTGACGTAACCGACCGTGAGGGCATCGTTCCTGAAAAGTTGCCGCGTAATTTGGATGCTGCTGTTGATGGCGTAGGCATCCTTAAAGTTCGGCGTTATTGTGTAGAGATTCGAACTGGATCGCGGCAGGGTGCCGTTCACGATGCTCTCCGGGAAGGGGGGTGCGCCCGGGGCACTTCCCGAAATCGATGCGGAGTAGGATGACGATCCACCATCATTGTAAAGTGCGTTGTACCAGAGATTGGTCGGCGGCGCTTCATAGAATATTCCTGAATTGACGCGCAGAACGGTCTTCTGATTGATGGACCATGCAATTCCTAAACGAGGAGCGAAATCGCCGCTGGGACTGCGGAAGTGCTGCGAATAGGGGAAGATAGCTTCGGGATCGCCCGATGGCCCGCTGAACTTGTCATAACGGACGCCGTATGTTGCCAAAAGTTTGGGCGTGATTTGCCAACTATCTTGCGCGAAGAGATTCCAGAAAAACGAGTGATACCAAGCGCCAGGTTGACCCACGCTGGCGTTGAATGTGGAATACGCATACGGGTTGACACCGGTGAGCGCAGACGTGTAGGCAGCAATGCTAGGGAAAATATATTCGGTGTAGATATCGGCCACTTGGGTGTCGAGCTGTTGCTGAAAGCCGTATC
>JBARMQ010000579.1:0-21723 GCA_049802535.1 Bryobacteraceae bacterium | reverse complement strand
TCACGGTTGCGCACATCTATGTTGTTCTTGACCTCAATGCTTGCGCTGGTCAAAGTGAAGAACTGATTCTCGGGTGACCCAATCAAAACTTCGCCAAGATGTCCGGGGACTACGGAGTAGTCAAAGGAGGACAAAGACGGTTCGGCAGGAAAAGCATTCAAGCCAGCTGCTCCTGTTACGAAGCTGCTAGTATCCAGCAAGTCCGCAGCCGGTCCGCGAAACACAAACTCGTGAAAGTCGCCGTTCAACGTAAACTGGAATGTGTCTGCCGCCGCTCCGGTGACCAGACGGTTCACCGCCGTCGACGGATCCCAGTAATCGAATAGCGTCAGGCTGGGTAAGGCGTTCGACAAGCTGAAGGTTAGGGCCGGCGAGAGTGCAGTACCCGCGGTCAGCATATTTGAAAATGGTGCGTTCAACACCAGCGAGGATGCGCCGGGCACGCTTGTTACAAAGCGCAATTCATTACTGAAAGAGACTCCGGCGCCCACTGAGAGGCCGTGCGCGCCCGTCGTTTGTACCTGGCTTTGTGTCGTGACCGACCCGACCACCAAACCGGTGGACAACTGAGGCGTCGCTCCCATCGCGGCCTGAAACAAAGGGCTGTATCCCGGAGTAGCCGTTCCATTCCACGAGGTCAAGTATGTTCGGGCCTCAAACGCTGTCTGCCGGCGGCTGTCGGCGGCCGTACCCAAGAAGGTACGCGATCCAGTTTTATCGCGCCGCACTGTCTGTTGCAGTGCTTGTTGGGCCACCAGTTGGACTGCCGGAAAGCGGTTTGCAGCTGTTGCCGTTGCAGCCTGTCCGTAAGTTGTTTCTATTGCTGCATAGAAGCGATTTGCATTCGAAGAAATATAATTTGCCATGAGTAACTCCTAATTGAGACTTACGCCGAGACTACAGGTCACTTTCGCCGACTGCACGTAGCCTAGTCCGCCGGCCTTTGGGGATTGAAATTGAACGGTATAAACACCGGAGTAAAAAAGCCCGTCTTGCCAATCTCCTGTGTTCTGCCGCATAACGAGCGTCATGGCTTCCACGTAGTAATGGATCCATTGGTCCGTTTGTTGAACTAGGTTGCCGCTCGCCCAGACCTCCGCGGTCACACCAATGGTTCCGGAGAGGGACCGGAACTTTTCAACCTTTGTATTCTTAATGGTGTCGCTGTAGATGCATACTCGGGGGTATGTCATCTGCGCCCGCATGTCGGCTATTTCCGGGGTCGCGGAGCTAAGAAAGACTTGTGTCGACGCGATAGGCGGAATATTCGCATTGCTCGCTGCTGCTATTTGGCTTATCTGCGTCGTCAACAGATTGTTGTTTGTCAACAGAGTCGCAAGCTTTTGGGCGGCTAGTAGTGAAATTGGCAGCATGATTCATCCCCTCTGGATCCGCTTGGGATCAACGACGAAGTAATTCGGCGACTGTCCATCGATGGGAGTTGGTCCATAAATGAAGCCGGATACTGGTAGCGTCCAGGTGGCGCCGATCTGCAATGGCGAGGAATTCTGCCGATACGTTGTATCCTCCGTTGTGCTGACATACACGTTCCAACCGGCGGCGGCCGGCGGCGCATTCACCGCTCCTTCCGCCATCGCTGCCGAAATGCTTGAGTTGTCCGGCAGTGCTAAGGCGTTCACCGGACTGAGCGCCCCTTCGTTCCCTTGGGAATCTATCCACGCCGTTTGTAGGAAGATGGTTTGCTGTAATGCATTTCCGGTTCCGGTCGACAGCAGCGGCAATTCTGGCTTAGGCAACGCATGATAAACAATCCCGATTCCAGAAAGCCTTACCATTTCGGAGGCTTGCAACGCCGCCGCCTGGTACTCGGTCCACTTTCCCTGAAATCGCGTATTGAGCTGAACGTTATAGGCTTCCGAGTAGAAGCGCGAAAGCGCTTCGAAGCAGAGCCACCGGTACAGCGTCGGCGTTACCACGACCGTTGATAGCCCCAGCGCGCGACGCGTGAGCCATTGGGGATCCGACTTGTCGGATCTAAGCAGCCACAGCGACAGTAAGTCGCCGATAGAAGCTAACGCCAGATTGATTTTTGTTGAGACGTTGATGTCATGTGTTGAAGCAACCTCAACCAGCGCCGATTCAAACTGCTGCAGGTCTTCAAGACCAATGACTTCCGCGTCGGTAAATAGCGCCATGATTTGCCTACTTTCCGTTGTTTGAAGAGTTATTCGGCTTGCGGCTGGAGATCTGACGTTCTACATCCGGGTCCGAAATGATGGTTACGTGAACACGCTTCGCGAGTTCAGCCTTCTCGATCGCCTGCTTTGCGGCCAATCGGTCGTTCTTGTACAGTTCCTTTTCCTCTTCGCTAGCGAGGACGGCCTGCGCTTCAACGATCATCCGCGCTGCGACGGAGCGGGACACCTCGCTCGGCACGCCCGCTTTGCCGCCATCCGGGGTCTCAAGACTGATCACGACAGGATAGGCGTCGGTGATGCACGCCTCAATATCCCGCAGCTTCCGAAAGTATTGTTTTAAGTCCAAGACAGTATCCTTTTTTACTAACCGCAGCGGAGGGGGAATCCCCCTCCGGCGCAGTATTTAGTTGTTAGCTATTGACCTGTACGGCGAAGTTGTTCCGCAGAACGCCCGTTCCGTAAAGAACGTCGACTGTGAATTGCTGAGACAACAGGTTAGGCTGGTAGCTCATCACGACGCGGATACCGAAGTTACCCATCTCCGCGTACTCGGCGATTGCACCGGTCCCGGGAAGCGGTTGCGGCAAGCGGCGTACTACCAAACCAAGAGCATTGCGGGTAAAGGCCAGATTGTGAGTGTTCGGCGACAAAGTTCCTGTCGTCGGCACAAACTGCGAACGGAAGATAAAGAAGTCCTTCATCTTGCCAACGTTTCCGTCAACCAGCGCCTTCAGTCCGGCTTCGCCGGCAGTGTAGTATTCGCTGAAACGCGGAATCTGACGAATCTGGGAGTAGGTGTTCGAGTTGACCACCAGGTACTTCGGTGCGCTCGCCGGCACCATCGCGGAGAACAACGCGGTTTCCGCCGCGTCAATGGTCGCCTCCGTTACTGGCGTGCCAGCAGTACCCACGGGGGTGTTAGCAGTGAACTGTCCATACAGAGAAAGCAGGTCTGATTCAACACGCTCGGCAATCGCAATGACAGCGGGTTGCATATACGCCTTCAGGAGTTCCGGAAAGGCCAAAGCCTTGGTAACGTCCGGAATCTGGAAGGTCGCTTCGGCGTGAGTGTTCAGAACAATCTGCGCATTGCCCATGCTCGGATTTTGCGGAGTAACCGAGCCGCCCTCGGCGATGTTGTTCGCCACGAGGGTGGGAGGGATGGGAATGTTCACTGTGTCCCCGGCGTGTGCCAGTACCGGCTCATAGTCACGGTTGACCAGATTGCCCATCACGAAATTGCCCATCAAAGCCGGCAGCGCATCCGCCGCTACAAGCTTCACGATTGCATTCGCCAAATTGGCGGAAGTAATTGTTGACATAAGTCTCCTGAAATAAAAATGGCGGCAGTTACCTGCCGCCTTGAACCAGAGCCGTCCTAACGCAATTGCTCGCGAAAGATACTTTTGGTTATTCGTCCCGAACCTCTCCCGGTCACTCGACCGGGACGGTTCGCATCAAGCCAGGACTTCCTGGCCGCATCGCCCTATCCATGCGATCGAAAGAAACGATCGCTACGCGCCCCGTAGCGCCTGCGATGCCAGTCGCGATATTTCCTGTCGAACTCTTTCGAGTTCCTCCGGCTTCATCCCCGGCTTAATTTTGTCGATCTCGATGTTTGAAGTCCCGCTATTCTGAGATCCACGTGTGCCGCCCTGTACCCCGCTACCGCCGGCGATGCGTGCTGGAAGCAGTTCTGGGTTCTCCTGAACGAACGACGCCAAGTACTCTTGCAGCGATTTGCCATCGGCGCCCTTCGCCTGCAGATGTCCGTCTTCGGCACGCACGATGTCGTCCTTAACCGCGCGAAAGGCCAGATCCACCTTGGAAACGCCCAATCTCTGTAACTCTGTTCGAATCTGCGAGCTTCTATCCGCTTCATCGGCGGCTGCCCGAGCCTTGCGATTCTCTTCCACCACCTGGTTCAGCCGCGTTTCCAGACTTTCTCTGCGTTTGCGCTCTTCTTGCAACTCTGTTTTGTAGGCGGGCTCTGCCTTGCTCTGCTGAACGCGCACAAACTCGTCTATGGCCTGGCGGACAAGGTCCCGGACGTGGGTTTCGTTATCCGCGCCTTTTGTAATTGTTGTTTCTTCTGACATAAGTCTCCTAACTAACTCTCTAATTGCGCTTCGATTTCTCGCGCAATTTGATCCTTGGTTTCCTGCCGCAAATCATTCATGTATTTAAATGCCAGGCGTTGATAGATCTGCTTCCTTAGCGTGGGAGACTTAATTCCCAGGTTGAGCAGGTTTGTGGCCTGTTGCATCTCCGTACCGAAATCGCTAATGTCGAGTTCGTCCAGTCCGGAAACCGAAGTGGTGACGCCGTCCAGTCTTGCCTCGCTGACTGCTTTAAATACCCGGCGGATCACATCCTTAACAGCGTCACCGTATGCCTGAAGAACCTCTTGGGTGATGGTGAAATCGAGTTGCTTGCTTAAGGCTGACACTGAGCGGCCACCAGACAACTCGCCCGAGGCGGCCGACAAATAGCAGACCCGGTAGATCTCTTCCTTAAGCGTCTCAAGGTTACTAGCGGCGATCTGGTAAACGTTACCTGCCGGTTCCGTCCAGCCGAAACGGTCCTGAGGCCCCAACTGGATGTAATAGCTTTCGCCGACTATTTGATTCCACTCACGATCCGAATAAATCACCGGCATCGCGAACAATCCCATAGTTATTGACCAGCCAAGCGCGTTTGACTTATTAAAGTGCTCCAATTGAAGCTGGGCAGCCTTGTTCATCAGCCATAGACCCTCGCTGACCTCTAGCGTCAGCAGAGGAACGCGCCGTTGCGCAGCCATTGAGTGCATTCCCTGCGAGACCAGGTAAACGTTTGCTTGCGCGTGTTCCTTCTCGACGCGCTTGTAGGCCCGGTATGTCTCGCGATCGAAATAGAGCCAATGCGTCTCGTTCACGATATCCGGAGAATCCACGCTCGGTTGATGCGTAACAGATTGACGCAGTACGATCCACTCGTACTCCCCGCGCTCGTTCTTGCTCCAGTTGATGAGCTCTTCTTCCGTGTAGTGGACCAAGTAGGCGCGCGAAAGGCCCGCCGCCTCTTCTTCCGCTCGGTTTTTGGGCGCCTTCTCGGGCCGGGGGAAGTCAATGAGGATGTGACTCTTTCCGGCGACCAGAGTGTCCGTGAGGGTCCGCCGGAAAAAGTTCGTCAGCGTCGTACCGCGCAGATCGCAGTCGTCTGCAAACTGAGAGAGAAACTTTTGGCTTGCTTGCGTTCCGCCTTCGAACTGAAGACTCGGCTCTAATCGGAACAGCGTAGCGGCATACCAGTCCACAATCGACCCGATATAGTTCTCATAAAATACTCGCCACAGCCGCTCTGAATAGACATCGAGAGGTTCTCGCTGCCGGCGTAGCAGGTATTCAGAAGCTCGATTCTTGAACTCGTGGCCCCCGGCGTAAAGGTCACGGTAGGTGCGCAACATATGCTTGTCGCGTTTGTATTCTGGATGTTCCCGGTCTATTTCAGTCATTTTGTCGTCCGATGCTCCCTAAAAGAGCGGTTTATTCATTTCGCCCGCTTGAGGTTTGTCGCCCCAAATTGCCCACACCAAATAGCCCAACGCATCAGATGCGTGCGTTCGCAAAGGATCGCGGTTCTTATCAATCACCGCCGAACCCGGCTTATAGAGGACTTCCTCCAGGTCTTTGACCAGATGCTCACACTTCGGAGCTATTTCAATCCGCACTTCTCCCAACGCATTCGTCAAGAGCCCGTTGACCTTTCGAATTCTGCTCAGCACCGGAGGATTGCTTGCCGGAACCCGCATTTTTATGCGCCGTATTCCCGCCCGCGTCAACGTATTCTGCAGAATTTGATAATCCGAAAATCCAGTCGTCTGCATACTCCGGCCGCTGGCATCGCCGAATATTTCGACCGCGCCCTGATGTTTCCCGTAGCGGTTCTCGAACTCAGTCGCAGCCTCTTGCGTCGTTGCTCTTTCCAGGACAATTTCATCGATAACTCGCAGTTGACTGTCGTGGTATTGCGCCAGTACCGAACTCATCGGCGTTACATTGAAATCAAGCGCCCACAATAAGGTCTTTTGCGGATCGTAAGTTTGCTTCTGAAGGTGCACGGACCGGTTGAAGCAGTCATAAACTAAGTCCGTCTTACTATTTACGTATTCGCCTAGCGCCTCTTGCTGATAGAACTTAGGATCGTAACTGCTTTCCAGCCGTTCATAGTAGTCCGGCGTCTTTTCGAGCAAATACCGATTTTCAAACGGGAGCGCTCGTATTGCCTCATATCCCGCCACCGGCTTATGAATAAATCTGCTATAAACCCAATCGCTCCCTTGCGGAGTCCATGCTCCAAAACCACAAAGCCGCTTTGATTTCGGGTCACGCAAACGCGCTTCCAGCCGCAGCCAACCCTCTTCTCGGGCATAAGAAAGCTCATCGATACCAAACCAAGCCAAGTTTGTGCCGCGTAGCCGCTCCGGCTCCTCAAGGGATCGAAGCAACACCGAGCTTCCGCAGCTTTCAATTGCTAAGATGCCTTCCGTCTTCCGGTAAACGAAGTCTACCCGGAGGTCATCTAACAGGCGAAAGAGGCCAACTAATGTTGCGTCACGCAACATCGAGTAAGTTGGAGCGGCGAGCAAGCCTTGCCGTCCCCTGTTGAGATAAGTCAACCGCACTACTTCAAAGCAGAGCGCAGCGCTCTTACCCGAACCAACAGGTCCCGAAAAACCCTTAAAACGCGCGTTACTAGAGTGAAACTTACTTTGCGATAGCAGTGGGGAGTAAAGCCACTCCACTTCGTCTAGGGTAGGATCGTATTCGCCCTCGAATTCATCAGCCGCTGTCCACTCCATCCGCACACAACGCTAACAGCGGCACCACTGCACGAACGCTATCGCGAGCGGCGAAATGCTTGATTCTTAAGGCGAATAATTTATTTACGAATTTTGTGAATGCTTACAGCGTGCCCTGTATTTTGCACGGCGGCGATGAAAGGGCAGTGCGGAGGCGCGACAATTTCTTAGGAACGGCCCGCCGTTGCCTGACTCGCTTGGTCTTGACCCGCTTGCTTTTGACTCGCCTGATTGAGCAATTCCGTCGAGCCCGGATCCAGGTGCAACTCCGCCGTAAGCGCTAAGTCGTCCAATTGGCTCAAATTGGTCACACTTGCAATCGGCGATGTCACACTTGGTCTCGCAATCAGCCAAGCTACCGCAATCTGGGCGGGTTTAGCATTCAGCTTTGCCGCGACCTTGTTCAGGGCATCCAGGATGCGCCTGCCGCGGTCATCCAAATATTTTTTCACCATCGGACCCCGCGCGCCTTTGGCGGTATCGGCTTCCGATCTGTACTTACCCGATAGAAATCCGCTCGCTAACGAGAAATAGCTGATGACGCCAATCCCATTTTCTACGCAGACAGGCTCAAGTTCCGCCTCGTATGCCTCGCGGTCGTACAGATTGTAAAGAGGCTGAAGACTCTCATATCTCGCGAATCCGTGACGGCCGCTGATTTCCAGCGCCTGACTCAGACGCGCGGCCGAATAATTGGACGCGCCAATCGCCCTCACCTTTCCTTGCCGAATCAGCTCAGTGAAAGCCTCCAGAGTTTCTTCGAGCGGCGTATTGGCATCGTCTTGATGAGATTGATAGAGGTCGATGTAGTCGGTCTGCAGCCGCTTAAGCGAGTCCTCAACCGCTTGGAACAGGTACGCCTTTGAGAGGCCTTTCTTGCCGGGGCCCATCTCCAGACCGGCCTTAGTCGCGAGAACAACTTCTTTGCGCTTGCCGCTTTCTTTAAACCATTTCCCGATCACCGTCTCCGACTCACCGCCCTGATGGCCCGGAACCCAGCGCGAGTACATGTCAGCCGTATCGACGAAGTTAAAGCCACGATCCACCCAAGCATCCAATATGTGAAAGGAAGCACCTTCATCGGCTGTCCATCCAAAGACATTTCCGCCAAGACAGATGGGCGATACCTTGAGACCTGACTTACCAAGCTGACGGGTTTGCATTATTTACCTTTCCTTCCAATCCGACCACGCTGCAACGTGCTGGCTCTTCTCGTTACTATAAAAGAGTTGTCACCTCTAGACTCTTTGCAACAGGAGACGGTTTCACAACCAGTCTCGCGCAGTTGGCCTCAGATCTACTTCGGCATTGCCGCAACTTCTTTAGCCACGTTACTCCTCGAATTAGCGCTCACGCGGATTTTTTCGGTGGTCTACTTCTACCACTTCGCGTTTCTGGCCATTTCCATCGCGCTATTCGGCTTAGGAGCGGGCGGCGTCTTCTCTTACGTAGTCGCGAGTTGGCCAGGATCTTTGTACCGAAAAATCGGAATGCTCGCAGCCGGAAATGGCATCGCGATCGTACTGTGCCTCACCTATTTGCTTACGCGGAATAACAGCACCGGCTTCTTTCAGCTAACTGCCGCATACTTCGTGGCCGCGATTCCGTTCGTGATCTCCGGAACGATTGTCTCGTTGATCATTGCCGACACCATCCAGCGCGTGGATCGCAGCTATTTCTTCGACCTGCTCGGCGCCGCGGCTGGCTGCGCTGTGCTGGTGCCCTTACTAAAGTGGGTCGGTGGACCCAATACTATTCTGGTTGCCGCTGCGCTCTTCGCCGTCTCTGGCGCTATCTGGTTCCACCTAGCTCGTGCTTCAGCCGGACGGATCGCTGCTGTCTTACTAGGCCTGGCCTTGGTAGCGCTCATTCCGTACAACTGGAAATTTGGCGTGATCGACGTTAAATTTGCCAAGGGACAACGCCTTACCCAGGAAGAATTCGTCAAGTGGAATGAGTTTTCGCGTATAGCCTTGAAACCCGAGCCCGGCTCCCCTAACCGAAAGAGCATCGTAATAGACGCCGATGCTGCCACGGGAGTAGCAAAGTTCAACTTCGACCATCTCTCGGAAAAAGATCGTTTTGACTTGGCTTACGATGGTCCCGGCTTTCCGTATCTGCTGCGGCCGGGGGCGAAAGCGCTCATCATCGGCCCTGGCGGCGGCTGGGACGTCGCCCGTGCACTTGCCTCCGGTAGTAAAGACATCACCGGTGTAGAGATCAACCCCATCATCGCCAGAGACATCATGCAGGCAAAGTTTCCTGGCTACAGTAATCGCCTCTACTTCCATCCTGGTGTGAAGATTGAGGTGGAAGATGGGCGGTCCTTTGTTCGCCGCAGCGACCAACGCTACCAGGTGCTGCAAGCAACTCTGGTGGACACCTGGGCCTCGACCGCGGCCGGCGCCTTCGCCCTTTCGGAAAACAACCTCTACACGACGAACGCGTTTGTCGACTATCTCAATCATCTGACTCCCGATGGCGTCATGGCCTTCACCCGATGGGGATTTGTTCCACCACGCGAGTCGCTTCGCGTAGTTTCGTTGGCATGCGCAGCTCTACGCCAATTGGGCCAGCCCGATGCATCGCGCAACGTGATGGTAGTTCGCGCAGACCAGGAGAAGCTCCGCGGCTGGGGAACCAGGGACACTATTCTGATTGCGCGAAATCCTTTTTCCGCAACCGATGTTGACACCATTGTAAACGCGGTCAAAAAAGCACGAATGGTACTCGTCTACGCGCCCGGTTCAACCACATCAAACCCTTTTCGCGACCTCCTGACGACAGCTGACCGCCAGGCTTTTTATGCCACTTATCCCTTCGATGTGCGGCCCGTCACCGACGATCGCCCATTCTTCTTCTATACTGTGCAAGCGCGCGATTTGTGGAATTACTTCATGCACAGCTCGAATCCGAGCGAAGACTACAAAATTAACTCAGCCGTTCCACTGCTTTTCGGATTAGTCGCTCTCAGCATGGTCGCCACCGTAATCATGCTCTCGTTGCCGCCGCTCGTGCTCGGCAATCGTATTCCAGTAGGCAAGGGCAGTCTTCGCGCGCTCCTGTTCTTCATGTTTATTGGCGCCGGCTACATTCTGATTCAGGTTGCGTTGATACAGAAATTTGTCTTGTTTCTCGGTCATCCGACCGACGCCTTAACCGTGATCATATTCTCTATGCTCATCGCGAGCGGCCTCGGTAGCTTCGCCAGCAGAAAAGTGGTCAAGGCAAGAATTTCGCGGTTAAGTCGAGTGCTTGGCCTGATTGCGCTCGCGATTTTCGTCTTAGCCGCCGTGATCACACCCGTCGTGGAGGGCGGCGTGGCGCTGCCTTTTTACGTCAAAGTTCTGCTTTCGGTCGCCCTGATCGCTCCGGTTGGTTTCGCCATGGGCATGCCGTTCCCAACTGGCCTCACGCTGCTCGAACGGGTCATGCCGGAATCGGTACGCTGGGCATGGGCAATTAATGCGGCCTCTAGCGTGATGGGCTCGGCCGCGGCAATGTTCTTCGCAATTTACTTGGGACTGAAACTTACTTTGGTCATCGGCGGACTGCTCTACCTTGCCGCATGGTGGTCCGCTCGCCGTTCACCCTTGCAACTCGCGAGTGAGTAGCTGGGCAGCAAGTTATGGCCGAAACTCGCGCAGGCACTGCGGCGATGCGGGCGCGCGGTCGAATTCTGCTCCGGCAGTTCACTCAGGCGGCTGCCAAAGCTCAACGCGATTGCCCTGAGGATCGGTAAACCATCCGAAACGGCCGTATTCGGATTGCTCACGCTTGGGGTCGACGACGACGCCAGCTGCCGACAACTGATCCAGTAACGCGTCTAAGTCATCTACCTGGAAGTTGAGCATCGCGGGCTGCGATTCCGGAAAATAGTTTGAAGATCTAGGAAAGAAAGCGACCGCAATGTGCTCCCGCTGCGTTTCTTTAGCAAATAGGAAGCTGCCATAGGTGCTTGCGATACCCAGATGCTTTTCGTACCAGGCATAGAGAGCCTGTGGATCATCAGTCCGAACAAACGCTCCGCCCAGCCCCGTCACTTTCGCCATCTCGCCTCCGTTAGTTCAACACAAATTCTACCGGAGCGACGGGTGGAAGGGGCCGGCTCTTATCGACGCCGGCATCCTCAAATCGGGACATGATCGTGAGCTTTATGCCGGGGAGACCGGCAATTCCGCGCTGCTGCATGCCACTTAAAAGCGCGCGAATGGAACTAACCTGGTCGTCCAATCTGGAACGCACTTGCTGGATAAGGGTTTCTCTATTTACCCAAGTCAGAGTGTCGTGGCGCGAAAAGACGCTCTCTTGGGGCCAACGGCTTGTCCGATTCTGCGGCCCCTCCCCTTAACCGAGACGCGAACCAACAGCCGGTGAGACGGACGTGCACCTGAACTAAATCACGGTAACTAATTGAGGTCTAGTTCCACCAAGTCTTGGCTGCCCTTCGCTTCCGTCGTATAGGCAAGTCTCCTGCGATCCGGTGTGACGGCAAGGTCAGCGCCGTAATTCGGAGGAGTAGGAGCGATGTCTACCGATTGGCCTGACGCGAACGAGTAGAAACGAAAGGCGCGCGGCTGCCCGGTCGGCGTATACCCGACGTAATAAATGCCGTCGTCCACGGGCTCAAAGCCTCCGTCCAGTGGCACAGCGTCTTTCACTAGACGAGTCTCTGCGTTTTTCAGGGCATCGCCGGAGAGAGATCGGCCATAGATCCCAGGTTGCTCCAATTTGCCATAGAGCAGCAAATCGCGGCCGGGCGCCTCCTTCGCACAGCAGCCAGACCAAAGAGGCTGCGGCGTGCCGCCAGCCGCGGAAACCTGAGAAACCATCGGCCCTTCTGGACGGGGCTCGGTCATATAGATGACTTTGCCGTCGAGCGAAAACAAGGGCATGGTAAAGCCTGGCCTTTCATGAGTGATCTGACGGGTGACTCCGTCTTGCACGCGAATTGCGTAAACTTGCGCCTCCTCGGGAAGGCGCGCATGAAATACCACGAAATTACCATCCGGAGACCAGCCTGGGTAGCCTGCGATGTAAGCGCCGATGTGCGTCAATTGACGAGGTTTCTCCCCGTTTGAATCGGCGAGCCAAACCTCGGACGCACCGCTGCGATTGCTACCGAACGCTAATAGGCGCCCGTCGGGAGAGAATCGCGGCATGGACTCACTCGCCGTCGAATAGACTAAGCGCTTGGCCTCTCCGGCCACCGTCAATCCGTTCAGGGGCAGGGTCCAGATATCGTCATCAACCAAAGGGCGGGAAGCAATCAGGCGCGATCCTAATCCGTCCAGCGTAAGCCCGCTTAAGCTACAACTAGCGATATAAACAAGCTTCGCCGCGCCGCCGATTTGCGTCTGCATAATTCTTTCTCCGCCATGATCGAGGAAAAGAATACGTTTGCTATCGGACAACCAAACCGGCGATGTTGAGTTACCGGAAGTATTAAGAACGAGCTGAGACTCGCCGGTGGGCTCGAGTTTAGCGGTAACGCGCTGGACGAATATTTTGCTATTGAAGGGACCGGCGTATCGGGCGAAAGCAAGCCAGCGCCCATCGGGCGAAAATGCCGGCGAACTGTCGCCTTCGGGGCTCCCGGATCGCGCGAAGAGCGGGCGCACGCTGCCTGAATCCAGGGACAACAGAAACAACGCGTGGCGACTGGAGGGACCAAGTTCGCTGGTGAAGCAAAGCCACTTTCCGTCGGCAGACCAGCTCATCATTCTCCCGGATCCGGAAACGAATTCGCCGATTTGGACCCGGCGCAGAATTCGTTCCGGTCCGCCAATAGACGGGATCAGCATGATATCGGATTCGGAGTCGGTTCGTTGGCGCATAAAGGCAATCTGCTTGCCGTCCGGCGACCACGCCGGAAAACTGTCATCGGCAGGGTCCTGAGTCAGGCGCAGTGGCCGCTCTTCGCCCAACAGTTTCACATAGATGTGGCGGCGACCATCTTCGCCATCCCAGGAAAAAGCCACTTGACGGCCGTCGGGTGACAGCGAGGGTTCACGCTCATCACCGGGATAACTGGTCACTGGAGAAATGCCGGATACCCTTACCACCACATCTCGTTTGGGGAGCCAAAATGTGACCGCTGCAACAATGAGCATCCCCACAAGCGCGATTGAAAAGAACGGCCAACGGCGACGCCACGGCCTGACGGTGACACCCGTCATCTCTTCTTTATCAGGGGGAATGTTATTGTGATCCGATTTTTCCCGTTGGACAACGCCTTCCAATGCCGCGATAAAACGGTAGCCCTCGCGCGGAAGTGTTTCAATAAAACGCGGAGCGGCGGCGTTGTCGAGCAACACTCCACGGATCTGACGAATGCAGAAGTTGATGCTTCGCTCAGTATCAATATAAACGTCGTTACCCCAGACACGCTGCCGGATTTCGTCACGGGCGACAATTTCGGGAGCGCGCTGAATGAGCAAAGTCAGGACTTGGCAGGGCTGATTCTGTAGTTTCAGCCGGATACCCCGCCGCGAAAGTGTTTGACGATTTAAGTCGAATTCAAACTCCCCGAAGCGGAGGATGTTCTGTCGCGCTGATGCTTCTCCCGTGGTCATTTCCCCGCTTCATTCTAGCGCTTCGGTGGCGACCTAAATTCATTGCCAACAACTAGTTGGCTCCTCATCTTGAGGTGAGGAAGAACTAACACCCGGCCTCATTCCAAATTGCTGCGTTCTATGGCAAAGTCAGCCTCACGAAGAAATTTCCGGAAGTGTCGATTTTCCGGAACGGAAAGAAAGAAGGTCACTTGAAACTAAAACGAATTGCATCATCATTACTCGCCGCCGTATTAACTTCGGCAACCAGCTTGATGGGCCAGAACGTGTTCGCCAGGCTGTCGCACAACACGTGAGTCGCACAAGCTTTCGGGCGGAGCACCGCAGATGAAGCCGTAGGGTATTCCGTGGACCTCTTTTGAATTCTGAGAAAGAAAGACATGCGATTCGTATTGTGCATTCTGCTGCTGGCTGTCCGGAGCGGCCACGCAAGCCAAACGTCGAAAGGCTGGAGTGACTGGCTCTCGGAGGGCAAAGCGCTGCGCAACACCGGAAATTATTCGGCTGCAGCCCATGCCTTCCGGGAAGCGCTGGCCACCGCCGCGCCCTCAAACATTGATGAACGTCAGTTGGTCGTACTCCACGATGCTCTCGCCGGAGCCTATGCTGAGGCAGGACAATTTGCTGAAGCAGAAGCCGAGTACCGGTGTGCGCTGGCGCTGGTAGAGAAGGCTGAGGGCCAAGGTTCGCGCAACTACGCCTTCGTACTCGCTCAAATGGCCATTCTCCCCACGCAAACCGGCAATCGTAAGGACGTGATCGCGTTGTTGCGCCAAGCAATCGCAGTTAACGAACGAACTGGCTCCCTCAAGAACATCACTGTCATCCGTGAATGCCTGGCAAAGATCTTGAGGAGCGAGAAGCGCTATCAGGAAGAGGAGCCATTGCTCGAAGACGCGCTTGACGATCTCGTCCGACAGAAGGCAGCCGACCCAGCTCTTATGGGTGCTGCCTTGAACAATCTAGCCGTGCTCCGCTTCGATCAGGAGCGTTACCAGGAGTCTGTCGATCTGCAGCTCGAATCGATTCGGGTATGGGAGACGGCGTCGGGCAAAGAACACCCCTCTCTAGTTGCGCCATTGAATGATCTGGCAACAGCGTACCTCAAAATGGCGCGCTTTGACGACGCCGACCTCACCTATCAACGCGCCCTCAATGTTTGTAGGAAGACTCTCGGTGAGGACCACCTCGAATATGCCATTCTTCTCAAAAACTATTCGGTTGTTTTGCGAAAGCTTGGTCACAAACGCGAAGCCAAGAAAATCGAAACCCAGGGCCGGGAGATTCAGCGAGCAGTTAACCGCCGTAACGGAGTTGGCTCGACGATCAGTGTGACTGCCCTCCGTTCGGACCATACCGTGAGCGATCCCCGGTAGCTAGTTTAAACGACGGTCACCTTATTGGCCTCCGAGGACAAAGACATGCGAATTGTATTGTTCATTATTCTGGGCGGTCCGAAACTGTCCCGCGGTGAACCTTCGAAAGGATGGAGCGACTGGTTCTCAGAGGGCAAAGCTCTGTTCCCTCAGGGAACTATTCGGCTGCGGCGCGTGCTTTCAGGGGAGCACTGGGTATCGCGGTACATTCTGACGTCACCGATCGGCAGGTTGGTCGAACTCCATGATGCTCTCGCTGGAGCCTGTGTGGAAGCGGGGCAATTTGCGGAATCCGAAGGCGGTATCGGTGCGCGCTGGCCCTGGTAGAAAAAGCCGAGGGCCGGCGTTCGCTGTACGCCTTCCTGCTCGCCAGGATGGCCATTCTCCCCACGCAAACCGGCAACCCGACGAAGTGATCGCGCTGCTCCGCGAGGCAATCGCGGCCCACGTACGAATTGGCTACACCGAGAAACATCACTGTCATCCGTGAATGCCTGGCTCAAATCCTTCGGAAAGAGAAGCGTTATCAGGAAGAGGAGCCATTGCTACTCGACGCGCTTGCCGATCTCACCAAACAGAAGGAGGCAGACCCGGCTCTGATGGGTGCAGCTTTAAACAATCTCGCGGTGCTCCGCTTCGATCAGGAGCGCTACGAAGAATCTATCAACCTGCACGAACAATCGATTCGAGTGTTGGAGATGGCTTCGGGGAGGAACACCCATAGGATCAATGACCCTAAATGTGTGGGTGATGTGAATTTCTCGCAGCGTATTGACGAAGAACTTCGAAGACTTAGCCGCCAGCAGCAAATTTCCTGTAGCTAGCCATTCGGCTTGCTTGAGGTCTTCTTCTCGCATCGTCAAGAGCAGATCCTCGTTCTCGCCTCGATCGCGGGCGGCCAAAATCAGAACGTCATCCTTCCAGTGTTTGCGAAACGGAGCGATCACGCTGATCGGGACCTTGGTTCCCGATTCGATCAATGCATCAAACAGCGCTAGGACGTAGGCGTGCTCCTGAGTGTTGAAGCTGGAGGCAAAACAGGGCTGCGCTTCCGACAAAGATTGGACCAAGAGTTGATTCAACGCGTCAGCGTGCAAACGTCCGGCCCAGTACGCTCCCCACGCTTTGTCGCGAAGGTTTGCAGAGCCCAGCAATTGCTCTGCTATTTGGTGCGCTGCCATAGGCTGATCGGCAGCTGCCGATGGCAGCGCGAATAGGAGCACGATGACCAAACACTTCACATCTTCACTGTGCCATGCGGGGTACACTCGAAATGCTTGGCTAACATTCTCATCACCGGCGGAGCCGGTTACATCGGCTCTCATACTAGATATTTCGTCGAGAAATGCGGCCACCGGGTGGTGGTCGTCGATAATCTCTCGCGCGGCCATAGGCAAGTCGTACCCGAGCACGAGTTGCGAGTCATCGATCTTCGTGAAACGGACAAGTTAGCCGCGCTCATGGTCAATGAAGGCATCGAAGCTGTCATTCATTTCGCCGCCTACATCGCAGTCGGTGAGTCAACGCAGGTTCCGGAGGTCTATTTTGCGAACAATACCGGCGGCTCGTTGTCACTATTTGAGGCTATGCTGCGCGCACAGGTGAAGCGCGTAGTCTTTTCGTCAACAGCCGCCGCTTACGGCATTCCGAAAGCCGTGCCGATTCCAGAAATGGCAACCCTTGCACCCATCAATCCCTACGGTGAGTCAAAGGTAATGACAGAAAAGATCCTGGAATGGCTGGATCGCTATCGCGAGTTCCGCAGCATTCGCTTGCGCTATTTCAACGCATGTGGAGCCGAGAGTGCAGCTGGCCTTGGCGAACTGCATGAGCCAGAAACGCATCTCATCCCATTGATGCTGCGCGCAGTTAAGACTGGCAAGCCGATGACGTTGTTCGGAACCGACTATCCCACTCCCGATGGCACCTGCATTCGTGATTACATACACGTGAGTGACCTTGCAGAAGCCCACGTGCTCGCCGTTGAACATCTGTTGCGCGGCGGCGGCTCGGATGTCTTCAATGTTGGGACGGGACACGGCCATTCCGTGACGGAAGTGTTGGAATCGGTGAAACGCGTTACTGGCCGGCCCGTGCCGCACACGATCGGGCCTCGGCGCGAAGGTGATCCGCCAAGCCTGGTTGCGAATTCGGACAAGCTAAAACAAAACTTACGTTGGAAACCCACGCGCGCCGATCTGGATCGCATCGTCGCCGACGCGTGGGCCTTTGAAGAGCACCGCGCTTAGCCCGAGGCCAGCCAGAATCAGCTCAATGCGCGGCTTGATCCGCCAATGCGCCAGCTACTGCAAGCGTCTGCATCAAGCCAGCCGGAAGGTGATGGCGGTCGCTCAAGAATTCCGGGCTGTTATAGCTCACCGACACGTGCCCCTCGCCATCCTCCCAAATCAGAATCTTCATTGGCAGGTCAATGGCGATAGTAGGCGCGGCAAGCATCAAAGGCGTTCCCCCTTTGGGATTGCCGAAGATCAACAGCTTCGTATTAGGCATTCGCAATCCGGCCTTCTCCGCTTCGCCGCTATGATCCACGACAGCGAAGATGTGAACCGACTTGGCCTCGAGGATTTTCTGAAGACGATCCAGTGTCTCGTCGACAGAGTGCGCGCTCGCTATCGTCGCCACACCATCAACTGTGGTCATTCGGTTTAACTCAGCGTATTCACACTTAGGGTGCGCTGCGCTTCATAGGCGGCGATGGCTGGTTCCTGCTGGAGAATGTAGCCGAGTTCGTCGACACCATTGATCATGCAGTACTTGGCAAACTCGTCGATGGGAAACGTTACGGCCGTGCCATCGGGCAAGGTAAGGATCTGGTCCGCTAGATCGACAGTCACCGTCGCAGCGGGATCACTCGCCACCGCCTCAAAAAGCTTTGCATGCGCATCACGCGGCACAACGATGGGCAGCAACGAATTCTTGAGCGCGTTGCCGCGGAAAATATCGGCAAACGAAGTACTGATCACGGCGCGAAAACCATATTGCGTCAACGCCCACGGCGCGTGCTCCCGGGAACTTCCGCAACCAAAATTGTCTCCAGCCAGCAGAACCTGCGCCGATTTGCCCTGCGGCGTATTTAACAAGAAGTCCGGCCTCGGCTTGCCTTCGGCGTCGTAGCGCCAATCGAAGAACAGTTGGTCGCCCAAGCCGATTTTCGATGTCGTCTTCAGAAATCGCGCGGGGATCACCTGATCGGTATCGATATTGTCGATTGGAAGAGGAGCAAGCCGGCTTGTAAATTGAACAAATTTTTCCATTTGCGATTCCCTAAATCAGCGTCCGGACATCCGTCACCACACCCGTTACCGCACTAGCAGCAGCGGTTAATGGACTCGCCAGGAACGTGCGGCCGCCCTTCCCCTGCCTCCCTTCAAAGTTGCGATTACTCGTAGACACGCTGTACTCACCTGGCGCCAATTGATCGCCGTTCATGGCAATACACATACTGCAACCCGCTTCGCGCCACTCCGCGCCCGCCTCTTTGAAGATACGGTCCAGCCCTTCCGCTTGCGCTTGTTGTTTCACCTCTTGCGACCCCGGCACCACCATCACGCGCACCTTCGGACTTACCTTTCGCCCTTTGAAGACCCCAGCCGCTGCGCGCAAATCCGATATCCGCGAATTAGTGCAGCTCCCGATGAACACCACGTTCACCGGATGACCCAACAATGGTTTGCCCGCCTGCAGATCCATATAACGAAGCGCTTTCCCGAGTGAATCTCGCTCCAAGGGATCGCTCACGCCCGCAGGATCCGGAACTGCCGCTGTAATGGGAATACCCATCCCCGGATTTGTGCCAAAGGTAATCATCGGCTCCAACGCGCTGGCATCGATATGAATCGATTTTCCAAACGTCGCTCCATCATCTGTCGGCAACCGCCGCCACAAAGCCACTGCAGCATCCCACTCGGAGCCCTTCGGAGCAAACGGACGGCCCGCCAGGTATTCGTACGTTGTGTCGTCAGGCGCAACTAAACCGGCCCGTGCGCCTCCTTCAATTGACATGTTGCAAATTGTCATACGCTCCTCCATTGAAAGGCCGCGTATGGCCGCACCGCAGTATTCGAACACGCATCCATTCCCGCCACCAATGCCGATGCGGGAAATCAGGTTAAGGACGATATCCTTCGCCCCGACACCCGGCTTCAGTTGCCCATCCACGCGGACTGCAAAAGTCGTGGAAGGCGTCTGCAGCAAACACTGCGACGCCAGCACGTGTTCTACCTGGCTTGTGCCGATGCCGAAAGCCAGCGCCCCAAAGGCCCCGTGAGTCGCGGTATGGCTATCGCCGCAGACTACCGTCATTCCCGGCTGCGTTAGTCCCAGCTCGGGTCCAATCACATGAACAATCCCTTGATGCGCGCTATGTGGCCCATATAGCGGAATCCCGAAGTCATGGCAGTTCTTCTCCAGTTGGTCGATCTGCGCCGCGGCCACTTTATCCAATATCGGAAGATTGCGGTCGTAGGTCGGGATGCTATGGTCAGTAGTCGCAACCGTCAGATCGGGCCGGCGCACTTTCAGCCCTCGCTCACGCAGGCCCGAGAATGCCTGGGGCGAGGTTACTTCATGCACCAGATGCAAATCGATATACAGCAGCGTGGGAGCGCCTTCGCGTTCCGACACGATGTGGTTCTTCCAAACTTTCTCAATAATGGTCAGCGGCTTCGAGACCCGCGATTCGTTTGTCATTTTTCAACTTCCTATGCGGTCACGGCACGCGCCGGCAGCGCTTGGCATACGGCGTCACCAACTTCGCTGGTCGTCGCCGCCGCACCGGCTGGTTTCAAGTCTGCCGTGACACGGCCACTATTCAATACTTCTTCCATGGCTCGTGTAACGGCCTGCGCTTCTTCCGTCAGGCCAAAACTATATTCGAGCAGCGCGGCTACCGAACCGATTGCGCCAAACGGATTCGCTTTATTTTGCCCTGCTATGTCGGGAGCCGAACCGTGCACCGGCTCATATAGTCCCGTCCAGGCGCCCGATGGCCGCTTCGCGCCGATTGAGGCTGATGGCAACATGCCGATCGATCCGGCGAGCACCGCACCTTCATCGCTCAGAATGTCGCCGAAAAGATTCTCTGTCAGCACCACATCGAAACGCCGCGGATTTAAGACTAATTGCATCGCGCAGTTGTCGACCAGCAAATGATCAAGCTCGATATTCGGATACTGTTTCGCAACTTCCACCACCACCCGCCGCCAGAGCTGCGAATTTTCAAGCACGTTCGATTTATCTACGCTTGTCACCTTTTTCCGCCGCTTCGCCGCCAGTTGAAAGGCCGTGTGCGTCACCCGTTCGATCTCTGCCCGGGTGTACACCATCGTATTGACCGCCCGTTCCTCGGCGCCGCTGCCCGAAATACCGCGCGGTGTGCCGTAATACAATCCGCCCGTTAATTCGCGGACAATGATCATGTCCGTCCCATCGACCAGGTCGTTCTTCAGCGGCGACGAATTCAGAAGCGCCTTGTAAGACCGCACCGGCCTCAGATTGGCGAATACCTGCATCGCTTTGCGAATGCCCAGCAGACCGCGTTCCGGGCGCTTTTCCGGCGGCGCATTATCAAACTCGGGCAAACCCACCGCGCCCATCAGGGTCGCATCCGTTTCAAGCGCCAGCTTCCGCGTCTCTTCAGGAAATGGATCGCCGGTCTTATGGATCGCAATCCCTCCCAGCAGTCCTTCTTGGATCGTCAGCGTGTGCCCAAACGTATCGGCCACATGCTTCAAGACCTTGGCCGCTTCGCGTGTTACTTCCGTGCCGATGCCGTCGCCCGGCAGTAATAGAACATTCAATTTCATGGGTTCAGTATTATCGGGCCGTCGCAACGCGAGCTGTCACTTCTTGCACCAGCACCGCGATCTCATCGTTACGGACGCCCTTCTTGTTATCCGCTAGCTCCGTGAACCGCGTATAGACCTCGTCCAATTCCTCGCGGGTCAAAGCAAAGCCGAGATCCTCAGTGCGCTGCTTCAAAGCATGCCGTCCGCTATGTTTGCCCAGCACCAAGCGGCTTTGAGGCACGCCCACGCTCTCGGGCGAAATAATCTCGTACGTCGACTTCTCCTTCAAATAGCCGTCCTGATGAATGCCCGCTTCATGCGCGAAGGCGTTGTCCCCAACGATGGCCTTATTCGGTTGCGGCCCAAAGGCAATAAATCGCGAGAGCGTCTGGCTCGCACCGTACAACTTCTCCGTATGTATCTTTGTTTCAAATGGCAACCGGTCCGGACGCGTCTTGATGGCCATCACCACTTCTTCAAGCGCCGCGTTGCCTGCGCGTTCGCCTATGCCGTTGATCGTGCATTCCACTTGCCGGGCTCCGGCCTTTACCGCAGCCAATGAATTCGCCACCGCCAGACCCAGATCGTCGTGACAGTGCACGCTGACGATCGCACGATCGCCTAGCAACCGCGCGATGCGTCCAATCAGTTCGGCATATTCTTCGGGAATGGAAAAGCCGACCGTATCCGGCAGGTTCACCGTGCGCGCACCCGCTTCAACTACCGCTTGGACTACTTCCTCCAGATAGTTGATATCGGTCCGCGTCGCGTCTTCAGCCGAGAATTCTACGTCGTCGGTATAGTTACGTGCTAACCCCACAGCGGCCACGGCCGCCTCTAATACCTGTTGCCGCGACTTCTTCAGCTTGTATTTCAAATGAATATCGCTGGTCGCAATAAACGTATGTATCCGCGGCCGCTTGGCGTGTTCCAGTGCTTTCGCAGCGCGCTCCACATCGAGTG
>JBARMQ010000578.1:0-7718 GCA_049802535.1 Bryobacteraceae bacterium | reverse complement strand
GCGCAGTCATGCAAGAGCACTGGGGACGGATAAAACTTCAAACAGAAGACATAGCAAAGCTTGCTGTCGGACAGAAAAAATACGGCCCCGCCCTGACACCTTGGGAGAGCATTCTTTCCGAGATCATCGTTGGAGATGCGTTCGGCGCGGATCGTATTGATTATTTGTTGAGGGACTCCCACCATGCCGGCGTTGCGTATGGGCGATTTGACCAGAATCGCCTTATCGACACCTTACGCATCTTGCCCAAAGAGCGCGACTCATCTGAACCGACGTTAGGGGTTGAGGAGGGCGACTACAGTCCGCAGAAGCGCTCCTATGGGCCCGCCACTTCATGTATACGCAGTTGTATTTTCACCCTATTAGACGAATTTACGACATTCATCTAAAAGAGTTCTTACAAGCATGGTTGGAGAACGGGAAATTTGCTACTGATCCAGAGCACCATGTTCGAATGACTGATAACGAGGTGCTTTCAGCAATGGCTAACTCAGCTTTGGATTCTGGAACACGCGGTCATGATCCCGCGAGACGAACTGTTCGCAGAGAACATTTCAAGGTTTTATATAAGCGAAATCCTACAGATCAGCGAAAAAATAAGCGGAGCGTGAGAGCCATTTTAGAAGCAGCGGAAAAGCAATTCGGACAGGAAAGCGTGCGAGTAGACGAGTATACAGCTCGAAGCAGAGGGATCGACTTCCCGGTTTGGACGTCGGATGATGTTGAGTCTTCGCTCGGTCTGTCTGAGACGCTAGCGAAGATTCCTGCCTTTGCGGTTGGCACCGTCTATATCAGACCAGACTTGCGCCAAGCGGGAAAGAATTGGCTAAGCGAGAACCGTGATACTATCGTCGAAGCTGGGAACACGTGGGAAACATAAAAGTATGGAAACGTTTAAACAGGCAACAGTGGTGCTTCGCCTAGCAGAGGCTTTGAAGGCTCGTGGCAGTTGGGCCGGAGAAACCCATGTTCAGAAAGCGGTGTACTTTCTGCAGGAGCTTCTTGGCGTTCCTACTGGCTTCGAATTCATTCTTTACAAACATGGTCCTTTTTCATTCGATTTGAGGGCTACTCTGACCTTTATGGAGGCAGAGGATTTGATAGCATGGCAACCGCGCAATCCTTACGGTCCAACCCTCGTCAAGGGAGCTGATGCAAGCTATTTGGATCAAAAGTTCGGTGACATCGCCAATCGTTATCAAGAACAGATCAATTTCGTTGCGGAACGCCTCGCTGACAAATCTGTTAGAGAACTGGAAAAACTCGCTACGGCTCTATACGTTACGAAAGATCAGAACATAGAGGGGATTTCACGCTCTCGGCAGATCGTCGCGTTGAAACCCCATATACCAATCGCTGAGGCGAATGCTGCGGTTCAGCTAATTGACGAATTGATGCAGGCCAGGAATAGTTTGTCATCGTTGGCGTGACTGGATTAGCCGCGCCACAATCTGCTTGCAATTTCGCGGATTCTGGTGAATGGACTGTTCCGACACGAAATGTGAATAGTCGGAGCGGCGCTGACATTAGTAATGATGGCCAAGATTATTCATATCGTCGATATTTTGATGGTTTCGAGAGCTGGGGATGGGGGTTAGGGCAACCGAACGACGTGTAAGTTTGTTTTGCCCGTCTCAGCACTGTAGACAATCGTCCCTGAGATCGTTGAGCCAGTCCGGCCCGGCATCTCCGAATCGTAGAAGCTTTGCCGATTAAGTCCACGGTCGCCCAGTCTCCGAGAAGTTCAGCACTCAGTAATCGCAGGGTGGTTGCTCATTGCTTCAACTTCCCGTCCGGTGTTCCTGCCCCGCAGCCAAAATTCAACATTGAGAGCATGTCATGCTTCGGAAATGGTCAAAGGTCGGCAGTTTTCGTTGATGGCGGACCACAGTAAAGCGATGTCTTCCGGACGCAGATAGGAGTCGATCTTATGAACACCGGGCTCGACCGGAGTTGTCGACAGCAGAACGGCTCCCAGTAGTTGCATGGTTACGACGGGATCGATATATTCTGTCTTGACTCCCTTCTCGTGGCGGGCAAAGAAATTGACGACGAAGCCGTCCGCCAGAAGAACGATCCGCTTTGATTTTCCATTCACGGTGAGATGGTAGATGGAGCCGATATCGGGCCGGATCTCTTTTCGAATCGAGAGGGCGCGCCGAATCTTGGTCTCCAAGAAGATGCGTAACTGCTCAGAATCGTTCTCGGGTTCAGAGGGAAGGAAGCCCGCGCGATCTGCTATGTCCCGATGGTCGGCGGCAAATGTCCGAAGCGACTTGAGGGTCACCCGATTTGCGAACAATCTCCGCAACGCTGGGAAATCGCTGTCGACCAGGAAGCTCATTTCCTCTTGATACAGGCCGGCAAACCAGCGAAGTTGATCGGCTGCTGAGGGCGCAGCTGTTCCGGAAAGCAGCTTCACCAGATCGTTGAGAAACGCGACCGCGCTCCGAAATTCGTTATCTTTCGACGACGCGCTGATCAGGACAAGTTCGTCGGCGCGAGCGGAGGGATTGGAGCGAGTGAAGAACGCGTCGAGATGCCGTGGCCCAAAGATGTTGAAACCGGTGCTGCCGACGATGGTGTCGATGCCGCTGCGCAACAGCCGGAATGGGGAATCAAACGAGAACACGGCGGAACGGCATAATAACGAGACGCGCTTGGATTTGTCGCCGCGTTGCAGTTGATAAGAGAACCCCGCGCCGCCCGGCAAAGGCTCGCTTTGCGTGACGCGAAACTCAGTGGTAGCGGCGACGTCAGACCAAAGCTCGGTCACAGCGTCAGATGAAAGAGCACCATTTGCTAGAGCCAATTCGGTGTACGGGGTGTCTTGCTTGAGGAAGTTCCGCACGGCGTTGGCAACGGACGCGTAATCGGGATAAGCGGCCATACTGACCGGGAGGCAATCGGCCGAAACGAAATAGCGCGGCAGCGTGCGGTGTTCGAAGCGGGTGGCGGCGTGAGGCAGGACGGCGGCATCGAGCTTACGTTGAAATGGGGAGCGAGAAGGATCGACGACGAATACATTGGCAGTGCTGTTATGGAGAGACGCAAACTGCTCGACAAGGCGGGTGCCAATGGCACCATTGCCGCCAATACAGGCGATGCGCCGGGCCTGAAACGTAGACAAGCCCAAGCGGCCGAACGACGTGGCGCTGGCGTTGAGCACCGCTTCGCCGACGCCCATTGCTTCGCAGATGGATTTAATCTCACTGCGGGCGTTTGAAAGAACAGCGAGCAGCGCCTTGCCATTGTTTTGCTCGATAGCTTGCAGGTTCTTGCGTTCTCCGGCCACGGTCACCTCGACGACGCCCACTATGGTGCCGGCGTCGACGGCCGATTTGATGGTGGCATGCAGAGGGTGGGCCGGATTGCGGTAGAGATCGTAGATCCTGGCGGCAATGTAGCCGCCGTCCTCGTAGACAAGCAAGCGCTCGTTCCGTTGGCGGCAAAGATTGAGCGCGTGGACGAGGCGATTTTCACCGAGCGCCTGCATTGCGCCGATGTAATTGTGGGCGAGAGCGGGATTCTCAAAGAGAGATCGAATCGCACGCTCGGTTTCCAGGTCGAGAAGGGACGATTGCCTGAAGTCGAAGTCATACCGTGGGGGCTCTATCGGGTCGAGGACAAGCTTCAACGATAGATAGTGATGCCCGGACACGTAATCGAGCATGGTGATGTATTCCCAGTTGACATCGCCGTAAGGAATGCCGATGAAGGAGTCGATTTGAAAGCCGAGTTGCTGAAGGCTGTCGAGCGTGTGGGCTACCTCGTGCGACCGGTGGTGGATCAAGACGATTCGGATTTTGGAGAAATCCGGGTGGGAGGAGGATAGCTTGCGGAGGATTTGCTTTTGCACGGGCATGTCGATGCCCGCGAGCATCTGGCGCGCCTGACCGGCGGTGGAGAAGTCTTCGTTCTCATAGATGCCGAGAAACAGGCCGGCTTGGGCGGTTCTGGTGGCTGGGTCGTAGCGCGCGCCTTTGATCTGCCACTCGAAATGAAAGACGCGGCGTTTATTTTCGATCTGTTTCTCGATGACGAACGAACCGGTGCGGCGATCGGAACTGCTTTCGAAGCGGCACGGGGAAACGATGCCCGCGATTCGTTCGGACAGGGCTCCGGTTTGCAGCACCGCCCAAAGCGCCTTAAAAATGACGTTACCCGATGGAGATCCGGGGCCTGCGACACTGCGGAGAGTCAGCGGATCGGCAAAGAAGGCGAACTCAATTGCCTCCTTGTCGGGTGACTCGGCGAGGAGGCGAGATGGGCCTGTCAGGATGAAGCTCTCAGGGTGGCGGATGACGACGAGCTTCTGCAGTGGGACGACCGGTGAACACTCATGTATTCCGGTGGCTAACTCCTCGACCAGAGCGGTGAGGAAATAGCCAGAGACGATCATGGAGATCACGCGTTCGTTGCTGGTTCGAACCTGGTTGGCGGTGTCGCGGGCAATGTTGGCGAGGACTACATTGGAGGCGGGTAAGCGCGTGAGCGTATCGGCGGACAAAGCGAACAGACGCGTATTGGGCAGCGCGGCAACGCAACCCGCTGTTCTGGGCCCACCGGTAATTACGGCTAGTTCGCCAAAGGATTGTGCAGGCCCGATGCGCCGGATGGCATGCAGGTCGATCGATGCCGGTTCGATGGTGCCTAGTTTTGCGGGATCGAGCATGACGTTCACCTCGCCCTGGAGCACGATATAGAGGTCTTGGCCGATGCTGTTGTCTTCGAAGATGACTTCGTTCTGGTCGAAATGGCAGATGCGGCCGGCTGCCATCAGCGACTGGCACGCTTCGCGTCCGAGACCAGACAGGATGGGCGTCCGGATCAGTACATCGAGATCGGTGTTGGCGAACTGGACCGCGGCGCTAGTCATTCTTGCGGTGCGTCATTCTCGGGTGCGTCGGCGGCGATGACGACCGGGCCGTGCCCTGAGCGCACGATCACGAGGCGTTGCTCTTCGGAGGTAGGATTGGACTCGCGGTGGATCTCAGCCCTAGGAATGAATAGAAAATCACCAAGCTCGGCGTATAGTATGGTGCGTCCGCTTGGGCCGCATTCCAGGCGAACAGCACCCGACAGAACATAGGCAACCGTGTCCCAATCGCCGTGATGGTGCCAGCCCGATAGGTTGCCGGGAGCGGTGCGTGCGATGCCGGTCCATAGCTGCCCGGTGTTGAGTGCTTCCTCCCGAATCATGCCGGGAGTCTGCGCTTCGGCGCGCACGCGGCCGGAAGCTTTGACGAGGATGCAGCCACTGGTTGGAGTGCGGTTGAATTCCATATCCATGTAGGCTATTGAAGAAGTTCGGATCAAGCCTCGATGAAATCGTCAGGCGTCCAAGGTGGGGCGCAGACGACCAAAAATTCAAGTGTTTCCTCCTCGTCATTAAAGACCTGGTGAACCTCGCCGGGCCGAATGAGGCACGCCTCGCCGGGCAGTAAGGCGAACTCGCGGCCGTCGATGATCATTCGCGCTTTGCCTTGCAGAAGAAAGTAGGTTTCTTCCAAGACGCGGTGATAATGCCGGGGGGAGAGCTTGCCAGACGGCACGGCCACTTGAGCGAGGCTATGATTGACCGCTCCGCCGAGAGAAGGCTGGTTGCCGACAAGTTCGTAAATGAGCTCGCCGAGGGGGGCACGAAATGGCTCTCCTGCCTGCTCCTTGTTTCTGATATGCATGCGGTTTAACTATTTTGCACCAAGGGATGGCGAGCTGCGGCGTTCACATAGAAATAGACACGTGGGCGAGATAACGTTAAAGATGTGCTTGTCGTGATCGCGTACGTGCTGCTGGCTGGTATCTCCGCTTCCGCTGTGGAGTTGCACAGTCATCAGCAGGAGTATGCCCGGCACGTGTGGCACACGGAGGACGGATTGCCAGAAGAGACGGTGCAGGCGTTTGCCCAAACACCGGATCATTTCCTTTGGATTGGAACGTCTGGCGGCCTTGTCCGCTTTGATGGCGCTCAATTCGTCGTTTTCAATCGGGACAACATCGCTGCGTTTCGTGAAAACAGCGTGTTCTGTCTTTTGACCTCTGCGAACGGTACTTTGTGGGTAGGAACGGAAGGCGGCGGGTTGCTGAGTTACTCGGATGGGGTTTTCCGTGCTTGGTCTAAAGACGATGGATTAACGAACGGCTACGTCCGGGCACTTCGCCAGGACCAAGCCGGCGATATCTGGATTGGAACTGACGATGGGCTGTTTCGTTTGCGTGGCCAGAAGATTCAGCGCGTGGACGGGCGCAATGGCATTCCTCTGAGCTCCATTCACGCCATCTACATCGACCAGCAGCAGCGCCTCTGGGCCGGAGGCTACCATTTTTTCGTTCTGAGCCATGGGAATGCGACCGAAGTGGCGCTGCCTGGCGGATTGTCGGACAACGTGAAGTCGATCATCCAGACGCGCGATGGAACCGTCTGGGTGGGTACGGTCAGTGGCTTAGAAAAAATGAATCCGCAAGCGAGTGGTTTTCAGTTTCGAAGAGTCCCCGGCATCCACAGTACGGTGCGAACACTGCTGGAGGACGGCGAAAGATGTCTATGGATCGGGACGATTGGGGAAGGGCTGATCCGATATCAGAACGGAAAGTTTTCCCGTTTGCCGGCGGAATCGAAGCCGCCGAGCAATACGGTTCTCAGCAGTTTTCTAGGAAACGAGAAAAACATCTGGATCGGCACGCAGACCGGTCTTGTGCGGCTGAATAAGACAGCCGTAAGCACACTCAGTCTGCCCGATTTCGCAGACGCCGACTTCGGGACCATATACCGGGATCGCGATGGGGCCCTGTGGGTGGGGAGCTCGCACTTGTTCCGAATCACCGGGCAACGCGTGGAGATCCCAAAGTTCCCGGCGCCTCTCGGAGGCACTCGCGTACGCACGGTGTTCCGGGATACCACAGGTACTTTGTGGCTGGGCACGGAAGGCAAAGGCGTATTCCGTTGGCACAATGGAGCGCTCGATTCAATTCCTGGCATCCAGCCATATGTCCGAGCTTTTGCCGAAGACCAGCAAGGTGGCATTTGGATCGGCACGGATGGCGGGTATTGCCGATGGACTCCGCGGGAAACCAAATATTTTGAGCTGCACGAGAGTGTCCGCGCGTTGCTTGTCGACCGAAACGGAGATGTTTGGGTCGGGAAAGATCGCGGTTTGACTCGATTGCGGCACGGCGACTTCGTTCCGGATGTTCCCATACCCCGATTGCAAACTGAGAAGGTTTGGGCCATACACGAAGATCCGCAAGGAGGTCTGTGGTTTGGTACCAGAAGCAGCGGAGTTTTCTGGTTCAAAGGGGGGAGGCTGACGTCATACACGACGGCGCAAGGACTCTCCAGCAACAGCATTTACCAGATTCTGGAAGACCGGGGCACGCTCTGGATTAGCGGACCGAATGGCGTATCCTCCATCGCTCGTAAGGACCTCGAGGCTGTTAAGCGCGACCCTTCCTATCGGCCTTCTGTCAAGCTTTACGGTACCTCCGACGGTCTCGAAACGACGCAAATGTATGGCGGTGTTCAGCCTGCGGGATGCATGACCTCGAGCGGAGAAGTCTGGTTTCCCAGTACGGCGGGGCCGGTGCGGATCGGTTTAGATCCCGATCTGCCAGTGCCTGTTCCTCCTCCAGTTATCTATCAAGTGGTCGCGGATGGGCGTGACGTTCGCACGTCGGGAAACGTGGATCTGCGCCCCGGGCTCGGTAGACTGGAGATC
>JBARMQ010000577.1:0-12366 GCA_049802535.1 Bryobacteraceae bacterium | reverse complement strand
CCCTTCACTCGTTATTCCGTGGCACAGCTGGTATCGGAAGTGCTCAACCTGAACATTCGCGTGCAGGGCTTGGAAACGGAATTGATGAGTGCGCGGATCTCGGGCGGTATGCACCGTCATTTGCCGGGCGTTCGTCCGGGCGGCGGTCCCCACGAAATTCCCCAGTTTATGGAACTGCAGCGCGGCGGTGGTCCGCAGGAGTTGGAAATGGAAGGTGGCGAGGGGACCAGTTCGGGCGGCGGAAGCATCCGGTTCCGCCCCCGGTTTGAGATTCACGAGTTTCAACCGGGAGAGGTGGCGAAGTTGTTGCAATCCGTCGCACAGCTAAATGAGCGCCTTGCTGCCTTAGAGACTCGCGTGACAGAAGTTCTGCAGAAGATTTCTGAACGGTGATCACCAACATATCGTCGAGCTCCGAAACCGCCAACAGGGCTTCGGAGCTCGACCTTCGCGAAGAGTTGCGGCGGGTTCTCAGAGATTCCGCCATCCTTTATTCCACGGACGAACAGCCCATCCGGCACAGGAATGGACAGGTCGCGCCGTGGGCGTTCTACAGCTGGCACGCGACCCTGACGTCGAGGGGTTTGCGGCTGGCCGCTGAGAACCTGCTGGAACGTTTGCAAACGTATCGGTCCACGCAACTGGTTAGCTATGGGTACACGGCAGCACCCTTGCTCTCAGCCTGTGTCCTGCTGGGGGGAGGGCGCTATACGGGCGCATCCATTCGCGAGCGCCGAAAGCCATACCTTTCTTGCCGTCGCATTGAGGGCCATTTCGACAAGAACCGTCCGGCTATTGTCATCGACGATTCGCTTAGCTCCGGCACGTCTTTGAGAAAAGCGATTGGTGCGGTGGAAGAAGAAGGCGGGGAAGTAGAAGGCGCTTTGGCGCTCGTGCATTTCCCGTTTCGGGGTGGCTTCGAATGGGCCAACTCCCGCGGGTACCGCGTAGAGACGCTGTTTAACATCTGGACCGATCTGGAAATGGCGAAGACTATCGAGTCTTTTGACTCGCAACTTATGCCACGGCCCGCGAGCTCGGGAACAAAGCTGCCAAACGGGCTGCCGCCGGCGATATTGGCGCGGCAAACCGCCGAAGCCTATCTTCGATCGGGGATGGTTCCCGTCCCGCCCACGAGCCTCGACTGTAGCTACGATGCGGCAGGGGGGACGTTCGTGAGCTTCCGCCGCAGAGCCGATGATTTTCGGGTGCAGCGCGATGGGTTCTGGCATTTCCCCCCGGACACGGGAAACGCCTGTTCCGACCTGGTTTTTGCAACTGTGATCACGTTGCGAAATTCGCTCGGCGCCATCCACATGGGCAATCTCGATGAGTTGAAGATTGCGGTGACGTTTCTCGGGCCGCTTGAACCCATTGCTCCGAGCCAGCTGGACTTCGATCGGTACGGCATCGTGGTTCGCAGCCGCGTGCTGCCGAACAAGCGTGGTGGCGCGCTTCCCAACACACAGGTCTTCATCAGCGAGATAGAACAGTACCGCCATGCGCGAGTTTTCAACGCCAATGTTGACACCTACGAACCTCACGATCTCTATCGCCATACGGTGATGAAGTACGTTGAGCCGGGTGAAGATTGGCTGACGTATGGGATTCGTCAAGGACCGGAAACGCATTGGTGGCGCGACGCGCAGATAGGAGAGCGTCTCACCGCGCGGGCTCGCGAAATCCTTCGAGCCCACTCCCGTGGTGAAGATGGCGTGACTAAACCGCGCACAACGGGCTCCAATCGCCCTTCGCGCTTCGGCGAGACACTACCGCAATTCTTGATTCCTGCTCGCATAGAGGGAGCCGGCATCAAGCTGTACGATCGCGGCATTTTAATTGGCTACGGCATAGCTCTCGGGGATCAGATCGATGCTTGCATTTCCGATGCCGTCCAAAAAGCGAGATCCGAGGAGCGCTTTCAGGCGGCGCGGCCTCAGGATCTGGATTCGCTTACAATCGTTGTCTCCGTTCTGCACCATCCAGAACGGCTTGGAAACGCGCCGCTCAGCGACGTCGCCAAGAAACTGCGCCGGGGCTTAGATGCTCTCGCAGCTACTGCTCATGGGAAAACAACAGTTCTGCTGCCAAGCGCCCTTACTTACAACAACTGGTCGCGTGAAGAGTTTGTGCAAGCGGCTTTGGCGAAGGCCGGCAATGCTGGTCAGTGCTTCTGGACGACCTTTCAAGTTGGCGAATGGGTAGATAACGGCGGCGTTGTGTCTCCGCTTAAGTTCGGCTTCCCGCATCGCGAACCTGGTCCGTACACAATCGAATCAGCCGAGTCGCATATCCGGCTGCTCGGCTCTTACATTCATTCGTCGATCGGGAGCGATGGGATTCCCTGCTATTGGTTGAACCCGGTAACGGGAGAGAAGCAGCACGCCGGAACGTCTGCGCGCAGTGTGCATGGATTGGTGACCCTGGACTCGGCGGGGCGACTCCTCGGTGAACCCTTCTGGCGTGAAACCGCGGTGCGCGGCTATCGCTACTGTCTCCCTCATGTTTCTAACGGCAGTCTGTATCTGCCCAATCGGGGCGCCGGGACTTTGGCCGATTGCGTACTGCTCGCTGGCCTCGCACGGAGCGGAACTGACCTGCTGTATTCGGCGGCGGCGCGCCAGCTTGCCGCGGGTTTGGTATCTCTCTTCCGCCAGGATGGCCGCATCAGCGCTTTTCCGAAGCGTCTAGAATATCCAGACGATCAGGACTATCTTCCAGGCGGCGTTCTGTGGGCGCTTGGAGAATATTGTCGAGCCACCGGTTCTCCCCCTCCGGTGACCGCGACCCATGCTGAGTTTTACCGGCGAAGGTTTAGTGCAATTCCGAATTGGGGGATGGCCGGTTGGCAGCCCCAAGGGTGGCGCGCAATTTACGATTTAACTGGCGATCCCGCGCAAGCTGAGCTCGCGTTCGAGTGCGCCGATTGGGCCATTGAACAGCAATTGGAGAAGAATGGCGCATTTCTGGAAGATCTAAGCCCCGACGAGCCGAGCTTCGATACCGGGTTTATAGCCGAGGGGATCGCAGCCGCTTGGGCGATCGCGTCTGACCGCGGTGACCACTGTCGCGCCGCCCGCTACGAGCAGTCCTGGCGTGACGCCATGCGCTTCATGCAAACACTTTTGATCTACCCAGGGGACAACTTCGGAATGGCGGCTGGGGACGTTGCAATCGGCGGCGTGCGTTGCATGCTTTCGCGCTCGGATATCCGGATCGATCAGGTCAGCCACTGGCTGAGCGCCCTTGTCTCCGGTGCAGACATCCTGCGAAGACCATCGACGTAGAGGTGATTTGTCGGAATGGCGTCCTTGTTGTTTCGATTGCTTACGTTGTCTGGCCATAAGCCTCACGCGCTGCACGTTCTATCAATGCGGTACAAAGGACCGATTTTACGGCTGTTACTGCTTTGGATCGCCGCCGTTGCCGCTCTGATCTTTATAACGCTCTAACATCGCGCTTGATATCTCTGGGGATGACGGCCATATGCCACCCGTCGCTCCGGCATGACGTTGGTATTGATCGAGTGCATCAAGATCAGGCTGAACGGCTTTTCCTTTCTCGTCCAGAAAAACGAAGCCTACGGCATCGCTCGGTATACGGCCGACGAATCGTTCGGCGTCTTCGAGCATGCTACGGATGTGCCGATGAAGGCCGGGCACGTCTATGGGCTGTTCGGTTGCCAGCACGCGAAATTCTTCCGCCGTAAAGCGGCTGTGGCGCGTAATGTCGGCAAGCATTTCTTCCGGCGATTGACCGGGAAATCGGCCCACGGCGGCACAGATCGCGGCCCCAAGCGGAAGGATGTTTTCATGAATTGTCACGAGGTCAACAACATCGCGAGGTTCCCGGCGGTCGGCTGCAGCGGATGTCTTGTTCGTCGCCAAGTCCACGGGATGCAGCACGTAACCGAAAAGCTCATCACGTTCCGGCGGGAAAAAACGGAAGGGCGAGTCGTGTACCCATTCGAGCCTCATCCTATCGCTAAGGCCCTCAAGCTCAGCCTCGCGCTTGCCGGTGACGATCTTCTTCCATGAGAGTTTAAGTCCAGCAGCAGTTAAGGTTTTTTCGTCGGCGGCAGCAGCAGCCTGAAGCCGTTGCTCCGTGTCCTGAAAAATGTCGATGTCGCCGGAAAAACGCGGGCCTTCACGGTTAATGGCGACCCCGCCAGCTATGTAGCTATCCGGGCTGCGTTCTTCGGCGAGCAACCGCAACACATGGCATTGCAGTTTAGTGAGGGGCACGGCAAACCTGTTCGATCCGTTCTGCTAAGCGGCGGCCCTCCATGCCGCCATGCGTCCGCAGGGCCTTGGTGATCGCGAGGGCGTCAGCCGTGGTAGGGGCTTCGATAGGCCGCATGTTCCATAGAGCCTGTGTCCCGTACTCCGCAAAGGCTTTGCGGTACAGGCTAACAAAATCTTCCTGTTGCTCGAGCGCTTTGTTCATCGCGTCCTGTTTTTAGCATAAGGGCTGCGGCGGGGCAGGTGCTCAAGCGCCGCGTGCCGAAAGGAATTCCGGCTGCCTCCGTTGCTTTTGTCGTCTGCAATGTACTCGCGTATTTCGTCGAGGTCCGTGTAAGCTTCCGGGTGAAGCGCGTAACCGCTCGTGCGCTGCGATTGTTGCGCTGTGCTTGGGTTTTGTTTTCAGCCGGGAGAAGGCTTCCTCGCCGTCAATCGGCTGCACGCTGCCGCTTTTCAGGTCGTCATAGCGGCTGTTGAGCATGTCGCGCACATTGGCAAGCTCATCGAAATAGCACTCGACAACATCCTGCACAAGCTCGTCCGCCGTCGCGCGCCCGTTCTGTACGGCGAGGTCTTTGAGCTTCTTTTCCGTCTCGGGGTTGAAGTGGACTTCCATGCCCTTCAAGATACGGGAAAACCGCCATTGAGGCAAGGCTTAGCGCAGGTGTGGGGTGCGCGTGAGCCGTTCCATTTCGTTTCCGACGTTCCAAAAGTTATTGAAGGCGGTCTGAGCATGAGCTTTGATGGCGCGGTGCAGTGTTTGGAGTGCGGTCCATTGTCAGTTCGTATTGGTGAGTGATCGCTTGAAGAGCTTGTAACAGAAAATAGTGCATGGGAGCTCATCGAACATGAAAGACAACAAACACATTGTGGCCAGGTTCGTTGAAGAGCTTTGGAACGAGCGGAACCTCGAAGTCGCTGACACCATTTTCGATGAAGACTGCCACACCCACCAACTCCGATCAGGTCCGCCCTGCGATGCTGCACCGCGCGGTCCTGCGGCAATCAAGGCCCATATCACCGATTGGTTGTCCGGGTTTCCCGATCTCAAGTTCACAGTGGAGCAGATGTTCTCCGACGGAGACCGAGTAATCAGCCAGTTAGCGATGGATGGAACGCAAACAGGCCAATGGATGGGAATTCCGCCGACCGGAAAGCGCATAAACATCAGGATGATAACGATCCACCGCATTCAAAGGGGCAAGATTATAGAGGACTGGGTGCTTGTGGAATCGCTCGGGCTCTTTCAGCAATTCGGAGCGTTGCCACCTACAATGGACCTCTTATCTGAGTTTGCCCAGCGCCAGAAAACACCAGCATAAGACCGCTTTCGCGTGTCACTGAGGACCCTCTTGAACCAAAGCACTCTTGTTCAACGCCAAGCGATCCGGAATTGCAATTCTTGTCCAGGCGGTCCAGAGAAACTTCGGTTCGACTGCGGCAGGGCCGCGGCCCTTCTACCGGTAGTTTCCAGCGCCCCATCAGGAAAGTGCATCCGCTAATACACAGTGGAGTTCGAGTCACCGTAGAATTCTTTCCACCCACCCACGGCCCGGCTGCGCCCTGTCCTTAGCAGCGGGTTGGTAATTTTGAAATAGGCGCGTTGGCTCGCTATCCTTTTTTCGTGAGCGATGTTTCCGTACATACTGAAGCGGTGATCCCGCCCGCGGGGCCGCCGCAACGCCGTGGCAGAGGTTTGGCGCTGCTGCTGGCGGTGGTGGCGGGTTTGGCCGCGATCATCCTGGTCTACTCGCAGACGCTGTCGTTTGCTTGGGACGAAGGGTTTCATCTGCTGGCCGCACAACTCATCGACCGGGGGCAATTACCCTATGTCGATTACTGTTTTCCGCAGACGCCGCTAAACGCCTTCTGGGTCGCATTCTGGCTGCATGTATTCACAGATAGCTGGCGCGTCGCACACGTCGTTGCATCACTTCAAACAGTGGGGGCGATTTTCCTGGTTGGGCAATTTATGTTGTCGCGGTTCCCGGACGTGCGGTGGCGCACGCCAGCCTCCATCGCAGCCGCCTTGTTTTTCGGATTGAGCCTGATTGTAATCCAGTACGGCACCGTTGCCCAGGCCTACGGATTGTGCCTGCTGTGCATCGTTGGGGCATACCGTTTGGCGGTGATCGCCCGTGGGCAGACCATTCCGCTGGCGGCGGCGGGCGCAGGATTACTGGCGGGAATCGCCGCCGGTTCGTCGCTGTTGTCTGCCCCGATTGGACCGGTGATTCTCATTTGGCTGCTGGTTTACTCACTTCCAGGAAAGCGCTTGGCGAACGCGGCGGGGGTGGTCGCGGGCGAATTCGTGGCATTCCTTCCAGTGTTGTGGCTGTATCTCAAATTTCCGCAACAGACCGTGTTCAACATATTGGCGTATAACATGTCGTATCGGCGCCTGGACTGGCCCGGCAACGAGAAACATAACTGGGAAGAAATCACCGCCTGGATGAATTCGCCGCAGTCGTTGATTCTGATGTGCCTGGCAATTGCTGGGGCGGTGTTCGTCTTCCGCCGGGGTGGGTGGGAACGGGCCCGCAAGGCCGAATACTACCTCTGTGCTTGGATTGTTCCGCTGGAGGCGCTTTACCTCTGTACGCCACATCCGACGTTTCGGCGCTACTTCTTGTTTACCGTTCCATTTTTAAGTATTTTGGCCGTGGCCGGGCTGTATTGGGCGGTATCCAGTATGGGTGCGGCGGAGCATCCATGGCGTCCGGTGCTGATCGCAACGTCGGTGTTCGCGCTCTCGTTTGGACGGTCATTCTACGACGAAAATATCGATTCGTTTGGTTGGGCGGATATAGAAGAAATGGCGCAGAAGGTCAAGAAAGTGACCCCTCCGGATGCGACCCTATGGGCCGATGAGCAGATCTTCTTCTTGTTGAAACGGCCGGTTCCCGATGGTATGGAGACAGCCGACTCGCATAAGCTACAATTCCCTCCTGCGAAAGCAGCCCAATTGCACGTGGTGCCGCGTCCGGAACTCTATAAGAAGGTAAGGGCGGGGTATTACCACACGGTGGCTACCTGCGGCGACGACGATTTGATTGCAGACCTGGGCCTGGAGAAAATGTATGCGCATAAGGAAGACGTTGAGGATTGCACCATCTTCTGGGATGTGACGCCGAAGAAGTGATTTGCTCACTTCCGGTCTGGATAAGGTCGCGCGCGCACGAAGTAATACATCGCGCAAACGGTGAAGAGCAGTAGCCATCCCGCCGAATACATGCGCCATGTCATATAGCTTTCGAGGTGATCGGATGCCAGCCAGATGAAAAGGTAAAAATGCAGTGTGTAATAGACGATCAAACCGACAAGAAGGCGCTTTTGCCAGTGCGGGACTGGGAAAAGCCGCACTCCGTCCAACCCCCGTCGCAGGATGTGAACCAAGATCGGAATTAGGAGCATCAGCAGGACCAGTTGGACGAGCCAGGTCCAGTGGAAGTATGTGCGCGGATCGAGGCCGAAAAGCGAAAGCACATGGGCCCAGAGTGAGAGCAAGATACCGCCGCAGGAGAGATAGAAAAACAGAACTGCGACCGCCAATCGGAGCCGTTTGACAGGTGATCTCGCCGAAGCATGAACCAAGGTGAGGACTAGTTTAGCGCCAAAATCGGGCAGGCCGCGAGAACACCGGACACAGTTGCGCACTTATAATTGAGCAAGGTTCCCCATTTTGCCATCTGCTGTCAGCGATTATGTAAAGTCGAACGAAGCGCGCCTGCTCGACGAACTTCTCGATCTATTGCGGATTCCGAGCGTGAGTACGCTTCCCGAACACCGGCAAGACGTCGTACGGGCAGCGCGTTACGTCGCCGAGGCGATGAAGCGGGCTGGTCTCGAGAACGTCGAGATTATTCCGACCGGCAATCACCCGTTAGTCTATGCCGATTGGTTGCATGCGCCGGGAAAGCCGACGGTGCTTTGTTATGGGCACTATGACGTACAGCCGCCAGACCCAATCGAGTTGTGGAAAACGCCGCCGTTTGAGCCGAATATTCGGGATGGCAATATCTACGCGAGAGGCGCTTGCGATGACAAAGGCCAAATGTACATGCACATTAAGGCCGTGGAGGCGCTACGCGCCGTTAGTGGGACGCTTCCCGTCAATTTGAAGTTCTTGATTGAAGGCGAAGAGGAAATCGGCGGAGAGTCGATTTCGAGGTATGTTCCGGAACACACGGAGAAACTGAAGGCAGACGTCGCCTTAGTATCCGATACCGAGTTGTTTGCCGATGGCGTGCCAACTTTGTGTGTCGGTCTGCGCGGATTGCTGTATGCCGAAATTGAGGCGCGCGGGCCGGCGCGCGACTTGCATTCGGGGATGTATGGCGGGGCTGCGCCGAATGCGGTTTATGGATTGATCGAACTGCTGGGCAAAGCGAAGGACGCGGACGGGCATATTCAAATCCCGGGAATTTACGATGATGTGGCCCCGGCCGATCCGGCGGAACTCGAGAGTTGGAGCAGGCTTCCTTTTTCCGAAGAAGAGTTTTTGCGAGACGAAGTCGGGTCGACGCAGTTGACTGGCGAGCCCGAGCAGTCTGTGTTGCAACGAGTGTGGGCGCGCCCAACGCTTGAGGTACACGGGATTGCGGGCGGCTTCACAGGCGCAGGGGCAAAGACAGTGATCCCCGCGAAGGCAACAGCGAAAGTCAGCATACGCCTGGTACCGAAACAGAATCCCGACAAAGTGGTGGCGGCGCTGAAGCAATGGGTTAAGGACGCAACTCCAAAAGGGATTGAGACCACAGTGCGCATTCTGAGCGCGGGGCCGGCCATTTCGGTGAATCCGCATCACCCAGCGATCGACGTGGCGGCGAAGGCCTTTAGTGAAATGTTAGGAAAGCCCACGGTGTTTATTCGCAGCGGCGGATCGATTCCAATTGTGGGCGAGTTTGCGACCTACCTGAAGATCCCAACCGTGCTGATGGGCTTCGGACTCCCAGACGACGGGCTGCACTCCCCGAACGAGAAGTATCGAATCTCGAACTATTACACCGGCATCATGACCATCGCTCATTTTATGGACGAATATGGCAAAGCGCAGTGAGGCCGGCTGACCTCACTGTTTTTCAATGCCTCAAACCGCTATAAACTTCGAACGGACGGTGCAATCGGAAAAGGTCGCCCGGTCTGCGGGCGTGGTTTCGGTTGCGATCGCCATGAGCCGGGTGACCGGGCTGGTGCGCGAGATGGTGATGGCGCAAAAGTTCGGGGCAGGCCTTTCGTACGACGCCTTTTTACTCGGCTTTCGCATACCTAATCTGACGCGCGACCTTTTTGCCGAGGGCGCTTTATCGGCGGCATTCGTCCCTGCATTTACGGAGACGTTGGCGAACCGCGGACACGAGGAGGCGGAGCGGCTATCCAACATGGTGGCCTCCGCGATTGTGGCGGTAGTCGGCTTGGTTTGCCTATTAGGCATGATCTTCAGTCCGCAATTGGTCTCGTTGCTTGCTCCTGGTTATGCCGCGGTTCCAGGTAAGTTTGCGCTGGCAGTTCACTTAACGCGGATCATGTTCCCGTTTTTGCTGGTGGTGGCCCTGGCGGCGCAGGCCATGGGCGTTTTAAATGCCCACGACAAATTTGCCGTTCCAGCAATGGCTTCGACGTTTTTCAATATCGGATCGTTGGCATTTGGTTTGTCCATCGGTTTCTGGCTGGGACCGCATATTGGAGTCACACCGATTGAGGGCATGGCGTACGGCGTTGTATTGGGCGGCATCTTGCAATTGGCGTGGCAGATTCCCAGCCTGCGCTCGCTTGGGTTCCACTTCCGGTGGGATTACGATTGGTCGAATCCGGCGTTGCGGCAAATTGGCCGCATGATGATTCCTGCCATTCTTGGCAATGCGGCCGTTCAAATCAACACCATGGTGAATACGAATCTGGCGTCGCGGATGTATGACCCGCTGCGTGGCGCCGATGGGCCGGTGAGTTGGCTGGCGTATTCGTTCCGATTCATGCAGTTTCCGCTGGGTCTCTTCGGCGTCGCATTCGCTTCCGCCATGTTGCCTTCGATTTCCCGTAGCGCGGCTTCCAGCAATTTTGAGGAGTTTCGGCAGACTCTCTCACGGTCGTTGGCGATGATGTTTGTTTTGACAGTGCCTTCATCCTTTGGACTGATCATTCTGGGGCGGCCCATTATCGGAGCCTTGTTTCAAGGCGGCCGTTTTGAACTTTACGACACCCAACAAACGGCGACGGCGCTCTCACTGTATTCGATTGGATTACTGGGTTACGCCGCAACGAAGATTCTGAACCCGGCTTTCTATGCGCTATCGGATGCGCAGACGCCGATGTACATCAGCATGGTTTCGGTCGCCGTGAATTTTGTGGCCGCGATTACCTTGACCAGTTATTTCCATATGGGCTACACGGCGCTTGCACTATCCACATCGGTGGTCGCAATTGTGGCTTGTTTGTGCCTATTCGAACTGCTGAGACGAAAATTGGGCGGTATTGAAGGGCGATATTTGTTGCATCGTTTTGTACGCATCGGGGCGGCGTCCCTCATGATGGCAATTCCGCTGGTGTTGGTGAACCAGCAAATTAGCCATCGATGG
This sequence comes from Bryobacteraceae bacterium, assembly GCA_049802535.1. Lineage (GTDB taxonomy): Bacteria > Acidobacteriota > Terriglobia > Bryobacterales > Bryobacteraceae > Bog-105. The sequence continues at coordinate 1,550 of JBARMQ010000577.1, read as the reverse complement.
GCGGCAAACCGGTGGGGCTATATCGCCGTTCTTGCGGTATGCCTGCCACTGGGTGTGGGGCTGTTCGCCGTTGCTGCGCGGATGCTGGGTGTGAATGAATTGGGGTTGGCGGCGAAGTCCTTCGTACGGCCCTTCAAGGACCGACTGACTCCGGCACGTGCTAAAATTCGGAATTAATGCTGCAGGACCTCGCTCTTGCGTTGCGTCTTCAGGCGCTCGACCGCAAAATTTTAGCGCTTGAACGCGAAATTTCGACGTTACCCAAACATATTGCCGAGATTGAGAAGAAGCTGGAAGCGCACACGCGCCAGTTGGACGCGGCAAAGGCTTCCCAAGCTTCGAATCAGCGCGAACGTAAAAAGCGCGAAGGCGATATCCAACTCCAAGAACAAAAGATCTCGAAGTTGAAAGGCCAGACGAGTGAGGCCAAAACAAACGAGCAGTACAAGGCCTTTCAAAATGAGATCGCATACTGCGAAGCCGAAATTCGCAAGTCCGAAGACAAGATTCTGGAGCTGATGGAGCAGGCCGAACCGCTCGACAAGAACATTCGCGCGGCTGAAGGTGAGTTGAAAAAGCAGCAACAGCACGTCGAGTCGGAAAAGAAGAGCGCGATGGCACGGACCGCGGCCGACAAACACGAATTGGCCGAACGCCAGAATGAGCGAAAGGCGGCGGTGACAGAGATCAGCCCGAAGCTGTATGCCGATTACGAGCGAATTCGCCGCAAGACGAAGGGCACTGCGATCGCCGATGCGACGGAGGGCCGTTGTGATGCATGCCAGATTAGTCTGCGGCCGCAACTTTTTCAGGACCTGCGGCGCGGGGATCAGGTGATCTTTTGCGAGAGCTGCGGACGGCTTCTAACATACAACCCGGTGGTTGCACTCGATCCCGGACTTGCCTCAGCCCAAACTGTCAAGAATTAACCGGGTTGCTCCTATGCCTGCGGACATCAGTATTCGCGAAGTAGCACCAGGGGTTACGGTCGTGGAGCTTGCCGGAAGGCTGCACGCCGGAACCAATCTGCGCTCTCTTGAAAATACGATTGCCAATCTTCTGCAAGAGGGACGGCGGAAGATTGTAGTGGACCTGACCAATGTGGACTTTATCGATAGCTCCGCCGTGGGAGTGCTGATGGTTAGCGCGGCGCAGACCAAAAAAGCTGGCGGCAGACTGCGGATCGCGGGGGCGAAGCAGCGCGTGGCCGAACTTTTTGCGATCGTCCACCTGGAGCAAGTGGCCGATTTATCACCGGACGTTGCGACAGCCTGCAATCAGCTCGAAGCAACATAACAAGTCACAATTTTGATGGCTCCCATTCGGCGGCAGCGAAGCCGAAAAGAAGTGGTAAGCTAGCCGCGTGCGACGGCTGCGCGACGCATTGCAAAACGAACGATCGGAGACCACTTTGGACGTGGCCGCGTTGGAGTTAGCGCGCGTCGAGTTTCCTGGACTGGACCACAAATCATCATTGTTTCGTCTCGCTAATTTGGCTGAACAAGTTGGAGAGCGGCTGAAGGCGAGTTCAACCGGCCTGGAGTTTATTC
>JBARMQ010000576.1:0-1730 GCA_049802535.1 Bryobacteraceae bacterium | reverse complement strand
GGCCAGGTAAACGCGGAATTCGATAACGGCGTTTTGGAAATCTCTATACCTATCGCCGCATCGGCATTGTCAAAACCGGTTGAAATCAAGACCGCCAAGGATTCCGCAAACGCGGAGAACGGGCAGAAAAAGAAGAGCGCTGGCGCGTGACAAGGAGTACGCGGCAGCCGGCGCCTTCACGGCCGCGGATATATTATGCGCGATCTGCAAACCCAATTCTCTAGGCACCAGAGATCTCCGACCCTGATATTCGGATTGGCGGCGATCGCCCTAATCTCTTTGGGTCTTTCTTTTCTCGTTCGTCATGGTCACGAGCCGCTGGCGTTAGCTGCCGGGAAGGCGCTGGACGACCCTCAGATTAACCTGCTGGAGCAGGAAAATAACGCCTACGAACAGATCATCGGATCGGTAGCGCCCTCCATTGTGTATGTCCGGACCGAGCAAATTGTGAAAGCGGATCAGTCGCCGATGTTGATGGATCCGCTGTTCAGACAGTTTTTCGGAGGGCCGTCGCCACAAGTTCCTTCCGAACAGAAGGAGCATGCACTTGGGACCGGCGTCGTCTTTGATCCCAATGGTTATATCGTCACAAACAATCATGTGATCGATCATGCCAGCTCGATTGAAGTAATGCTGCCGGATCATCGCATGTTCAAGGGCAAGCTCGTGGGCGCCGACCCGGATACCGATATTGCCGTCGTGAAAATCGATGCTCGGGGGCTGTCTGCTGTAGCCCTTGGCGATTCGTCAACACTGCACGTAGGCGACACAGTGATGGCGTTTGGCAATCCGTTCGGTTTGAACTTTACCGTTACCCGTGGAACCGTGAGTGCCCTTGGTCGCTCGGAAGGAGGAATCGAAGCGGTACAGGATTTCATTCAGACCGACGCTGCAATCAATCCAGGCAACTCCGGCGGTGCTTTAGTCGACGTCCGCGGAGAGATGGTCGGCATTAACACCGCGATTCTCAGCGGCGACTCGGGCCCAGAGGGTGAGGGCGGCTTCATCGGAATCGGTTTTGCGATTCCCATGAACATGGCAAAGCGCGTCATGGAATCGCTCGTGGCCTCTGGAAAAGTGACCCGCGGATACATGGGCGTCACCATCGGGCCAGTGACCGAGGATCTCGCACAGGAGTTCAAGGTTCCGGACACTGCCGGGGCCTTGGTTCAGGACGTAGCACACGGCGGCCCGGCAGAGAAAGCGGGGCTGAAACCTGGCGACGTAATCCGCAAATTCAACGGCCAGCGGATAAACAGTTCCAACGAATTGTTGGCGATGGTTGCCAATACAAACCCCGGCACGCCTGTAACGCTCGAGGTTCTTCGCAACGGCGAGCCAGTCACCACAAAGCTCACGCTTGAGGCGCGGCCTCCTAATCTGAGCTATTCGGCGAGCGAGCGTCAGCCTCAGTCGCCTTCGGAAGGGCCTCTCCGCGGCGTGACGGTGCAGGGATTGACGCCCGAACTACGAAAACAGTTCGATGTACCCGCCGTAACGGAAGGCGTCATCGTTAGGGATGTCGATCCAAACAGCCCGGCAGCCCAAACACTTCAAGAAGGCGATGTGATTGTCAGCATTAATCAACAGCCGGTCAATTCCGTGGCGGACTTCAACAAGCTTGCAGCAGAAGCCAAAGGGAGAACGCTGCTCCGAATTATTCATCAAGGAACACCCCTATTCGTCGTCGTTTCACCGGATGATTCGGGGAACCAGTAGCGAGCGCACGC
>JBARMQ010000575.1:0-6017 GCA_049802535.1 Bryobacteraceae bacterium | reverse complement strand
GATCTCCCGTCATCGCTAACGGGAAACCTCGCGTTTATCCAGCATGTGTTGTCGATAAACCTATCCGAGCTCGCGAGCGCGCTCCACGTTTCTCGTCAGTCTGTTTACGGCTGGGCGAGCGGCGCCGCTCCTCATGCGAGTAACTTAAATCAGATCGAACTCCTCCTGAACATCGCCAGGTTCTGGAGAACGAGATCCCCTCGACGTCTTAGTGAAGCGCTACGAGGCCGCCCTCAGGCACGGGCTGATTTCCTCGTTTTATTGGCGGCCGATCCGATAGATGTGCAGGCGTGCAAGAAGCAGTTAGAGCGCATCTTTGGGGAGGCTGCGACGGACATTCCCCGCAAAGATTATCGGCGGTTGTTCGCGGCTCGCGGAATTCCCGAACGCACAAGCGACCAGAGGTTCCGGTCAATTGAGGAAGAGACGGGCTTCTAATCCTTGTTCGGTGTGCGCTTGCTCTCCGATCCGAAGTCACACTTATGGCGACAGGGCTCTGTGATCGCTCCCGATCTAATAATTTCTGAGTATTGGACTCCGCCCCTTCTCGAACCGATCGGCCCGGAGGATCTCGTGGTGCTTATCTCCCACAGCTGCGACATATGCCACAACATCCCTGAGCAAGAGCCGTTCTTTGAGATTCTTCCCGCTCGACACATTGAAGATAGCCAACGGGACGGAAATTTGACGCGCGGGAAGTCACCCAGGCGGCTGCAGCTTGGAATCGCAGCACCGACCATCGCTTCTTACGAACTTAAGATCAATGAATGTAGGCTGATCTCTCGAACCTTCCTTGAGTCGAACGAGCCCACAGCGTGGGCCGTTGCGTCAGAAGATATGGCTATGTTGCGCCGCTGGCTACGGCGGCGTTACGACCGCACTGAACTTCCAACTGCGTTCAACATTAGATGCAAAGCTGCTTTGATTGTCCTGGAGAGGCTGCTCAAGAGCCGCGGCCGAGAGATTACCAGGGTGCTCGTGAAAGTGCATCCCCACGTGGAGATTGAACCTTCGGAACAGTACACCGTTGATATTCTGCTTACGGTCTCGCCGACTTACTTTGAAAATCCCAGGTCTCAACAAGAATTAGTCGACCTCAGGGCAAATCTATTGTCCGCGTTCGGCCAACTTAGAGACGTCGAAATCCTCGATATCGACATCGAGTCAGAGGCCAACGTCACGTTAGATCAGATCGCCGAATTCACTCGTTGGGACTACTCCGATTACCTCAGCGCTCCCGGGGATCCGGCTCAGATCAACGAGTAGATCCCTAAGGTCGGGACGTTCACAGGAATAGACTTCCTTTCTGCCGGGTTACGTTCACTTACTCCCGTGCCGTAGCCTCTTCCATCAGGTCCGGCAAAATAACTTATACATCTTGAGCAGCGCTTGGCCCGCGCAGCAAGCTTGGAGTCGTCATTTCGGATCGACTAACGGTAGGCTAATATCTCGAGCGCTGGCTGTCAGACGTTGTAAAGCGCAAGAACGGCGCCATTTGATGTTCCTTCGCTTGGCCAGATTGGACTCGTCAAGCTGAAGACGCTCGATGTGCGAAGGCTGTTAAACGCGAAAACTGACGACGGGCTCAGCAGCCGGACGGTTCAGTACATGCACGCCATTCTGCGCAAGGCACTCCGCACCGCGGTGAACGATCAACTGACCAGCCAAAACGTGGCATCTCTGGTTGAGCCGCCCCGGGTTCTTTCAAAGGAAGTTCATCCCCTCACACCGACTGAGGCGAGAAAGTTTCTGGAATTCATCGCGGGCGATCGGCTCGAGTGTTTATTTACGGTCGCCGTTTCGCTCGGACTTCGCCAAGATGAAGCGATGGCCCTTCGGCCGGAGGATGTTGGCCTGGAAGCTGGAAAGCTCCGAGTCTCCTACTCACTACGACGACAAAAGGGAGCGATCCATCTAGGGGAGCCAAAGACGAAGAAAGGCCGACGTACCGTCGATCTGCCAAGCGTCACGTTGAACGCGATTGCTAATCACATCGCTCGACAGGAAGAAGAGCGCCATTGTGTGGATCGCAATGGCAAACACCGGAAGTCTTCGTCGATGGCAAGAAGCAGCAAGTCAGCTTTCTCTTCACCACAACGGTCGGGACGCCACTTGAAAGCCGAGCTGTCACCACGAGGTTTCAGCGAATCCTGGAACTAGCCGGCATTGAACGCCATCGTTTTCATGATCTGAGACACACGGCCGCTACGCTCCTGGCCGTCCAGGGTGTTAACCCGAAGGCAATTCAGTCTGCGCTCGGCTGGGCACAGGCGAGCATGCTCGATATTTATACGCACTTCGCTGACAGAATGCGGAAAGAGGTGGCGACCAAGATGGATGAGATTCTGAAGGCGCCGATACCGAAAGCGCCAAGCGTCGTTAGTTCGAAGCCTTCTTGGTTGGGGGAGCCATCCCCGCGAGAGCGGCGAGCCCAAAAGTTTTTTGGTCTGCTCGATCTTTCAGCGCGCCAAGACCGATATCGTGCTGACGTATTTCTCGCGAGTAGGTTTTAATGTACAGAACGAGTGAATGGGAACCGGTTTGATGCTCTTCCAGCTTAGCCGCCACTATATGTTCCGGCTTATAGAACCAAGTCTCAACTCCACTCAAATCGATTAGCTGCTTCAATCCGTTATCTGGGCGTTTCAGGTTTTCGAGGATCGAACCTTGCTCAGTCCACGTAAACGGCAGCACAATCTGTGTTTGGTCTCTCAAAATCACTTCGATTTTCGACTCGTGGTATCGAATTCCGATAAGCGATATTTGATCCAACTGGATTACAAAAGCGGAGCCAACAGAGTGAATTCCATCTAGTGAAGGTTATCGAAGCCGTGAGTGCCCCAAGATCGATTTAATGCCGCTAGCTCTCAAAAGGTGGCCGCGATACCAACGGCCTAAACTTAACTCTCTTGTTATGAATGGTGCGCCCGGAGGGACTCGAACCCCCGGCCTAATGATTCGAAGTCATTCGCTCTATCCAACTGAGCTACAGGCGCGCAAGTATCTTCTCAATTATACGGATGAGACAATCGGATTTGGCGACCGCCGGGCGGGAAATCGAGGTCAAGATCCCTTTGCCGGGTGTGGATGGGATGGCCGATCGACTGCAGAGCGCAGATTTTGGGGTGTCGGCGCCGCGTGTTTTCGAAGCCAACACACTCTACGATTCTGTCGATCAACGTTTGCGTAGCAAGCGGCAGATCTTGCGGCTGCGGCAAGTAGATTCGTGCGTTGTCCTTACTTGGAAGGGCGGCAGCGAAGACGGTCCCTACAAGATTCGTGAAGAATGGGAGACGGCGGTTGAGTCGTTTTCCAATATGCAAACAATTTTGGAGCGCCTCGGATTCGCGCCCTCGTTTCGTTATGAAAAATTCCGCACTGAATTTCGGCGGGAAGCGGACAAGGAGGGTGTCGTCACGTTGGACGAAACCCCCATTGGAACTTTTCTGGAACTCGAAGGGCCCGAGACATGGATCGATCAGACGGCTGAACGACTCGGGTTTGGTAAGGCGAACTACGTACTAGAGAGTTACGGACGGCTTTATTTGGCCCATTGCGCCCGCCACGGCTTGCAACCGGCAAATATGGTGTTCGCGTCCAAGTGACCGGATGGCGTTTCCTTTAGAATGATTTGATCATGGTAGACAAGGTTCAGGCCGATGCCGGGACAGTAGAGCGCGCTAGCGGCGAGTTAGCCCGCGTGCGCGACGAAATCGGAAAGATCATCGTAGGCCAGCGGGAGGTCATCGATGGCGTCTTGATCTGCCTGGTAGCTGGCGGACACGTTCTGCTTGAGGGAGTGCCCGGCCTAGGCAAGACCACACTACTGCGAACCCTGTCGAGGGTATTGGACCTGAGATATTCGCGCATCCAGTTCACCCCCGACTTAATGCCCGGAGACATTGTCGGCAGTACCATCATGGAAACCGACGAGCACGGGCACAAGAACCTGCGATTCCAGTCGGGGCCGATTTTTGCGAACCTAGTTCTTGCCGACGAAATTAATCGAGCGACGCCAAAGACGCAATCGGCTTTGCTCGAGGCGATGCAGGAACGGACCGTGACCAGCGGCAACAGCACTTACACGCTAGAGGCGCCTTTTCTCGTGATGGCCACTCAAAATCCGATTGAGATGGAAGGCACGTATCCGCTGCCGGAAGCGCAACTGGACCGGTTTCTGATGAAAATTCTGGTTTCTTACCCATCGCGCCAGGACCTGAACCGGATTGTCGAAGTGACGGTGAAGCGGGAAGAAGCAGAACTGATGCAGGTGATGGACCGAACACAAATTGCGGAGCTGAAGGCGATTGCCCGGCAAGTGATCGTGGCCCCGCATGTCCAGGAACACGCGATCGATCTAGTAATGGCTACTCAACCGGGCGCAAGCCAAGCGGCGGCGATTACGAATCGGTACATACGATACGGGAGTTCTCCCCGAGGCGCACAGGCGCTGATCGAGTGCGGGCGGGTGCTGGCGCTGATGCGCGGGCGGATGCATCTTAGTGTTGAAGACGTGGTGACGGTGGCCCCGGCAGTGCTGCGTCACCGCATTATTTTGAATTTCGACGCGCATGCAGACGGCGAGACACCGGAGACCATTCTGTCCAAGATTCTGAGCGGGGTCGCCGCCGCTCGCGTCTAACAAAAAGCAGCATACATGGCGGAACGGCTTATCGACCGGGCTTTTTTGGAACGTCTGGAACGGCTGACGCTTCACTGGAAAAATTCTTTCAACGGGTTGGTGGGTGGCCACAACCTGTCGCATTTCGCCGGGCCCGGCCAAGAATTTCTTGACCATCGCAATTTTCATGAAGGGGATGATTTGCGCGCGGTGAACTGGCGAGCGTACATGCGCCTGGAGAAGTTATTTTTGAAAATGTTTCAGGTGGAACCGCGGGTGCCGGTTCGGCTGTTGCTCGATACCAGCGCATCTATGACCGCGGGCGCGGCTTCCGGTGAGACAACTAAGTTCGATTACGCGCGGAAGCTGACAGCGGCGCTGGCCTATGTCGGGCTCGTGCGGTTAGACAACATTCTCTTGCAGCCGTTCTCACGCCGATTGCACGATCCGTATCTGTGCAGCGGCGGCCGGCACCGGTTCCAACCGGCGGAGACATTTCTACGCGAACTGAGCGCGGATGGACAGACAAATTATTTGGAGACGGCCCGCCAGTATCTTGAGAACTATCCGCAACGCGGACTCACCATTGTCATCTCCGATTTTTTGGACGATGGCGATTGCTTCCGGCCTTTGCAATATATCGCCGATTTTGGCCACGAACTGCTGTTGGTGCAAGTTTGGGGCGGCGAAGACCGTGAGCCATCGGGCAAAGGTGAAATGGAATTGATTGATGCCGAGACCGGCACACATGTGAAGATTGCGCTGGACGATGATGCCCGCGCGGCCTATACCGAAGGCTTCGATGAGCATTCCGCGCAAATCCGGAAGTTGGCTCTTCGCAATGGCGGCCGCTACGTTGGTCTGCCGGTCAGTATGTCGATTGAAGATGCCATTTTCGGACCAATGGTCGCGGCGCGGAGTGTTCAATAGATGTTCTTTTTGAACCTGAGCCTCGGCGAATTTCTCGGCTTGTTGGGCGTCATTTCGGGGTTGGTTACGGCGTTGTACCTGTTGGACCGGGCGAAACGCAAGAAGGTTGTTTCGACTTTGCGGTTCTGGAGACCGGCGGTAACGGCGGACGAGAGGCAGAGCAGAAAGCGCATGCGGGAACCTTGGTCGCTGCTGCTTCAACTGCTGGGGTTGGCGCTGCTCTTGCTCGCAATCGCACAATTGGAATGGGGCACTCGAGACCGCGGCGGTAGAGACGATGTACTGTTGCTTGACACTTCAGCGTGGAGTGCGGCGCGGTTGCCAACGGGCAGCGTGCTTGACCTTGAAAAGCGTGCGGCCAATCGATATGTCGGGACCATTGGCAGAAATGACCGTGTATTGGTCGTGCGGGCCGATGGATTGGCTACGCCGGCCACGCCGTTTACGTCGGCGCCAGATCAACTGA
>JBARMQ010000574.1:0-5486 GCA_049802535.1 Bryobacteraceae bacterium | reverse complement strand
TCCGTCACCTGCACGCTCTCGGTTACGGCGCCGATTTCCAGCTTCAGATCCGCCGTCTCTTCCCGCTGCGTGGCAACCGTGATGCCTCTGCGCTCAAACTTTTTAAAACCAGTGGATTCACCTTCGACCGTATAGTTACCCGGCACGACTTCGCCGAAGATGTATTGGCCAGACCCGTTGGTGACGGTCGAGTGTGTCTCGGAAGTACCCTCGTTGATCAACGAGACTTTCGCTCCCGCGACGACACCTCCGTTTTGATCGGTAACGGTACCGCGTACGCTTCCATAAATGGATTGCGCCTTAAGGCTTATCGGCCCCAGACCTAGTATGCACACGAAGACGGCCAAGCTCACCCTGTTCAGGAAATGAATTGGCTTAACAACAGACCCCTTTTGAATCAGATTTAACACTGCTCACTCTCCTTGGATTTGGTTTGCCAGACGTGCTGCGTCCGGCTCAAGCCAATGCCCGGCTTCCGGGGCCGCTACTACAGAGAGCGAGTGTCCAAACTGTGGACTTTGTGATTGCCTGTATGGTCCCGTTTTCAATGAATAAAACGAGACAGCTAGAGCGATATGATTCCCACCAATCCTCTAGTACGGGAATACTTCAAATCAGGTACTTTTGGCTTAGGGTCTAGTCTAGCACTGTTAAAAGGCAAGTCGCCTAACGGTTTAATAGAAAACTTTTATCGCTTTCAGAAGCGAAACGTTCCTCTTGTGGCTGGAGCACGAGACTACCGTGTCGGATCAGTGGCTTCCGTTGACTGCCTTACGCAGAATATCGTCGGTGCTAGGAGAATATTGAAGCGGCCTTTGTGTCAGTTCCTGCGGAGAGAGACTCGATTTTGTGACCCCCGCCTTCGTGTGCGCCGGCGAGTTCGAGAGCATGTGGTACATCTCGTGCGCCACGACACGCGCCAGCGCTTTGCCGTAAAGCGCCGAATGCATTTCCGCCGAATCCGGACCGTAGAGCCTCTGTAATGACAGGCGCACCCGGTCGCACTGAACTTCACCGAACGAAAGCATCTCGCCGTCGCTCGAATAGGTCCATGCCAGCGGTCCCCGCTCATCGAGAATGGCGCCAATCGGCAGTTGTTCGGTGCTGCAATGACCCGACATCTTAAAGATAACGAGATCCCCGAATTGGGGGTCGGGAGGCAGTTGGTCCTTTAGACGCAAATCCAAGCTCACGCCCGCTCCATCCAAAATCGACTGCAGTTCGTTCTGCATCGCTTTCAGTGGAACGTGAGGATGGGGTTTGTCGAAATCGAGGAGAACGGTTATCTTTCGCGGGGTCGTTTCAGGCGTTGGTACCGACGTTGCGGCGATAAGCGGAAGAACGGCAAACAGACAAAAAATTGTCAGACGCACAAGAGCCTCTTTACACGTGGAGACCGTATCGGCTGCAATCGGGGCAGCCACTGCTAGCATATATCAAAAGCGGTCTGCTTATTACTAGTCTTTAGTCCTGTATCGAATTCTTCCTAGGCAGGACTTATCTGGCCTTGGTAAGTTAAGCCCTTGTTACTCTACCGGCATGGATTCCGACGGTCTGACCGCGCCGCCAATCGCCAAAATTGTCCCCACAAGTTTGACCACGCTGGGCGAGGCTCGTATTGATAACTATTACTGGCTGCGCGACAAAGAACAGCCCGATGTTATTCGCTATCTGGAGCAGGAAAACAAATATACAGCGGCGGTGATGAATGACACGGCAACCCTGCAGAGTCAGCTCTACGATGAGATGTTGGCCCGAATCCAGGAGGACGATTCAGAGGTACCGCATCGCAAGGGAAACTATGAGTACTTCGACCGTACTGAAAAGGGAAGCCCTTACCCGATACATTGCCGGGGGTTTGAAAGCGGAGGCAAGGAGGAGATCTTACTCGACCAAAACGAACTAGCGCGAGGCTTTGAGTTCTTTGCACTAGGTAACTTCCTAGTTAGTCCAAACGAAGAGCTACTGGCTTATTCAACTAACACAGATGGCGATGAGACCTATACTCTACAGGTCCTCAATCTGACGACTCGCGCCCTTTGTCCCGATTCGATACCCAACACCTACTACTCGGTAGCGTGGGCCGAGGACAACCGGCATTTGTTCTATGTGACCCTCGATGCCACTAAGCGCCCCTACCGGGTCTGGCGGCATCTGCTTGGCGAGACGAATGACACGTTGGTTTATGAAGACCTTGACGAGCGGTTCGAAGTCGCGCTCGAAACGTCACGCGATGGCCACACGATTTTCATTGAGAGCGAAAGCAAGACGACTTCAGAAATTCGATACCTTGCCGCCAACGATCCGGCAGGCGATTTTCAGACCATTTGGCCGCGGCGCGACGGAGTTCTTTATTACGTTCAGGCCCACGGCGACCGGCTCTTCATCCGCACGAATGACGGCGCCAAGGATTTCCGGCTGCTTGAAGTGCCTGCCTCGCAGCCTGACCTGGCTCTTGCGAAGGAAGTATTACCAGCGCGCAGTGGCGTGTTCTTGGAAGATGTGGAGGTGTTTCGCGACTACTTTGCGGCGTTCGAACGTTTAGACGGTCTGCCTCGAATCCTCATTCGAAACCTAAACACAAATGACGAACACTACATTGCCTTTGACGAAGCAGCTTACGCTATCAAAGCTGGCGCGAACGAAGTTTTCGACACGGCGGTCCTGCGCTTCCGCTACTCGTCGCTGGTCACTCCCTGGTCGACTTTCGACTACGACACGCGCACGCGCGAACGCATCTTGCTGAAGCGCCAACCGGTGCTCGGCGACTACGATCCTGCCCGATATACTTCGGAACGCGTCTTCGTTCCGGCAGGGGATGGCGCGCGCATTCCGGTCTCGCTGGTTTATCGGAACGGCGTTCAGAAGGACGGCCGGTCGCCGATGCTGCTATATGGTTATGGCTCCTACGGCGTCATTATTGAGCCGGCCTTCAACTCGCAACGCATTTCGCTACTCGATCGCGGGCTTATTTATGCCATCGCACATATCCGCGGCGGTGCGGAAATGGGGCGCGGTTGGTATGAAGACGGCAAAATGCTGAACAAGAAGAACACCTTCAGCGACTTCGTCGAAGCCGCGCAATACCTGGTGGATCAAGGCTTCACAAGTGCGGACCGCCTGGCGATTCAGGGCCGCAGCGCAGGAGGGCTCTTGATGGGGGCGGTCACGAATCTACGGCCCGGCCTCTTTCGAGCGGTCGTCGCCGAGGTACCCTTCGTCGATGTGTTGACGACCGATCTCGATCCTGACTTGCCCCTCACTGTCGGCGAATACGAAGAGTGGGGCAACGCCAACGAACAGCCGTTCTACGACTACATCAAGTCCTATTCGCCATACGACAACGTCACCCACGGCCCGTATCCCAATATCCTCGCCACCAGCGGACTAAACGATCCGCGCGTGTCATACTGGGAACCCGCAAAGTGGATCGCGAAACTTCGGGTCCTGACCACCAGCGATAATCTGCTGCTTCTGAAGACCAACTTGGCCGCCGGTCACGGTGGTGCATCGGATCGCTACCAACGTCTACGAGAGACCGCCTTCGTCTACGCGTTTTTGTTCAAGTGCCTTGGCGTAAGGGAGCCAAATTAGGGAGGGAACGTGACATTATGATGAAAGAGGTGACAGTGGTTCAGAGAGAAGTTATCGACTGGTCTGAATGCCCGCTCGTCGAAGCTAGATTGGACGTGCAAAGCGGCGCTCCAGTGTTGCGCGGCACGCGAATGCCAGTCGACACAATTGTCGACAATTTTAACTTTGGCGTCAGTACCGCTGAGATCGCCGAGCAGTTTGAATTGCCCCTGGGCCACATCGAAGCGGTTGTGGCTTACGCCAAGAGCCACCGCGTTGCGCATCCTCTTCGATAAAAATGTTCCTGTCGGCCTCCGTCACTTCTTGTTGAAGCATGAAGTTCTCACTTTCGCCGAGATGCATTGGCATCCGCAACTTGAGAATGGCGAACTCCTTAAGCAATCGGAGGCGGCCGGATTCGACGTTCTGCTAACTGCCGATCAGAACATGCAATATCAGCAGAACTTAGGCGGCCGCAAACTCGCGTTAGTTGTGCTGGGGTCGAATATTTGGCCTGTGGTGCAAGAACACACCGCAAGTGTCGCCGCAGCGATCAATTCAGCCGCGCCAGGCAGCCGCGCCTTTATCGAGATGCCCCACCCAAAGCGTCGAGGGTAATTGAGCGATTGTCTTCGCCAAGGTGAATCAGATGGATGGCGAGCGTGTGGGAGGGCCAGAGATCGGGAAAGCGTTCGCCCCACTCTATTAGGACCAGGGCGGGAGCGTCGAATAGCTCTTCGAGTCCAAGCCGCGCCACTTCAGAAGCCGTTTCGAGCCGGTACAGATCAATGTGGTAGATCCGAACGGGTTGACCGTATTCATGGATCAGAGTGAAGGTGGGGCTTGACACGTCGTCGGGGTTGGCGACGCCTCGGCCTTCCACAATTCCTTTGGCGAGCGTCGTCTTGCCGGCGCCGAGTTCGCCAATCAACAGAACCACGCCGCGATCGGGTAGAACGCCAGCTAGCTCGCGGCCGACGGCGCGGGTCTCCTCATCCGAGTGAGTTTCGAAGTTCATCCATCGCCCTGGGCAAGCTGTCCAATAGGTCGGTCGCGAGCATAGCTTGTTCGCCCCAACGCTCCGCAGCCAGTTCTCCTGAGCGCCCGTGGAGCCAAACGGCCGCCACGACAGCGCGCTTCCACTCCTTTGGATGTTGGCCGATTAGGCCGGCCACCATTCCAGTGAGGATGTCACCGGTACCTCCGGTTGCCATGGCGGGGGAGCCGGTGGGATTGATCCAGGTGTCGCCGTCCGGGAAGGCGATGATCGTCCCATCGCCTTTAAGGACGATCGTCGCTCCGCTCTCCTTCGCCAGACTCTCAGCCGCGCCCAGACGATCCGCCTGAACCTCCTTGACCGACTTGCCGGTGAGACGTCCCATTTCTCCGGGATGTGGCGTCAGGACTCGGATTTTGTCCGTTTTGGGTAGCGCGCCCGCCAGCGCGTTGAGAGCATCGGCGTCTACCACAAACGGAGTGTTTTCATGCTCGTACAGCGTTTTTACCAAACGAACTGCCGCATCCTCGGTCCCAAGCCCAGGGCCGAGGGCAACAACCGTTTTCTTGGCCAGCGTCTCGGAGAGGTCATTTTCCAAACGAACTGTCATCAGCTCGGGACGTACCGCCGCGACGTTCGGAAGGGCCGATTCGGGAACGGCCACAGTCACCAAACCGGCGCCCGACCGGAGCGCGGCGAAGCCGGACATGGCCGGAGCCCCGCTTTTACCAAACGAACCCCCAATGACCAGGACATGGCCATACATCCCTTTGTTAGAATCCTTACTCCTTTTGGCGAACAAATGACGAATATCGGCCTTTGTCGTCATCTGCAGCCGATAATTTGGGTTCGTTTTACAAAAACGGTCCGGCGTCCCAATGGGCACGACCTTCAAACGGCCCATGCGCTCGTAGGT
>JBARMQ010000573.1:0-3054 GCA_049802535.1 Bryobacteraceae bacterium | reverse complement strand
GCCAATCTCCGCCCACCGGGAGCACGGTTCCCTGCAATCTCGGACCGTGCGCTTCGCCGCCGAGAACATATGCAGTGGCGCGAATACCTTCCGGAAGGGGGCCCACAACTTCCGGCGGCAATCGGAGTTGCGCCGTATAAGAGAAGATATATTCCAGGTTGAAAGGGAGCATGACTCCAATTGTCCTTCAGTTATTCCCCCCGGAAGTAATTCAGGTAATGGCGCTTCCACGGAAATAGAGCTTCATCCCATCCTTAACGGAGGTTTTCGGTTGGATGTGGCTACTACCCCTAGATGACCAGCGGGTACCCACCACAAACAATAAGTTGGTTGCTCGGCTTTTTCAAACCAATCGTAGCGCTGGCGGAAGGTAGACAGGTGGCGCCCGCCGTAGACATAGCCTCGCAGCGCCTCCACCGACTCCCAAACCGATATATTCACGATCGTTAACGGATCTTCGTTGTAGACCACATCGGTCGCGTTGCCGTTGCCGGATTGAAGCCTCCAGACGAAGCCGGGGCTGCTTTCGGCCAACGCGTTGATTGGGTCCAGCAGGGCGATAAATTCCGCGATTTGCGGGTGGTCCAGGGGCGCACGGAGGCGGCCGATGTTGACTTGAGCTAGATGCCAATCTGCCATTCTGTGAGTGTAGCGGCCGGTCATGAATTCCTACAAACCTCGCTCTTTGTTGCTGATTATTCTGCTCGGCTTCGTACTGTTTCCCAACTGCAGTTATGGCGAAACAGCGCCTGTTCCGGACCGGCTGGTTTCGGTGGGCAAGCTGTGGGTGACGGTCCGGTATTTTGATCCTTACCTGGCGACGGCGGCTATCGATTGGGATAAGGCGTTCTGCGACGCGCTTCCCGGTATACGGGAGGCCAAGACGCCGGCGGAGTATGCGGCGGCGCTGAACCGAATGCTGGGCGTTTTGCACGATCCGGCAACGATGGCAGTGGTTGAGAAAGCCCCGGAGGCCGAGGCCGTGCGCATGGAGCAGCGGCCGAATGGAACCCTGATCGTGAGTGCGGCTCGGGGTGAGGCGGGTGCGCCGGCGCGCGATGCTCGAATTCGATTGCTGGTAGCGGCGATGGAACATGCATCCACGGTCGTCTTCGATTTGCGAGGATCCGGTTTTTTGAGCCGGATGGTGGATGAAGCGCCGGTGCAAAGTGAACTGGCGGCGACTGAGTTGGACCTGCCGGGGCAGCGTAGGTGGGTACACAACGGGTTGAAGCCATTTCGGGACGCAGGCCCGAGTGTTTTTTATTCAGCATTTCTGGTGAAACCTGGAGAGCGTGTCAGCGGCCATGCGCATCAGGCGAACCGGAACGTTGCGTTCTTGTTGGGCGACGGGTCGCGGTTACCGGCCATCGGAGCAGCGCTGTGGATGGCGGGAAAGGCCGGTGTGGTGAGTGAGACGCCTTTCGTGGTGGTCGACAATCCGCAGACCATTTCCATTGCTATGGGGGACGGCGTAGAGGCGTTTGTTCGGCTATCCGACGCTGTCACGGCAGTGGGCAGGGGGCTGCCGGAAGCCACGGTTGACCGGTCGGGCAACGTTCTCGATGCCGCCATCGCGGCGGCGCATAACCGTGCGCCTCAGCAGCCAGGCCGCTGGATGGCGACGCTTCCAACGGACTTGCCAGACAAAGCGTATGAGGATCAGCCTTATCCTCGGACAGAGTTGCGGATCTTGGCGGCCACAAAGATATGGGGTGCGTTCCACTATTTCTTCGCTTACAAGGATTTGATGGATGAGGATTGGGACGATGATTATGCCGAGTTTCTGCCGCGTTTAGAAGCGGCGAAAAATGTCCGTGATTACAACCTCGCTGTCTCGCAGATGGTGGTGCGAGTAGACGATGCCAATGCCACGGTGAACAGTGACGAGCTGACTTCTTACTTTGGCGAGGCGCCTCCGCCGCTGCGTCTGCGGTTAATTGAGAAGAAACCAGTTGTTACCCGCGTGCTGCCGGAGGCCAAGGCCGCCGGGATCGTCCCTGGAGACGTGGTCGTCGACGTGGACCACAACGATGCGGTGGAGCGTGCGAATAATGAGGCGAAATACATCAGCGCATCGACTCGAGCGTGGCTGGGCGACCGGGTGATGGAGCGGCTGTTGAATGGACCGGAGGGGTCGGTGGCCACCCTGACAATTAAGAGTGCGGGCGGCCAGGAGAAGCAAGTCCAACTGAAGCGAAGCAATGCCTACGAGCCGGAGCTGGAGATCGCGCGAGACGGCGATGTGGTTCGTTTGTTGGCCGGTGGAATTGGCTATGCCGATTTAAATCGCCTGAAGCAGGATGAGGTGAGCGCCATGTGGGAGAAGCTGCACGACGCGAAGGCCATCATCTTCGACATGCGCGGGCGGGCAGCGACGGGCGCGGCGGAAATTGCGCCACGGCTTGCGAAGGCTAGCGGTTTAGCGGGGGCGATCGTGAATGGACCTTTGGCGCTGCTGCCGGATGTGCCTACGCGCGAGAATCTGACCGAAACATCCAGTTATTTCTTTGTGCAGGCGCTGCCGAAATCGCCAGCCGCGGCTTATACCGGCAAAACCGTGATGTTAGTCGACGAGCGAACCATCGGCGCGGCGGAGCATACCGCACTTTTCTTTGAGAGCGCGAACAACACAACGTTTGTGGGCAGTCCGAGCGCGGGCGCGTTGAGCGAGACGACAAACTTTGTCGTTCCTGGCGGCCTTGTCATTGGGTTATCGGGGAGAGATATACGGCATGGAAACAGCGGACAGTTGCAGCGCTTAGGGATACAGCCGAGCGTGGCAGTCACGCCGACGATCAGTGGAATCCGCCGGGGCGAGGACGAGGTGCTCGCGAAGGCTGTTGAGTATGTCTCGAGTGAGTAGAGCGAGCATCGTTGCGTTGGCGCTGGTTGCGGCATGTGTCTCTGTCCGTGCTACCAGCATTGTGATTTTGCGGAGCGCCGAAACCATTTATGCCGGCGCGGATAGCCGGAGGACGTATCGAAGGCCTGGTGAGCGATACACCGGTTCGGTCTGCAAGATCATACCGGCAGGTCGATTTGTATTTATTG
>JBARMQ010000572.1:0-1743 GCA_049802535.1 Bryobacteraceae bacterium | reverse complement strand
GCTCAAGATTGCCCGGCCGCGAGCGACCCGCACCCCCAAATTCGGCTCCCACGTGGTGGCCTGCCTCACGATCTGCTGGATGCTGACCCGCACCCCGGCCGGCAAGCGCCTGGCCCCGATGTTGGCGACCATCGTGCCCCTCCTTCGCCGCGACGGCGACCTGGTCATGACCGACGCAGAGGCCGCTCTGTTGGTCTCTATGTCCGCGGCCTCGATCGATCGTCACCTCGCCCCCGAGCGGGCCAAATTGTTCCCACGGGGACGCTCGCACACCAAGCCCGGGACGTTGCTCAAGAGCCAGATCCCGATCCGCACCTGGGCGCAGTGGAGCGAGAATATGCCCGGGTTTGTCGAGATCGACCTGGTGGGCCACGAGGGGGGCAACTCTTCGGGTGAGTTCTGCTTCACCCTCACCGTTACGGACATTTTCACCGGTTGGACCATCAACCGGTCGGTCAAGAACAAGGCGGCCATCTGGGTCTTCGAGGCCATCGAGTACGTCATGTCGGAGTTCCCGTTCCCCATCTTGGGCATCGATTCAGACAATGGTTCTGAATTCATAAACCACCACTTGTTCTTGCGACACGAAGTCGCACGTTGCGAGTGGGCTCGCAGAAAGGAGGGTCGACGAATGATGTCGACGGCGTAGCCCCAGGCCAGTGCTCAATGCCTGTCCCCACCCGGACATGCGTCGCCAGTAATGGCGGGGTCTGAAGCTCCGGGGGCAAGGCCCAAGGGTGCCTGTTCCGTCCGGGTGCCACAGGCCGGGGAAGGCCGGGCGGGTGAATGCAGTAAACCCTCAGTGATGCCTCGTTAGATGGAGCCTCGGACGATGGAAGCAAGACCGGGGTGCAGGGACAATGCCGCTGCGATGCGGCTGGTGGCGGCCGGGGAGAATTGGTCGGCCGTGTGAGCACCACCGTCCCCGGGGTATAGAGGGCACCCACCCCGGCCGCAACTCGTACGTGTGGAACGTGGAAACCCCGTTGGGGTCCGGACTCGAGCAATGGGGTCCGGTAAGCCGACCGCAAGGAAGGCCCAATCCCCCAGCGGGCAACGGATGGCCAAGAAGCCAATGCCGGCAGCCGAAAGGCAACAGGAAAACGGGACACGTGGCTGACCCTTCCGTCGGCTGTCCCGCATAACTGGCCGGATACCGGGCTCGTTCCCGGACCCGAAAAGGTGCTGACGTGGCCAGGTGGGCCTGTGGAGACGACGATGAACGACGACACCAGAACCGAGGGACAAGTTGGACGCCACGGCATCGCCGTGGTGAACGGACCTGAGGACGACGTGCTCGACTGGGGGTCAGTCAAGTGGCCCGACGCCGAGGACCAAGTACGGCGTCTGCGCCAACGCATCTTCACGGCATCACGGGAAGGGGATCTCGCAAAGGTCCGCAACCTGCAAAAGCTAATGCTCCGGTCTCGTGCCAATGCTCTGGTGAGCGTGCGGCGGGTGACCGAGCGCAATGCTGGGCGCAAGACGGCGGGCATCGACGGGACCGTCGTGGTTACCGCACCGGGAAAGGCCGCCTTGGCCGACTCGGTGCAACGCCATGACGCCTCGCACAAGCCCAAGCCGCTCAAGCGGGTGTACATAAGCAAGGCGAACGGGAAGAAGCGCCCGCTCGGGATACCTGCCATTTTCGATAGGGCGTTACAAGCCCATGTCGCAAGTGCACTCGAACCCGAGTGGGAGGCGCGGTTCGAGCCGAAGTCCTATGGCTTTCGGCCTGGCCGT
>JBARMQ010000571.1:0-6066 GCA_049802535.1 Bryobacteraceae bacterium | reverse complement strand
GGAAGTCGTCGAACTCTTCGATCAGTTTCGCGATCGGCTATTACGGTATCTGCTGAGCTTTTCTCTTACTGTTTCCGATTCGGAAGACATCATTCAAGAAACGTTCCTCGCTCTCTTTCAGCATCTGCGGCGCGGTAAGTCTCGCCACCATCTCCGCGGCTGGTTGTTCCGCGTCGCTCACAATTTGGCGCTAAAGCACCAGCGCGCCCGGTGGGACTTGAAAAGCGTTCCCGACTTGACTCGAGCCGCTGAAAACTTTCTCATCGATTCGGCTCTCAATCCTGAAGATCAATTTGCCGCCGATCAGACCCAACGAAGGCTAGCGGCCGTGGTGGAGGCACTTCCCGAGCAGCATCGTTGCTGCCTCTACCTCCGGGCCGAAGGCCTCCGCTACCGCGAAATCGCCGAGGTTCTCGATATGTCTCTCGGCGCTGTATCCATTTGTTTGGGGCGGTCTCTGGCCCACATTGCCCGTGCCGCCAAACGATGACGTTTATCCGCTGAAGTTTATGCTGTCGCAAGAGACACATCTATCCGATCAACAGCTCCTACAAGTTGTGGACGGCGAGCTCTCGGCTCATGATGCTGCGCGTGTCCACTCGCACTTGGCAGCCTGTTGGGACTGCCGTGTGCGTAAACAGGAAATGGAGACCGCGATCGGCGACGTTATACGAGTGCATCGCCGCACCGCCGATCGTCAGATCCCGCCCCCCGATGGCCCACGCGCTTTACTCAAAGCACAGCTTGCTCAACTCGCGGAGCGCCAACCCCAGTCGTCGCTCGATTGGGTCGGTCCGATGTTCTGGCAACGCGCATGGGCGCTCCTTGCGATCGCTTGCGGCCTCGGCGCCGTGACCTATGTGATATCGCATCAGTGGCGCGCACAGCCTCGCAGCCAAGTCTCAGTTTCGGTCCCAAATGCCGCTCTCACGCCGGGAGCAACGGTCTTGATGAGTCAAAGCGAAGTATGCCGGTCAACAAACTTGAATAACAAGATGGTGCCGGTCGCGCTCCAGCGCATAGTCTTTCACGAATATGGAATTCCGTCGGCTGAGCCCGCCGCCTATGAAGTCGACTACCTCATCACTCCGGCACTCGGAGGCGCCGACGACATTCACAACCTATGGCCCCAGTCCAGCCGGGGAACGGTCTGGAACTCTCAAGTGAAAGACGAGCTCGAAGAACACCTGCGTCAAATGGTGTGCGACGGCCAACTCGACTTAGCCACCGCCCAACGCGACATCGCCGGTAACTGGATCGAAGCCTACAAGAAATACTTCCACACCGACCGCCCCGCAACCAATTCCCAGCCATAACCCTACGCGTTGCGGGATCGCTCATACCAAGCAAAACTATGGTTGGAAGAGTCCCACGATTGGGTAAACTCTGATAACGCTGAGGATTGATGGTACAGAAATCCCGATATCGCCACGTTCCGGTCAACATACCTGGCTTTCCAAAGAGTTTCGGACTCATGTCAGCAGCCAATGCCGTCGATATCGAACGGGCTGTGATTTTCATCCACGGTTTCAACGGAAGCGCAAAAGGAACCTGGGCAGATTTCGCCGGCTTGGTCGATGACAAGAATACGAGTCGATGGTGGGAGACGGCGGACCTCTACTTTTTTCATTACCAGTGGAACTCGATGTTTGAGAGTATTCCCAAAAACACCAACACAGTAATTCAATTCATCGAACACTTATTCCCGACGCCGCCAGACGATATCTTTAACACCGCCGGCATGGGTTTGCGTGACAATTTTTCATACAAGAAACTCAGCTTGATTGGCCATTCCGAAGGCGGCCTGATCCTGCGTAAAGTCATTCTAGAAATCGCGGATGCCGATACGCGCTTGGAGGAGTATCTGCGCGAGCGACTGGTCAAGCCTATGACCGAGCCATCTCCGCAGGGCATCGAATTGGCGGACATCCGGCTATTTGCTCCAGCAATAGGTGGGGAGTCAATTACCGGATTCTTCGGCTTACTAACTCACTCCTCCGTCATCGCCCCCACTCTCCGGCTTAGCGCCGCGAAAGTAGGAATGAACTCGACGTCCAGTTCTGTCACGGAGGCTCGCGCATCTACGCGCCGCTATGCCGATAACTGCACAATGGCTTGCTTTCGAGCTCATATTCTCTGGGCCGATAAGGACACGATCGTGAACTCGGAGCGCTATCAGCGGGACTATCAATGCAAGAACCTCCCGACGGGCACAGACCATGTAAAGGTGTGCAAACCTAATCCGAAATATATCCGCCCTCTAACCTTCGTGGAGTTTGGAGTGGTAAATGGTAAGTGCTGAAGATCTTCGAAGGGCCGCGACGGCACGCTTCCTGAATACCGCGCTTGGTCAAGGCTCTGATGATGCAAAGAGGCGATGGGCGGTCCTGGAACTGGTCGTTGATATCGCAGGCTTTGAGGGAATCGAGAGTTTCGCCGTGCGGTCGGTCGGCGAATTCATCGAAAGCAAAGCGTGGTGGTCTTTAGGGGCGCGCATCGGATACTTTGACCGCCCCCAACCGATTACTGATACTGAGATTTCAATATTGGGCAAGGCCGCTCAACTTTCTGAAATCTCGAGGTGGCCTCCATGGTTTAAAGGCGCTGCCAACTCGCTTTTCGAAGAGAAAGCAATAAATGCCTCAGTATGGCCGGAGTTGCCAAGCGACGATCCGGAGACGCTGGCCCTATTTCAATCGGCCCTCTTGCTGGGCGAAGAACTGCGCGATCCCCTGATTGAGGGTCTTGAATTTTTACTGGTGCATGGAACGATTCTTGATCAGGATTCTATTCCGACTGATTCGCGGGCAATCATGCATCAATTTGAGCATTTCAACGAGGCCGTCGAACGTTCAGGCCCATTTCCGATGATGACCTCCCTGTCGCAGTCCGTTGCTGGCCTATTTAGGCTTATGGAGGTCATGGCGTCATTTGACAATGTCTTCCTGGATGATCTCGAGGATGATTCGGTTGGGTTTCCGCTGGATGGCCGCCGCTCAGCGATTAGCCGGGCAACGGCGAACGCGATGTCGTGGCAACTGAACTTATCGGATGAACGTGTGGTTGGCAGGCTGGGCCGGGTCGGGAAGGCATTCTGGGACGTCTGTGAAGCTGAGTGCCGAACGAGGCTGGCTTCCGACGAATCTTGGTCGTCTCAAGAAGCCCGAAGCGCCGTCGTCGGTATGTTTAAACGAGGGCGCGCCAGGTGTGACGCGGTGCATGGCGTCGAGAAGATAGACCTCGACGTCATCGCGGGCCGGGAATCCCTCCTTTCGAACCTTGTCGATACGTAGTTATGAAACGGCCGCCTTCGATGTCAGTACGAGGTTAGTTCCCAGCTTGGACGCGCGCTAAGAGCGCTTCGCTGACGCCCTTTAGCGAACAATCCTGATCTGCAACTAAGCGCCGCGATTTCGCGTTAACAGCGGCTCCATAGGTGGGCTAGTTTGATATGCTGCGCTCGAGACTCCCTTGATGCTTTTTGTGATCGGCGCGCTGCTTTTTGCTGGGGGCGCCCCGGGTGCGCAGCCGAGCGCGCCTGATTTTGCGCGAGACGTTGCTCCCGTCTTGCAGCGGTCGTGTGGGCAGTGCCACATCAGTGCTTCCATGGCGAAGCTTCGGCTCGATTCGGAATCGGCTGTGCTGAAGGGCGGTACTTCCGGTCCGGCGATTGTTCCGGGACATAGCGCGGATAGTCTTCTTATAAAGAGATTGCTGGGCGAAGGTGATGCGCCTCGCATGCCGATGGGCGGCCAGCCCCTTAGCGCGGAGAATATCGATTTACTGCGGCGCTGGATTGATACCGCAAGCTTCAGTGCAACCCCGAGCGCGCCAGAAGCGGCGGCTTCTCTGGTCTTCGCGCAGCAGATTCGGCCGATTCTCGCGCAGCGGTGTTATTCGTGCCATGGGCCGACTGTTCAGCAGAACGGGTTGCGGCTGGATTCGCTTGCCTCAATCAAAAAGGGCAGCGACTTTGGTCCGATTGTCGTTCCTTATCAAGCGGCCCTGAGCCGGCTGGTGCGGAGATTAGAAGCGCAGGAGAGGCCCCAGATGCCGTATGGCGGGCCGCCACTGACGACTCAGCAGGTCTCGGTGATTCGTAAGTGGATCGATGCCGGTGCGCCGGGTCCGGATGATAATTCGCCAATTGCCGTTGCGAAGGCTCCGAAGCATTGGGCCTATGTGAAGCCTTCCGCGCCCGTACTCCCTGAGGTTCACGATGCAGCTTGGGTCCGCAATCCGATTGATACGTTTATTTTGGCCAAGCTCGAGAAGGAAGGTTTGCATCCGGCGCCCGAGGCCGGCAAGCCCGCTTTGCTGCGACGTGTGTACCTGGACCTGACGGGACTTCCGCCCACGCCGCAGGACGTGAAAGATTTCCTTGCCGACCAGCGGCCGGATGCGTATGAGCGCGTGGTGGACCGGCTGTTTGCTTCGCCGCACTATGGCGAGCGTTGGGCTAGCCGCTGGTTGGATTTGGCCCGGTACGCAGATTCAAATGGGTACGAGAAAGACCGCATACGGACCGCCTGGGAGTATCGGGATTGGGTGATTCGCGCGCTCAATGCGAACTTGTCCTTCCGGGATTTCACGATCGATCAGATTGCGGGGGACATGCTGCCGCATCCCACCAATGATCAGTTGATCGCGACCGGGTTCAACGCCAATTCGATGCTGAACCAGGAGGGGGGCATCGATATCAACGAATACTACTACTACAGCCTGGTTGATCGGGTCAACACGACAGCTTCGGTGTGGCTGGGCTCAACGCTGGCATGCGCGCAGTGTCATAACCATAAATTCGATCCGTTTCCCCAGAAAGACTATTACCGCTTTCTTGCCTTCTTTTCGAATGTTCCGCATCATTCGAACGGTGGCAATGGAGACCACTGGTATGTTGAACCTGAACTCGATTTGCCGAACGCTGCGCAGGCCAAAAAGAGTGAAGAACTGAAGGGTCTGATTGCCGGATTGCAGCAGCGCCTGGTCACGCAGACGCCGGCTTTGGACGCGGATGAATTGCGGTGGGAACGGCAGATGGTTGATGGGGAGCAGGAATGGACTGCACTCCAGCCTACCGGATACAAGTCGGCCGGTGGGGCGACTTTGCGATTGCTTGACGACGCGTCAATTTTGGCAACCGGACCGAATCCTCAGGCTGATACGTATGTGATTGAGGCTCCGCTGAAGGTAGGTGGAGCGACTGGGATCCGATTGGAGGTTTTGCCGGATCGCAGCCTTCCGCATAACGGCCCCGGCAGGGACTCAGCCGGTAACTTCTTTTTGAGTGACTTCATAGTGCGCGTCGGGTCCGGCGCCCCTGTCAAATGGAAACAGGCGATTGGGGACGAATCACAGGATGGATACGAAGCGTTCCGCATTGTAAAGAAGGAAAAGGGACAACTTGCCGGATGGGCGATTGATGAAAAGGACGAACCATCGCTCCGGAGACAGGCTGTCTTCATTCCTGAAAAGCCGATCGCTGGGGATTCACTTGTGATCACTCTAAAGCATGAGATGAGACGCTCATCGCGAAACATCGGACGGTTCCGCATCTCTGTCACTCAGGCTAGTAATCCCTCTTTTATCGTCAGCATCCCCGCGGCCGTACGGCCGATATTGAGTGTACCGGCGGCAGAGCGAAGCGCGAGTCAGAAGAATCAGCTGGCGGAAGCGTATCGCGCGGTTTCACCGCTTTTGGATGACACGCGCAAGCAGATGGCGGCGTTGAAAGGCCAATTGCACGCGCTGAACATTCCGACGGCGATGGTGATGCGTGAAGAATCCGTGAACGTGCGGCCGACGGCATACATACGGGAACGCGGCACGTTTACCAGCCCCGGTGAGTTGGTGTCTGCCGATGTCCCCAGCGCATTCAATCCTTTGCCCCAAAACGTTGTTCCGAACCGTTTGGCTTTGGCGCAATGGTTAGTGAGCGATGACAATCCGCTGACGGCACGGGTCACGGTGAATCATTTTTGGGAGGCGCTGTTTGGGCACGGAATTGTCGAGACAAGCGAGGATTTCGGCTCGCAGGGATCGCCGCCATCGCATCCGGAGTTATTG
>JBARMQ010000570.1:0-8522 GCA_049802535.1 Bryobacteraceae bacterium | reverse complement strand
GGCTGAAACCGCCCTCGATTGCGGCTACTACGATCAGGCTCATTTCATTCATGATTTCCGCGAATTCTCAGGACTCACGCCCGGCGACTATTGGCAGTTGGCCACGCCGCACCTAAATCATGTACCGATAATCTAACTCCCCCGCGCTGCTCAGCCGAGTGGTCAATTTCTTACAATCGGGCGCCCTCCGTTTTGCGGCACAATCGCAGTAAGGAGATTCCATGAGCAAAGTGAAACCGATTCCTGACGGATATCACACCGTGCAGCCGTATTTGATGTTCAACAATTGCAGTGAGGCGATCGCCTTCTATGCGCGTGCCTTTGGAGCTAGCGAGAAGCTTCGAATGGCGGACCCCAAGGGCCGCATCCAGCATGCGGAAATACAGATCGGCGATTCCATACTGATGATGGCCGATGAGGCGCCACAAATGGAGGCGTTCAGCATCGATCATTTCGGCGGCTCTCCGGTCAGCTTGCTCATCTACACAGAAAATTGCGACGGAATGTACGCGGAGGCGCTTAAATCGGGCGCGAAAAGCCTTCGCGAACCGGCGGATCAGCCGTACGGCGATCGCATGGCCGGAGTTAAGGACCCGTTTGGTTATAAGTGGTGGATTGCCACCCACATTAAAGATATGACCAACGAGGAAAGGAAGGCGACTGGTTAGGCGATGTATGACGGCCGATGACTTTCGCCGCCTGGCGTTGGAATTACCAGGAGCAATTGAGAGCGCCCATATGGGTCACCCTGACTTCCGGGCGAACAAAAAGATATTCGCTACCCTAAACTATCCAAACAGGAGCTGGGGAACGGTCAAATTGCCGCCGGAGCAGCAAGACAATTTTTGCAAGGCTCAGCTGGAACTTTCGTCCCGGTGAAGGGCGCTTGGGGCCGGCAAGGCAGCACGAGTGTTCTATTGGAGAGCGCGGACGAAGGCACGGTAAGAAGAGCCTTGCGATTTGCCTTTGATGGCACGGCGAACGCAGCGAAACGTGCTCCGAAAAAAGCCCCAAAGCGCCGATCTCCGGCGTCTTAAATTGCCAAAGCGCCGGGGCTGTTACAACGATTCCAGCTTAGCCAGCACGCCAATGGATATCAAAAGCGCGGCTAAAAGGCTTAGTAACAAGTAATAATGTCGGCGCTTTCCGGTGCAGCGGGGGCAAGACGGAGCCAGGAAGAAGAAGGAATAGCCGCATCGAGAGCACCGCATTTCTAACTCATTCACATCCCTACTAAAGTAAAAACCTACTTAACCATATTTGCAACCGATTTCACAGCGGCCCTGTACTGGTACCTAAAAGAAATAATCGAAAATAGCGGTCGTCCTATAATTACGAGCGTGAAGTCAGAGTTCAGTCGCTGGGGCGCGGTCCTGCGGGACGTTCAATTCTGGGTCCCCTTAACCGTGTTAGTAATTGGGCTACTTTTGCTGCACTGGGTGGGTGCTTAAATTTTCGTATGATCGGCACCGCCATGGTTTCATCGCGTCAGCGTGTTCTTCACCGGCTCGGCATCTTCTGCGGCTTTACTGCTGCGCTTTGGCTGGCCGGGGCTGAGGCGCCGACCAAGCTGGTAACAGTTGCAGTTTCGCCGTTAATCATTTCTTTCATGATGGTCCTGGGCGCCTTCATCTCGCGTTGGAGCTTGCCTGCGCTCATTCGTGGCACCGGCGATACCTTTCGCGATACCAAACATGTTCCTCACCTGATCGTCTGGGGCGTAATGGCAGGTTGTTTATGGGCAGTCGGTAACACGTTAACAATTTTTGCGGTTCGCGACATTGGGCTGAGTCTGGCGTTTCCCCTTTGGAATGCGAACAGCCTGATCGGCATCCTGTGGGGCACCGTGCTGTTCAAGGAGCTTCATCGCGCGGGTTGGAAGCGCAAAGTGGCAGTCGTTGGCGGAGCGGTTCTGATTTTCCTTGGTGCAATTCTGATTTCAGCGGCGTCAGGTGCAGAGGCTGGCCATGGCAGCCCGGCGCGCGGCATTGCGGCCGCATTGGGAGCCGGTCTGATGTTTGGTTCCATGTACATCTCTTACCGCAAGGCTTACATCACGGGAATGAATCCTTTGACATTTCTCACGTGGTTTACGTTCGGTGAAATCGTTACGGTGACTTTGCTGGCCATCGTTTCATTGGGCGGCGCAACACTTTTTTGGCAGGCGCTGGTCGCGAATCGATCCATCTTGTTGTGGCCGATGCTAGGCGGCTTTATGTGGGTGGTCGGCGACCTGTTTCAGAACTACGCGGCGAAGTATGTCGGTATCAGCCGCGGCATTCCTTTATCGAACACCAACCAGCTCTGGGGATTGCTCTGGGCCGTATTGGTCTTTCATGAATTGCACGGGTTGAGCGCCAATATTTATCTCGAGGTTGCGGGCGGCTCGGTCATTATGGTGCTTGGTTCGCTGGCGATCGCGTCTTCGTCGGCTTCCGGTGAAGAATACGAAAGCTGGCAGAGGGCGGCTCAGCGCGAGGTCGATTTGTACCACATCAATCCTGAATATGTGGCAGCGCGAGGAGAAGGCCGCGAGTTGACCGCTGAACCGACAGGACGCACGTTCGGCGATTGGGTGCTGGTTGGCGGTGCGACGTTGTTTTTTGTTTTGATAGGGACCATGGCGCGCGTGCCTCACATGGACATCCAAATGGGCTGGTTATTCGCGCTGACTGCCGCGATGCTGGTGATGCTGGCCGCCGGTTGCATCGCGTTGTGGCGAGTTACGCGGTTTACGTGATCGATTACGACTTTATGTCTGCACCTTTGTCGGCGCCGCTCATAGCACGCATCCCGGCCGAGATGGCTTCCTGCGCACGCAGCCCGTCTCGATGAGTTGAAGGAAAGGGCCGGCCTGTCTGGCAGCACTCAATGAAGGCGGCTAGCTCGGCTTTGTAGGCGGCTCCAAAACGATCTGCGAATTCTGGCAGCGGCCGCTGGTAATCGCGCATGGAAAAGGTCTTCTTCGCGATCGGTTCACTTTGCCCGCGGCGGCCGTATGCCTCCACCGTAATCTCGAACAACTTCTGATCGAAATGCCCCGCGTGGATGTGCCCCCGATCTCCGAAAATGATGGTCTCGACTCGATAACCCGAGACGTGATTCCGGCTTACCTGTATCTGGCCAAGCAAATCTTCGCCGAACCACAAATATAGCGACGCATCGTCGAAATCCTCTTCGCAGGTGGTCAAGGCGTGGCTATACACGCGTGAACCAATGGCGAGTGCCTTGGTAGGAGCGCGGTTCGCCAGCCAAAGAATTTCGTCCACGTTGTGAACGGACATGTCCGGCAGAAGGCCTCCGCTCTTATATCCGTTTGGCGCGGGATTCGAATCCTCCATTGCGGAAAAAATTTTAAAAACGCGGCCGATGGCGCCGCTCTCCATCAATTGCTTGGCATAGCAAAGAGGACCGTCGAAACGGCGCTGAAAAGCCAGCATCAAGGCATTGGGGTGATCACGATCGAGTTCGGCGGCAAATTCGCGATCGGAGTCGAGCGTGCCAGTCAACGGTTTTTCCAGGAGAACGCGATGTCCCGCGGCAATGAGGGCGGTCGCGTGCGCCCGATGACTTTCAGTCGGCGTGACGATTACGGTGGCCTGACAGACTCCCGACTTTGCGAGTTCCTCCACCGACGAAAACACCGGCACATTTAACCCGGTTTCCTGTAAGAACCGATGCGCACGGGTGGGGTCCGCTTCGGCGATGGCCACGAGTTCACATGCCGCTGTGTCCCGTGCCAGTTCATGTACATGCAATGCGTGGATTGCGCCCATCCGGCCGAGGCCGGCCACTGCCAGTCGTAAAGGTCCGCTCATCGAACTCTTAGAATACAGTCCGCGGTGAGAAAACTAGGCGATCTTCAACCGCGCTTGCATCTGCTCGAGCGTTACGCCTTTGGTCTCGGGATAAACCCAGTAGACGACGACCAGTTGGACCACCATCATCAGGCCGAAGAACGCAAATGGAAACGCGCCGGAGGATTTGGCGAACAGCGGGAACAGCAACGACACGATGGCGTTCATGATCCAATGCGATGAACAACCCAAGCTCTGTCCCTTGGCTCGAACGCGGGTAGGAAAGATCTCGCTGAGATACACCCAAATCACCGCTCCTTGAGAGAAGGAGAAAAAGCCGATGAATCCAACCAGGCACCAAAGCAGCATGGAGGCATGTTGATGCGACCAGAAAATGGCCGCTACGCCGAAGAGACTGGCCGCGCAACCGACTGAGCCCACCAGCAGCAGCGTGCGGCGCCCCAGACGGTCAATCACCGTCATCGCAATGAGGGTGAAGAAGAGATTGGTCGCGCCGATGATGACGGCTTGCACATTGGCAGACATGCTGCTGAAGCCGGCCTGCGCAAAGATGGAGTTCAAGTAGTAAAGAATGGCATTGATACCGGAAAGTTGGTTGAAGGCGCCGGTGAAGATGGCGAGAAAGATGGGCAGACTGTACTTCTTTTGGAATAAAGGCTCAAATTGCGACTTCCGCTCCAAATGGATTGAGTCTACGATCTCCTGGAGTTCGGCGCGGGGATTGATCGACCCGGTTCGCTCCAACACATGCAGTGCTTCATCTGTTCGGCCGCGCGCCGCTAGCCATCGCGGACTCTGTGGAATGCCGAATAAGAAGATGAAGAACAGAATCGCCGGAAACGCCGCCACGCCCAGATCCCAACGCCATTCAGTGGCACCCAGGTGCAAAGTGGCAATTGCGAAATTCGAAAAATACGCGAGCAAGATGCCTAAGACGACGTTGATTTGAAACAGCCCGACCAGGCGGCCTCGCCACTGTGCGGGCGCCAGTTCCGCAATATAGACCGGACCAAGGACCGATGAACCACCGATGCCCAGACCGCCGATGAAACGAAACACCAGCAGCGCAGGCCAGTTCCAGGCAAGTGCGCACCCTAGCGCCGAAATGACGTAAAGCACTGCCAGCACGCGAAGAGTTGCTCGCGAACCGTACCGCTCACCCGGTATGCCCGAGGTCATGGCGGCGATCACGGTTCCGAAAAGCGCGATAGAGACCGTAAACCCCAGCCAGAACGAAGTCAGCTGATACAGCGAGCTGATAGCACCCGTTGTGCCCGCGATCACCGCCGTATCAAAGCCGAACAGCAAGCCGCCGAGGGCGCCGACCAGGCTGCTCTTCAACATTGTGGAGTTAAGCGTCATAAACCGTTCACGATATCGCACTGTACTAAGAAAGCTGGTGCGGAGGCATACACTGGATGCAAATGGAGAGGCCGAAATGGGATTGGCTGACTGGTTCAGCACATTCTGCAGAAGAATTCAGATCATGAATACGGGGGTGATCGCCACCCGCTTCAAAACCATCACCGAGTGCCTAAACAAGGACTTTTGGGATACCTCCTCCGAGATCGACCATAGTCTTTACGTTGGATCGTATGGAAGGAACACGGCGGCAGCCGGACTCAGCGATGTCGATATTCTTTTCCAGCTTCCGTACAGCGTCTGGAAGGAATATGACGCATACACCGAGAATGGACAGGCGGCGCTGCTGCAGGAGTTTCGAGCTTCCATAACGAAGACCTATTCCAAGACGAGCATCAGGCCGGACGGACAAGGAATTCGCGTGCCCTTTACCGATGGTCTTACGTTTGAAATCATTCCGGCCTTCCTGAACAAAGATACGTCTTATACCTTTCTCAGCTCTCTCGATGGCGGCAGCTGGAGGACTGCGAATCCGGCGCCGGAAAGCGCGGCGATACAGGCGAGAAATGACGCGTGCAATTTCAACCTTGTCCCGCTGTGCCGCATGATGCGCGGGTGGAGGAAGATTTGGGAGGTTCCCATCAGCGGTCTGCTGATCGACACCCTGGCCTATGAATTCTTTGGAAATTACCAAAACCGCAACAAGTCATACCGCTATTACGACTTCATGTGCCGCGATTTCTTTGAATGGATGGCCGCGCAGAACTCCGAGCAAGAATACTGGGAGGCGCCCGGCAGCCTACAAAGGATATATGGGAAGGGCGCTTTCCAACACAAGGCGAGTCGTTGCCAGCAAATCGCGATAGAGGCGATCGATCACGAAACAGCAAACCCCAGCCGTGAGTGGTCGGCCAAGCAGAAATGGCGCGAAATTTTTGGCGCAACGTTCCCCGACTGAAAGATTTATCTAGGAACGCTGCAGCGCCTTAGCTCTTCTTTTTAGCCTTGCGCTTGGTGGGTGGTTGCTTCAGCTCAGCATCGCGCGCCGGCGGGTTTGCATCTCTCTTTTCACTTTGCCCAGGTGGCGACGCAGGCACATCGTGCTGCATGTCGATAGTCTGGCCAACCTTGGGACCTTCCGCGTCCCGTTCTTCAATCGCAGGCAATTTCCCACTCTCGACCTCCCAAAAGAGGGCCGAAGAATGGTCTGGCATGTCGTAGTACTCGCCGGCTTTTAGGATTATCTCGGGAGCGCCCGCTGGATACTGCGTGGCGATCTCCACTTGCCAATGCGCCGTTGGCGAGCAAGGCGGCATATAAAACTGGATGTTCTCGTGGTGTGGGTTCAGACAGATGAGGAAGCTCTTGTCGATAAGAGTTTCGCCGTAGCGGTCCACGTCCGCGATCGTTCGCCCACTGAGATACAGACCAAGGCAGCGGACCCAACCAGCCTTCCATTCTTCAACAGTCATCTCTTGCCCATCGGGCCGGAACCAAACGATGTCGCGCACTTCCACGCCGTTGACTTGCTGCTTGCCGACGGTGTCGGGGCTGATCGTTCGATCCTGGAAAAATTTGCGCCGGTGGAGATTGGAATGGCCTTTGCGGAATGAGATCAACTTTCTCGTAAATTCCAGCAACTGCTCCTTGGTTTCATCAAGATCCCAATTAAGCCAGCTAATCTCGTTGTCCTGGCAGTAGGCGTTGTTGTTTCCGCCTTGCGTACGGCTAATTGCATCGCCGGCACAGATCATCGGTACGCCTTGCGAGAACAGCAGCGTGAACAGAAGATTGCGTTTCTGGCGCTCTCGTACCGCGTTAATGTTCGGATCGTCGGTGGGACCTTCAACGCCGTAGTTACAGGAATGATTATCGTTGGTCCCGTCGTTATTGTCTTCGCCATTCGCTTCGTTGTGCTTTTCGTCGTACGAAACCAGGTCCTGCAGAGTGAATCCGTCATGCGCGGTAATAAAGTTGATGCTGGCGGAGGGTTTCCGCCCGTCGCGTTGGTATAAGTCGCTGCTGCCGGTAAGCCGATAACCCAGTTCGGCGAGCTGGCCATCGTCGCCCTTCCAGTAGCGCCGGACGACGTCGCGATATTTGCCGTTCCATTCCGCCCATAAAGATGGAAATCGCCCGACCTGGTAACCACCTTCTCCTACGTCCCAAGGCTCAGCGATGAGCTTCACTTTAGAGAGCACAGGATCCTGATTAATAACGTCGAAGAACGCGGAAAGGCGATCGACATCGTGCAGTTCACGGGCAAGGGTAGAGGCGAGATCGAAACGGAAGCCGTCCACGTGCATCTCGTTCACCCAGTACCGTAAACTGTCCATCACCATCTTCAGAACTTGCGGGTGCCTCATGTTCAAAGTGTTCCCAGTGCCGGTGTAATCCATGTAGTAGCGCTGGTTGTCATTTACAACCCGGTAATAAGTGGGATTGTCGATACCGCGGAAGCTCAAGGTCGGGCCCATCTGGTTGCCTTCGGAGGTGTGGTTGTAGACCACATCCAGAATGACCTCGATGTTGTTGCGATGGAACTCTCGCACCATCGTCTTGAATTCTCCGACTTGTTGTCCTCGATCGCCGGAGCTGGAGTAGCGCGACTCGGGAGAGAAGAAGTTCGTTGTGTTGTAACCCCAGTAGTTACGCAGACCCTTGTCGAGAAGATGCTTGTCGTCTAAAAAATCGTGCACTGGCATCAATTCAACCGCCGTGATGCCCAGCGTCTTGAAATGTTCCATAGCGGCCGGAGTGACCAGACCGCCATAGGTGCCACGAAGATTCTCCGGCACTTGCGGATGGGCCGCGGTAAATCCCTTCACGTGCACTTCGTAGATCACGGAGTCGTGCAGCGGAATCTCCGGACTGTGATCGTTTTGCCAATCGAAATGCGAGGCAACCACCACGCATTTGGGCATGCCGGCGGCGTCGTCATTGGAATCTAAGGATAGGTCCTGCTGCTCATCCCCTAATTTGTAAGCAAAGATCGGATAGTCCCAATTAACCTCGCCGGCGATGGCACGTGCATACGGATCGACCAAGAGCTTGGCGGGATTGAAACGCAGCCCCTTTTCCGGCTCATAGGGCCCATGAATCCGATAACCGTATAACTGACCGATGCTAAGGCCAGGGATGTAGCAGTGCCACACAAACCCGGTGTTCTCATTCATCACCACAATGTCTTGCGCGGCGGTGTGAATTTCGTTGAAGAGACAAAGCTCCACCTTGACCGCGTTTTCCGAATAGATGGCGAAATTAACCCCGGTGCCATCCCATGTGGCGCCCTGCGGATACGGCGTCCCCGGCAATATCTTTGTAAGCATATCTTTGCTTTTC
>JBARMQ010000569.1:0-2789 GCA_049802535.1 Bryobacteraceae bacterium | reverse complement strand
GGCTGAAACCGCCGCGAAGCAAACGCGCCAACATTTTCTCTATCGCAGGGAAGAAAGATCAGCCCGGACCAAAGGTCACCTTTGGGACGAGTTGGTAGTCGAGACGCCGGAGGGCCGTATGCACCGCCTGGTAGCTGTCGACGGCAAGCCTTTATCCGCAGCGGAGCAGGCGGCCGAAGACAAACGCATCACCTATCTGGTGAACCACCCGGCAGATTTTCGCCGTGAAGCGCAGGGCCGCAAAGAGGACGAAGCGCGGCTGGCGGATTTGTTGAGAGAGCTCCCCAAACTCTTTTTGCTTCAGGCCGCCGGCTCCGAGGGCGATTGCACTCGTATTACCTTCACGCCGAATCCGCAGTTTCAGGAAGCGAGCTTTCAGGACCGGATAGTGCACGCCATGTCCGGGGTGCTTCTGATTCATGCAACGGAGAAGCGCCTCTGCGGAATCAATGCACATCTGGATCACGTCGTTGAATTCGGCTTTGGCCTGCTCGGCAAGGTGAGTGATCAAAGCCACTTCTCGATCCTGCGCCAGGAAGTATCGCCCGGTGAATGGAAAACAACCAAAATCCGCGTGCATGTGGACGGCAGCATCCTGCTCATGAAGAGCGTCTCCCGAGACGAAGACTCATCCCATTTCGGCTTTAAGCTGATTCCCCATGACCTGACCCTACCCCAGGCAGCCGCCCTCGTCCGATCCACAACCTTCTAAGTCAACTCTTCAGAACTCTGACAGAACACGTCCCTCAGAAAAATTTAGCGGACCCTCCAAGATAGGGCACATGAGTGCTTTAGAAGCTCCTAAGGTACGCTTTTGCTTTCTTTCCAAAACTATCTCTTCACAGGTGTGAACTCGAGCTCCAGCCCCGCATCCTCAGGCAGAATCGTAATCCGCACCCGCGCCAGCGACTCAACAATCCAATCCGCCGCCGCGAGTTGCTCAACACTATGAGAAAACGTCGTCGCCAGAACCTTACATCCCGCGGCGTGGCCGGCCTTCGCGCCAGAGGTCGAGTCCTCGATCACGATACAATCCGCTGGCGCGATCCCAAGGATCTTCGCGCCTTTGAGATAGGGCTCAGGATGAGGCTTCCCACTCGTCACCATATCCGCGGTGACTATATGCTCAGGTACCGGAATCCCGGCAAATGCCAGCCGGCTGCGCGCTAACCGCTCCGTGGCAGAGGTAACAATCGTCCAGAACTTCTGCGGTACCAATTGCAGAATCGACGTCACCCCTTCCAGCACCTCGAGCCCTTCGTTGTCCCCCACTTCGAGATCCTCAATCACCCGAAGTTCAGCTGCGTGGTCGGCATCCGGCTTCAGCGTGCGCACTGTTTCAATAGCTCGCATTCCGTGCGCGGTCTTGATCGTCTCCCGCACGTCCAGGCCATGGCGCTCCGCCCAGATCTGCCAGCTTCGCTCCACCGATCCCAGGCTGCTGATCAGCACTCCGTCCATGTCAAACAGCAGGCCTTTCGTTCTTACCTTCATGCTGAATCTCCCATCGCAAACTTTCGTCCTGCATCAAGCAGCGCATGCACCGATTCCTCAGAACCGCTCTCCGCGTATATCCGCAACAACGGCTCCGTGCCCGAAGCACGCAACAGCACCCAGGTCTCTGCGGCCGGCGCCTTGGCTCCACTACCGGTTCTCCCCGCCGGATTCTCCAGATAAAACTTCATTCCGTCGAGCGTCTCCTGACGCAAAACCCGCATACCGGCAAATTCCATTACCCCGGCGGTTGCGCGCCGTATGGCCGCCTGCTTCAGCTCTTCCGGGATGTGCAGGTCGACTCGCCCATAGTGATGCTCGCCGTATTCTTCCTGCAACCCGCTCACCAGCGAGCCGAGAGTGCGGCCTTCCTCCGCCATGACATTCGCCAGGAGAAGCGCATTCAAAAGTCCGTCGCGCTCCGGCAGATGCCGGCCAATGCCGATGCTGCCTGACTCCTCGCCGCCGATAAGAATCTCTTTTGTCAGCATCAGTTCGCATACATGCTTGAAGCCGATGCCATGCTCATGAATCCTTCGCCCGTACCGGGCCGCAATCCGATCCAGCATCTTGGTCGTGTTGAATGCCCGGGCCACGTCTCCCGGCCACTGCTTCCGTTTGAGCAGCCACTCCAGCAAGATGCAATAAATCTTGTTGGCATCGACAAAGCGGCCCTCCTCATCGACCGCGCCAATGCGATCCGCATCCCCGTCCGTCGCAAAGCCGGCCTGGCAGTGGTGCTCCAGCACCGCAACCTCAAGTGCGCGGATGTGCGGCGGGATCGGCTCCGGCTGGATACCCGGAAACAGCGGGTTCCACTCCGCGCGAATCTCCACATGGTCAATGCCTATGCCTGCGAAGATCCCCGCCAGCACACCTCGCCCTGCGCCGTACATGCAGTCGATGGCGTATTTCTGCCCGGCTGCGGCGATCCGCTTGAGATCCGCGAAGACAGAGATAGCCCCGACATAGTCGCTAAGAAAATCGGTCTCCGTAATAGCGGCGCTGGTGCCGGCCACAGGCGCTTCCTGGCCAAGGTAGCTCTCGATCGTCGCCATAATGGCCGGGCTTCCCGAGCCTCCATAGCTTGCCTTGTACTTCACTCCATTCCAGTTGTAAGGATTGTGGCTCGAAGTGATCATCACCCCGCCCGCCGCTCCCGTATGTTTCACCGCGTACGAAAGAGCTGGAGTAGGCGTGATGCGATCGGCCAGCCGCACCGGGATCCCTGCCGCCGCCGCAATCTCGGCAACAATCCGTGCGAAGCGTTCGGATAAGAAACGGGTGTCATATCC
>JBARMQ010000568.1:0-2870 GCA_049802535.1 Bryobacteraceae bacterium | reverse complement strand
GTCAACTGCATGGCTACGGTGATTGCCAACTTCACGCCTACGAATAGCTCGGCCAAGGCGTATGGATATCAAACGCCAGTATCCACGCCGGTGACGAATTCGCTCTTCCCCACCTGGTTATGCAATGTGGGATTGCCTTCGGGCCTCGTGTCAACCCCCTGCGTTCCAGGGAACTCGACAAAGCTCTATACGCTGCCTTTCGCGGTGACGCTGCCGGCCACAATCAAAGCGGTAGGGATGTGGGGTCAGCCGAATCAGCCAACCAGCTATCCTTCTGGCTTCGGGTTCGTGCCTTCTCCGGTGCAGACAGCGAACTATACGACCGGCGGAGGCGTGACCCTATCGAGCGTTTCGATCGCGCCCACCGCGAGCCAGAGCAATCTGACCCTGGGCAGCACGGTGCAGATGATCGTGACCTGTCACTACTCAGATGGCTCAACCTCGGGCTGCAATACGACCGATGCGAACGGCAACTCGGTCACGAGCTGGGTGAGCAGCGACGGAAATGTAACCGTGTCGAGTTCCGGTCTGGCCACAGGCGCGGCGATCGGCACGGCCAACATCAGCGCCACGGTGACCGGGGGATTCATCACTTCGCCGGCCGCTACACTGACGGTAAGCGCCAACCCGGCAACGCTGAGCTCGGTTTCGCTTGCCACCTCCGGCGCCGTCTCCTCGATCATGGTTGGGGCGACGAACCAGCTCATCGCGACGTGTCACTACAGCGATGGATCCAGCACCCCGTGCAATACCACGGATAGCCATGGCAATGCCGTCACATCAGCGAATAGCTCCGTACCCAGCGTGGCCAGCATCACATCGCCGGGCGCCCTCGCTACAGGGGTCGCCGCGGGATCGACCAATCTGAGCGCCGCGGTGATTCCCGCTCCGGCGCAATTGGGGACGAATCTCCAGAACGTCTCGGGATTCACAAATACCGGGTTCATCAACGAAATCTATGGGGTGACGGGTACGTCGGCGGGCAATTACACGCCGGGCAATTGTCACATCATCCTTCCAGCGACCACCTGGGTGGCAGGCAACCTATGGACCTGCCTGCTGGTGATGGGAACACCGACGACGCAGAACGCCTCTGCGCTTTGCTCGAACAGCTACACGACCACGGGAACATCGTGGCCCGGCGGCGATCTGATTATCTCGATGGCGAGTTGCCCTGCCCTTCCACCCGATCAGGGGTACTGGGTGGGCTCAACCACGAACCAGACGACGGCGAACCCCGCCCAGGGATTCAGCAACTGCAACAGTGCCTGCAGCGGCGCCCCACCGGTCTTCGGCAGCGGCACCTATGCCTACCGGTACGTCGCGAATACGTTTGGCAACTACACCAGCTTGCCCACGACGCTGACGCCATCGGCGGGCACGCAGCAGGTGTCGCAGTACATCGAACTGACGACGACGCCGGTGACCAGCGCGAACTTGCCGCTGAGCGTCACGATGCCTCCGCCAAGCCTGGTGAGCGCATACCTCACGGCAAGTTCGAGCTCGATGATCGTCGGGAACACCTTGCAGATGGCCGCCAAGTGTCATTACACCAGCGGACCGGACCAGGACTGCACGGTCGCCGACATTCACGGAGATGCCGTCTCGGCGTGGGTTAGCTCCGACCCCACCAGGGCGACGGTCAACAACGTGGGGACGTCGAATCCCGGGCTGGTCACGGCGGTCGCGGCGGGAACACCGTCGATTACGGCGAACGTTGGCAGCGTGACCAGCAGCGCCTACCCGATCACCGTCAGCAATCCTGCAGTGACGCTGACCGGGGTATCGCTCTCCCTGACGGGCGGAATTACGGCGCTGTTTGTAGGGACAACAAACCAGCTCAAGGCCACCTGTACTTACTCTGACGGATCGAGCGACGACTGCACCACGACCGACCTGCACGGCAACTTAGCACACAATTACGTCAGCACATCGCCGGCGCATGCGACGGTTAACGCGACCAGCGGATTGGTAACTGGCGTGGCGCTGGGCACGACCACGTTTACCGCGGTGGCCGGCAGCTTTACCAGCAGCGCGCTGCCTCTCAATGTGTTTCCGGTGCTCTCCGGCATCTACACGATCACCGTGAGTGGTCCGGTGAAATTCTCCGGAACGGTGCGATTCTAATGACGCAAAACTTTGAGGCGGGCGATTTCATGATCCCCGAGCCGGGGGTATCGAGGCAACAGCTCATCCTGAACGAACTTTTGAAGCTGACCGATCAGGGCCGCAAGAATACCGAAGAGCTGAGCATGATCCGCGTCGAGTTAGGGCTTCACAATGGCGCGCTGCACGGGCGCCTGCCGTCGCTCGAGGGCGATATCGCCCGACAGGATTTACGCCTGGATAAGTTGGATATACGCGTAGGGATGATCGAGAAGTCAGAGAGCGAAGATGCGGGTAAGCAGAAGTTGAAGAGCGCGGTCTTTTCGCTGCTGGGTGGTAGTGCTTCGGGGGCGATGATCACGATGGCTTATCACCTGATGCATGGCGGAGCCGGGCGGTAGGTAACCCAAGGCTTTAGCGTGTGCGCCAATCAAGAGGCAGGGTATATGGCAAATGTCGATGCGGCAATTAATTATGTGCTGGGCTGGGAAGATGCAACGCTTTCCGGTGTCATTACCTCGACCGCCGATGGGAAGCGGACGCGATTCGGTATCGACGAGCACTGGCATCCCGAGCTTACCAATTGCCTATACTACAGTTCGATGGGCCAGGTGGCGGCATTGCAAATTGCCCGGGGGATTTACGACGTGAGCTATTGTCAACCACTTTGTATCGCCGAGATCGCTGACCAGGAGATCGCCAACAAGCTGCTGTCGCTGGGGGTCAATGTCGGCGTGGTGAACGCGGCGAGGATGCTGCAGGAT
>JBARMQ010000567.1:0-1972 GCA_049802535.1 Bryobacteraceae bacterium | reverse complement strand
ATTATGGACCGTACAGTGCGCTGCGCCCGTCGTATTGGATTTCGCCCAGGCGACGCCTCCATTTTCCCGCTGTACTCCCGCTATGGTCACACGACTGGTCGACCTATTACCACTGGTTGGTAGACATCGCGCCAAAGATCGCTACGGCCCAACGCGATCTTGGTGCATCAGCCGCTGATCTAGTGTTTTTGTATCCGGGCAAACTGCGCTCGTACGAGGTTGAAACGCTTGAGGCGCTTGGGGTGTTGCCGAGCCGCGTAATCAATCTCCGCCAGACAGGCGGCGTCACAGCTGACACGATTTACACCATGCCATTGCCGGGCTTTTACCGCGTCCACCCCCGGCTTAATGCATTTCGCTCGGCCCTCGGTGTCCAGCGGCAGGCCTGCCGCCGACTTTACGTCTCGCGAAGCGGGCGTCGCCGGATTGAGAATGAGGACGCCCTGGTTGCAATGCTCGATGGGTTCGGATTTGAATTCGTTCCGGATGTTCCCCGGTCTCTCAATGCCCAAATCGAACTTTTCGCCGAGGCGTCCCACATCGTGTCCCCGCATGGCGCCGCCTTGTCGAATTTGATCTGGAGTTCTGGTAACACCCGGGTTCTCGAACTTGCGAGCGCCGTCTATTCACCAGATTATTTCGGAGTACTCGCGGACGAGTGTGACGTGAAGTACGAGCGCCTCATCTTCGGCGCGGGGGTCAGCGATTGGAAAGCTACTGCCGTTGATTTCACAGCGGACCTCGATGCAATCCGCCGCTTTATCGCCGAAGACTGGTTGCTGTGAAAACCTTCACGTCTATCGGGTAAATATTGAAATCTCCGGTCGTCCGGATTTCGCGTTGGAGATTGTCTCACATTTCGACTCCAGAAATCAGCGCAGTTGCCGGGATACGTCGGCCCGAACTGCGGATTGTGGTAAGCCCTGTAGATTCATACGCTGCCGTTCTGGCCGTAAATGCGTGGTAACCTCTGCGGTGTTACCGCAAACAGATGTTCAGAGACACAAATGCGCCACCGAGGGGCGCCCGAAGTATACTTTAGTTACCACCCGAAATTACCAAGCCGCGTGGAGGCTCTCTTTTGCGTTCAGCAACGAATGAATATTTGAGTGAGGGTATCGTCCCACCGACTTCCCCGCAGGAACGGGTGAATATTCTCGGTATCGGCGTCAGCGCTCTGAATATGGAGACAGCACTTCGCCAGACCGAATCACTGCTGGACCAGGGGAAGCAGGGCTATATTTGCGTGACCGGTGTGCACGGGATCATGGAAGCGCAATCGGACAGCGTTTTTCGCGACATTCTAAATCGGTCGTTTCTGACGACGCCGGATGGTGTGCCCACGGTTTGGCTTGGGCGCATTCATGGGTTCAAGGATATGAGCCGGGTGTACGGTCCCGACTATATGCTTGGCCTATGTGAGCGTTCTATCACCAAGGGGTACCGGCACTTTCTATACGGAGGCAAGCCCGGCGTGGCTGAGGAACTGCGAGCAGAGTTGACGCGGCGGTTCCCCGGACTCCAGATTGTCGGGACTTACACTCCGCCTTTTCGCCCGCTCAATGCCGAGGAAGAGAGTGATCTTCGCGCACAGCTGGAACTTTCGCAGGCGGACGTGTTGTGGTGCGGCCTGAGTACGCCGAAGCAGGAGCGGTTTATGGCCACGTATTCCCAGCGCATGCCAGTCAAATTGATGGTTGGAGTGGGCGCCGCATTCGATCTGCTGAGCGGCAATCTCAGCGAGGCACCAGACTGGATGAAAAGGGCCGGATTGCAGTGGCTGTACCGGCTCATCAAGGAGCCGAGGCGGTTGTGGCGCCGGTACCTGATCAACAATCCGAAGTTCACGTGGCTCATCTTACTGCAGCTCACCGGGCTCAGAGGTTTCCGGTTGAGTTGAAGGCTTCTTTTTCCCAGTTGTCGCGGGACTTGAGCTTCTCACCACCGTCTAAAGGCCGTCGTAGTCTCAACG
>JBARMQ010000566.1:0-2566 GCA_049802535.1 Bryobacteraceae bacterium | reverse complement strand
CAGTAGTAGATCTCGTTCCCTCTCCTGTTCAACAGCACTTTGCATCTCCCAGTACCCATCTGTGACAATCGTCACAAGCGGTCGAGTCCCCCAAGGCGCACACTCAGTCGATTGCAGGAGCGTGTTATGGTGGACATCATTTCGGAGCCTACAGTCGAGGAACTACTTGCCAACATCGCCCGCATATTGGTCGATAAGCCGGGAGAGGTTGTGGTCGTCGCGTCATCCGGCGAGCGTGGTACGAACTTGCGGCTAAAAGTGCATCCAACAGACGTTGGCAAGATCATCGGCAAGCAAGGACGGACAGCTAGATCGCTACGCACGATATTAGGCGCGATCAGCG
Organism: Bryobacteraceae bacterium; assembly: GCA_049802535.1. Lineage (GTDB taxonomy): Bacteria > Acidobacteriota > Terriglobia > Bryobacterales > Bryobacteraceae > Bog-105. The sequence goes on along the minus strand of JBARMQ010000566.1, from coordinate 2,223 downwards.
TTAAAGTCGGGCATCGATACTATTTGGATATCGTCGAAGAAACCAATAAGGATTCGGAGGAATAATGACGCCTGACATTGTAGAGGTCGAGAGAGTACCAGCGGGCGTGTTGATCGTTTTTGAAGACGGAAGGTCCGCGATTTATTCGACGGTTCTGCTTTATCAGCTTCTGCCGACTATGGAACCGATCACTGCTGAAGATTCCAGTGATCGGAAAGAATGATCCGGCTTATTGCGAAATTGTCTTGTCTTGCTGAAGTTGCGGCCATGAATTAGCTGTTACCATTTCCTATCGCCGTGTCCACGATTCTGGAGTCGCATCCATGCCCAGACAGGGTGTCACGTTGGGGACCGTTCTACAAACCGGCCTAACCCTACCGGGCGTTGAAAAGGGTATCTCGTGGGGAAGCCCAGCCCTCAAGGTGCGTGGCAATCTCATGGCCTGCGTCCCTACGCACAAGTGCGCTGAACCCGGCTCTGTCCTCATCCGAATGGACCGGCGCGACCGCGCTGCCATGATTGTCGAGTCGCCAAACATGTATTACGCTCCGCCCCACTACCAAGATTACGATGCCGTCCTTGTTCGTCTTGACCGACTCAATCCCGAACTCGTCCGCGATCTTCTCGTCATGGCGCACAAGTTCGTGAATGTCAAAACACCTGCACGTCGATCTCGGGCCAAGCATAATTCCCGATAACGGCGGTTGAACAGCTTCGTACTGGTAGGGATTGAAGTTGCCGGAAACCCGACTTTTCAGAAGCTTGCCGTCATTGGTCAACAGAGGAGCGTTTATCGTCACTTATGAAACTCTGTCACGGTGCCAACCGACCTTCGGTTCGAATTCCGAATACGCGACAGGGAGGACAACTGAGCCATGGTGATTGATCTGAAGAATGCACTTTCGCACTTGCCGCTTCCTTCGACACCTACGTGGCCGGAAGGCGTGTGGGACAGACGGTGTTTGAGCACGGCACCATGTAGGTGATTATCTTCACACCTCGTCGCCTCGACTATCAGACCAAACATTTACAGGATGAACTCTACGTGGTGATGAGGGGTTCTGGAACTCTTTTGATACAGGATCAATCTCATGCCTTTCGCGAAGGAGATGTCTTGTTCGTTCCTGCAAGCACAGAGCATCGTTTTGTCGATTTCACCGATGACCTTATCACCTGGGCAATTTTCTGGAGACCTCCGGGGGCGAATCGAGGTCAACATTTGGCCGGTGTCTCAAAAATCCTTTTAAGTCAACTTATCGTCAGCTGTGATTCAGAAGGCGTTGCCGAGAAGCAGGGGAGCCGCCGCACGACGTTCTGCTGTAGTCCACCCAGCATCAAAAATCCACTCGCCGAGCACGGAGACTCTGCATGAACATCCTATTGTGGATTCTGCAAATCCTCGCCGCACTTCTCTACGCTTCCTCTGGCGTGATGAAAGTTTTCCTCTTCGACAAAATCAGCAACGACGTCCCGTCCTTCGGCGCACTCCCGCGCCCCGTCTGGACAGCCCTCGGCATCCTCGAACTTCTCGGCACCGTCGCGCTTATCCTCCCCGGACTTCGTCACTCTCATACGGACTTCACCATCGGCGCCGCGATCGTACTCTGCCTCGAAAGCCTGCTCTTTATCTGGGTTCACATGAAGTACACGGAGAAGACGCCGATCATCATGAGCGCCCTCCTCGGCATCATCATGGCCTTCATCGCCTACGGTCGGTTTGCGCTCGCGCCGCTTTAGACGTTGTCGGTCCTTCGCGACACCGTCGCCTGGGCCGGATCGACAAGACCGGAAGCGTCGACTGAAAGGATTGCGATAATCACTCAGCGCTGATATGGCGAACAATTTCGCTTCTGAAGTCGGCTTCTCGTCAGCAACCGACCCGCTGAACGGCGAATCGGCGAGGCTGATCACTAGCGAATGAGAACAGACACAAATAATAGTCCGACCGTTTAGCGAAAGAGTGCTGCTTTCTGGTCACTCGACCCACAAGGTCGCGCCTTTGTCGATTTTGGGAATGACCGCGCGAATCCGCCCGCCCTTGTGTTCGGCAGAAAGTTCACGAGCCATTCCCAGATACGGCAACAGAAAGATCCGGCTGCCCGCGTTCGCAGGAAACGAGACTGCAACATTTTGTTCAGGAATCTGCTTCGCAACCTTCAGCGGCTGAAGACCTCCGAAATTAAACAGGAAGATGTGAATCTTGCCGTCCACGCGAGCGATCTG
>JBARMQ010000565.1:0-2953 GCA_049802535.1 Bryobacteraceae bacterium | reverse complement strand
ACCTCCATGAGTCCCGCATTTCACAACTCAAGTCGCAGGCAATTTTACGTTTGCGCTCCTACATGCAGAAAAGATGGCCGCAGCAGCGCGGTGCAGCCTAGCTTTCAAAACCGAGGGAACAGCCGATGCCCACTTCAGAAGTAGCTATTCCAAGCCCCGCACAGGAAGCGTTGCAGTTTCTCGAACACGAGATCAAGCGCTGTCTCACTGGTTCGTTGACAGCAATGCTCGGGGGCGTTCCCGTCTCCGCCGAGCGAGACAAGACGGACGCCTATCCCTCCGAGGCACTCTGGTTCAGCGGCGGTTTCACAGGCGAGGCCGCCGGTTCAATCCTCTTCGCGCTTGATCCGGCTGGCGCAGTTTCGACCGGGCACAAGCTGCTGATAGCCGCCGGCCTGGAAGGCGAAAGTGACGAAACAGCCGTTGAAACTCTCGTTGAGGTTTTCTCTCAAACCGCTGGCGGCTTGGCGTCGAGTTTCGTGGCGCGCCTCAAGAAAGACGTATCCTCCCAACCATTGGTGAAGGCGGACACACCATCTTCGATCGAACACATACTGGCTTACCGCGTGACGACTTCAGACGGATCGACTCTGCAGCTCGCCATAATTGTCGAGCCACGATTGGTCAGTTCACTGACGCTCCACCCTGCGGAGCTACCTGCGAAACAGGCCGCGCTCACAGCAGCTCTGCCGCCCGCTACAACTTCTGGTTCAACCTCTCGCAATCTTGAGTTGCTCCTCGATGTCGAATTGCCAGTGAGTGTATCGTTTGGCCGCGCGCAACTCCAGCTGAAAGACGTTATTAAGCTAACCACCGGCTCAATCGTAGAGCTGAATCGGACCGTCTCCGAACCGGTCGACATCGTTGTGAACAATTGCGTAATAGCTCGGGGAGAAGTAGTGGTCGTTGAGGGCAACTTCGGCGTCCGAATTAAGCAGATCGTCAGCAAGGAAGACCGTTTGAGGTCGGTCGGATAAAGCTTTTGCTCCGTTTGGAGCCAACGGAAATATCACGGTTTGGCGGCCGAGGGTGCAAGGTGTTGATAGAGAGGGCTCGCGTTTTCGAGCACCACTTTCAATGTCATTTCCTTGCGTTCTCGCGCAAAGACAATCAAGACCGGCTTACCGGCTTGCCCTTGCAAGTGAAGCGCTGCTGTCACGTCTCTCGGCGACGCGACAATCCGGTCTCCGACTTTGGTCAATACGTCCCCAGCCTTCAGTCCGGCGCGTTGAGCCGGGGAGGCATTGACAACAGATCGAACCAATACTCCTTGTTTTACTCCGAAGTAGTCCGCCAGCTGGGAATCGACAGACTCACAGTAAATCCCGAGAAGGCCGCTTTTCCACATCAGCATTGTGCTCGGCAGGTCGGGCACATCGGAAATCGGGAGATCCGGCATGGGAGTCATAAATATTTGCTGGCCAACCATCCGTTTCGGCGCCTCGGTCGTTAAAGCGACGGTAAGCGAATGACCATCGCGCCATAACTCGATCTTCAGCTTGCGGCCCGGCGGCGTCTCTCGCACTAGACGGCCCAGCTGGACGGCGCCCAGAATATTTTCTCCGTTATACGTCAGTAGGACGTCGCCGGGCTTTATTCCAGCCTTCGATGCCGGTGTACCCGCTTCGACCTTAACCACTTCCGCGCCCTTTGCTTCGTCCAGTCCCAGGCTTTTCGCATGCTCAGAATTTTCGTCAATTAATCCGACGCCTAAAAAGCTGTTTGGGCTGGCGTAGGCCTGAAACTGATTACCGCCAAGGTTTGGGAGACCGCTCCCGTTGTATTGGGGGTCAGGCGACTGGGCCATCAAAGCGGCCACGCCGAATAGTGCACAACAAAGCGTAGTGATACGCATAAGAAAAGCCTTTCGAGAATTATTGACCCTTGTGATCGGCTCAGCGCCCGCCAGCACTACGCTTCGCCCTTAATAAATGTTCGACCCGGCTTTGAGTTCGCTAAGAACCTGAAAGCAACGCAGCCGCACATCGTCGTCCATCTGATCGGATCTCATCGCATTTTCAAGAGCGTTGATAAGCTCCGGACTGGAAGAAAGTTTGTCCGTTGCCGGAGCCAATACATCAATCGCTTGAGATCGGACACCAGGATCGGAATCATGCTCCAGTACGTAAGCCAAGCCGTCTCGAGCCGCCGGATTCCCGATAAACCGGCGAAGACCTTCAATCGCTTTCAGACGCACACCCGCATTCGGGTCGTGCCGCACTGCGAACAACAGGGCATCGCGCACGTCATCGCCGCTCTCGCCGTTTAAAACTTCCACCGAATCGTAGCGAACGCCGGGATCATCCGGATCCCGAGTCGCAGCGAGTAACAACCGGCGAATCGCCGCGTCGTCCATCTGACCGACTACGACGTTCTGGTGAACCTGGTCGACAATGATCCGAACCCTGCCCCCGGTTCCCGTCTCGATCCCTCGAATGCGGGCGGTAGCCGGATTAAAGAGGCCCATTTCAGCAGCATCGCCATCAGCGGGGTTCAGGTGAATAAACCGGCCCGCGGCAAAACCCAAAATCAGCAATAACGAGGCTGCTGCCATCCCCGCCGACCAGCGCGATGGAACAATGCCAAACGATTCCAACCAATTCCGGCCACGTTCTAACCAGGAAACCCGCCAAGGTCCCCCCGCCAACAAGGTTTTCTTCAGTTCTTGCCGGCAATCCGAAAGAAGATCGAATGAAGCATCGACAGGAGCGGCCATCAGCGCGCTGTGACAAGCCTTTTCCCGAGCCAGCGCCGTTTGACAAAACGCACAACTTTCGAGATGGGCTTCGACCGTCTCCTCGAGTGCAAAATCGAGCTCGCCGTATAGATAGAGCGAAAGATTCGCTTGCACCTGGTGGCAAATCATACAAAATCCCCTAGGGCGGTGCGCATCTTCTGCGTTGCCCGGAACAAACAGTTTTTTGCTGCTTCTTCCGTAATGCCTAGCGAGTCT
>JBARMQ010000564.1:0-9179 GCA_049802535.1 Bryobacteraceae bacterium | reverse complement strand
CGTTGGAATCGGTTTGCAGCGACCGTAATGCGGGAACAAGGCCGAACATCACGCAGGTCAAAATGGCCGCGGCGGCGGTGAAGCCGATGACGCGCCAGTCGATAGTCAGGTTCAGCCGCAACGCGCTGGCGTCGGTGCTGAAGAACCATACAATGGCGTTGCTGAGTGCGCGCGCAAGACACAGGCCGAGTAGCGACCCGGCTACGGCAAGCAGCAAACTTTCCGAGAGCAATTGTTGTATCAACCGGCGGCGCGATGCGCCGAGCGCCCGCCGCACAGCGATCTCGCGCTGACGGGTGCTGGCACGTGCAAGCATTAAGTTCGCCAGGTTGGCGCAAGCGATCAGCAGCACCAGGCCCGTAATGCCGAGCAACAAAAAGAGAGATGTATCGAACGTTTGTCTAAGCGGGCTGACGCCCTTGCCGGCGGGATAAGCAGCGAGCCGGAATTTGCGATATTGCTCGAGAGTTGCAGCGCGATAGCCTAGTGGTATCGTCGCCTCGAACAAACCGGGGCTGATGGCGCCGACCTTGGCCGATGCTCGTTCAATGGACCAGCCTGGTTTCAGGCGGCCCATTACGGTGAGCCACCAGACGTCACGCCGGCTGAACGAAGCGTTGGATGATTGCATGGTTTCAAGCGAGCAAATCGGCAACGCCACATCGAAGTTACGGCCCACATCGAGTCCCCAGAAGTTGGGCGGCGTCACACCGATCACTTGGAAAGACTGATCCTGCAGCGTAATGTTGGCGCCGATAGCTGAATCGAGGCCACCAAAGGCGCTTTGCCACAATCCATAGCTGATCACGGCGACCGATGATCCGCAGCCGTGATGGTCATCTTGGCTCTCCAGCAACCGTCCGCGGGCGGGGTTAATGCCCAAGACAGGAAAGAAACTGCCACTAACCCAAAGGCCGTTGACATTCCGCGAGGCGGCGCCAGTCCCTAGCCGAAATGAATCCGTGCCCCACGCGAACACTCCCGAAAACGCCTGTTGGTGAGCTTGGAATTCTTCCCACAACGGATTTGTCATCTGCGGATTGTCGCCGGTATTAACGCCCAAGCCGTTGCTGTTTGTCACGCGTATCTCAGCCAACTGTTGAGGATGGGGCACGGGCAAACTACGCAGACGAACGGCGTCGAGGAGTTGAAAAATCGCTGTGTTGGCCCCGATTCCCAGCGCAAGCGAGACGACAGCCACCAGGGTGAACATCGGGCTGAGCCTAAGCTGGCGAACGGCGTAGCGAATGTCCTGTCCAAGACGCTCCACGGATGTAAATCCCCACATTTCGCGCGTCTCCTCTTTAATCAAGGTGGTGTTGCCGAAGGCGCGTTGCGCGGCGTACCGAGCGACTTCGGGCGAAAGGCCGCGCTCGCGCTGCTCCGCTGCTTCGAGTTCCAGATCAGATCGCAATTCGCGATCTATATCCGAGTCGCGCCGTCTTCGCCACCACAAGCGCATATCAGCTCTCCTGAGCAGGCCACATCACACGGGCGATGGCATCCGCCATCTGCTTCCACTTCGATTCCTCGGCGGCGAGCTGCTTCTTACCCGCCGGAGTCAGACGGTAATATTTGAACTCTCGCTTTTGATCCTTTGACGCGGCTTCCCACTTGGCCGCCAGCCAGCCCTTGCGTTCTAAACGATGCAGCGCGGGGTAGAGCGAACCATGTTCAATTTGCAGCAGATCGTCCGTTGTCCGCTGGATGTGCTTAGCGATTTGGTGCCCGTGCGCGGGTCCAAACAAGAGGGTCCGCAGAATCAGCATGTCGAGAGTGCCTTGCAGCAGCTCGACTCGTCCAGGATTTTCTTTGGGCATGTCGTCAGAAGACATTCTACCCTAGAACAGATAAGCCTGGGTAGACCGTCTTCTAACGCTTGATATTTTCTTGAGATGCTTACGGACGCGTGCGGTACAGCATGCGGGGATAGGCGATGGTCTCGCGGACGTGTTCGAGTCCGCACATCCAGGCCACAAAGCGTTCCACGCCCATGCCGAAACCGGCGTGCGGGACGGTGCCGAACCGGCGAAGGTCGAGATACCATTCGAAGGCTTCCCGCGGCAGGTGGTGTTCGGCCAGCCGTTTTTCGAGCAAAGCCAAATCATGAATGCGTTGGCCGCCACCGACGATCTCGCCATACCCCTCGGGCGCGATAATGTCCACGCCCAGCGCGACTTCAGGCCTTTGTTCGTCCGGCTGGAAGTAAAACGCTTTGATCTCGGAAGGATAACGATCGACGATCACCGGCCGATCGAGATCCTGCGTCAGCAGTGTCTCATCGGTATTGCCGAAATCACCGCCCCACTGAATTTCGCTCCCTTTAGCGCGAAGCGCCTCGACTGCCTGGTCGTAGCTCATGCGTGGGAACGGCGATTGGATCGCTTCCAGCTTCGAGACATCCCGCTCCAAAGCCTTCAACTCTTCGCGGCGATTTTCTAAAATGCGGTGCGTCGTGAAGACGATCAGCTCTTCGGCGACGCGCTTCACGTCTTCCAGATCGGCGTAAGCCATTTCCGGTTCCACCATCCAGAACTCTGTCAGGTGGCGGCGCGTTTTCGATTTTTCGGCGCGAAACGTCGGTCCAAAACAGTACACCTTGCCGAACGCCATAGCGTTGGCTTCGTTATACAGCTGGCCCGACTGCGTCAAATAAACCTTTTCCTCGCCGAAGTAGTCGACCTCGAACAAAGTAGTTGTGCCTTCGCACGCGGCAGGAGTAAAGATCGGCGTATCTACCAGAGTGAAGCCGTGCGAGTCGAAATAATCGCGAATACCCTTGATGACCTCATGACGAATGCCAATGGCGGCATGCTGGCGTCGGCTTCTCAGCCATAGATGCCGATGATCCATCAAAAAATCAACGCCGTGTTCTTTGGGTGTTATGGGGTACGGGCGGTCTTCGGCTACTTTTTGATAGACGTGTACGCCGCTGACATCCAATTCAAATCCGCCCGCGGCGCGAGGTTCAGCGCGGATGGCTCCCGTGACGGACAGCGAACTTTCCTGCGTCAACGACTTCAGAGTTTCAAATACTTCTTCAGAAACATTGCTCTTCACGGCCACGCATTGCATGAGTCCAGTACCGTCGCGAACGATGGGGAACACGATTTTTCCCGACTTACGCAGGTTGTAAAGCCAGCCGCGGATGGTTACCGTTTCGCCGGCGTGTTTCGCTGCATCGGCAATGGCGATCACCGCGGACGGAGCGGCAGTTTCTTGTTCGATACTCATATCAGCTTTACGATTTGATCCAAGCTCTTCTTCGCTTCATCAATCGGATGATCGAGGCCTTCGGGTTCCTTCAATTCAAGCAGTAAAGAGTATTGATTCTGGCGGGAGCCGAGCAGCGACATTGCCTTCGTCCAATTGATGGTGCCCTTTAGAGGATAGAGATGAACGTCATTCTTACCGTCGTTGTCGTGCAGATGAGTTGAGCGAATACGCTCCTTCATTAGCTCAAATTCGTTTTCAACGCCAGCGCCCATGTGCGCGTGACCGATATCGAAACAATAATTCAATTTCAAATGAGTTTGGACGAGGAAAGAATTGAGACGCTCAGCGCTTGACAGAGCGTTGGGCGTATTCTCGAGCAGCACTTCGACGCCACGCTGCCCCGCGAATACCTTCAATTCTTCAAGGGACGAGAAAGCGGCTTCGATCTTGGCGTCGTCGTATTCGTCCCCAGTGACGCCAATGTGCTGGATTAGATAACGGAATGGAATGGTGTCGGCAATCTCGATGGCACGCTTGATCTCATCGACCGCATGCATGCGCTTGGCCTTGGTGGGCTCACTGATGTTGACAACCGACTGAGGCCCGGAACGTCCCCACACGTCATCGTTATAAAGCGGCGAATGGAGCGAGTGCAGCTTCAATTCCGAATCACGGAACCAGTGCCCTAATTCGGTAATTTGCGCGTTGTCCCGGTAGTCGATATGCTGGCGTGCACAAAAAATCTCAGCAGCGGAGAAGCCGGCGGTGCGAATCCGCTCCAGCCAAACGGTATTTAGACGGTGCCGGACAAATAGGTGAGTGGAGAGAACATAGTCCATTAGTAACCCGCTACCTTGCCGTGATAATGCGGCTCGACGCCCCCCTCGAGCGTGCCGTTATCGTCGACTAAGGCCACCACACGAGCAACGCCATCGATAGGCCGAATTTGATAACCCATCTCTTCTAGCTCCTTTGCCGCGACCGGATTAAATCCTCTCTGCAGGTACAAAAAGTCGGGACGCCACTGCTCATGGAAGCGCGGTAGATCGACGGCATCTTGGGGATTCATGTGGAAATCGATCACGTCGAGGATGACTTCCATGACGCCGGTGGTAATGCGCGAACCACCGGGGGCGCCAACCACCATAAACACTTTGCCGCCGTGAGTGATGATGGTAGGGGTCATGGATGAGACCGGACGCTTGCCCGGCGCGATGGCATTCGCTTCACCGCCGACCAGTCCGAACATATTCGGCGAGCCCGGCTTGGCGACAAAATCATCCATCTCGTTGTTCAACAGAAATCCCAAGCCCGGGACGGTGATGCCATTGCCGAAGCCGCCGTTCAGCGTATAAGTAACGGCGACCGCGTTGCCGTGGACATCCACAATGTCGTAATGCGTGGTCTGGTTGCTTTCAGTCCCATAAAGATGCGCGCTTTCTGAACGCGGTAAGCCAGGTTCTACCGCATCGCTCGGGGTTTCGTGATTGGGATCGATGGTGCTTCGCCGCTTGGCGATATACGCCGGGTCGAGCAGCGCCGATACGGGGACATTGTAAAAAGCGGGATCGCCCAAGTACTCACTGCGATCGGCATAGAAGCGGCGCATGGCCTCCGCTTCATAATGAACGGCTTTGGCCGAATCGGGCCCCTCGCTGTCGTAGTGGGTACCCGCCAGCATACCCATCATCTGCAGCAGCCCCACTCCACCGGCGCTCGGCGGCGGACCCGTGATGATGTGGAAATTTTCGTATGTGCCTTCTAAAGGCTTGCGGCCGATCGCTTTATATGCCTTGAGGTCTGCCAGCGTGATCAGACCGTGATTGGTCTCCATGGCAGCGGCAAGCTTGCGCGCTGTTTCACCATCATAGAAATCCTTGGCTCCTGACGTCGCGATGCGCTGCAAAGTATCTGCGAGATCGGTCTGCTTGATGACGTCGCCTGACTTATAAAAATCGCCGTCGCGCTGGAAGATGCGTTTGGATGTGGGATCCGCAGCCAAATTACGCGCCGACTTCAACTGTGCCGCAAAATAATCGTCAACCACAAAGCCGTCGCGGGCCAACTTGACCGCAGGCGCCAGCAATTGCGCCCAAGGCTTGCTGCCAAATTTCTTATGCGCGTAGTCGAACCCCGCCACCGAACCGGGCACGCCAGAGGAATGCCACCCTACGATGCTGTCGCGCGTGGGATTTCCGTCCTTGTCGAGATACATGTCGTGTGTGGCCGCCTGTGGCGCTTCTTCGCGGAAGTCGATGAACGTACTCTGGCCATTGGCCATCCGCACCAACATGAAGCCGCCACCGCCAAGGTTGCCCGCGTAGGGATGTGTAACTGCCAGTGCAAATCCGACGGCGACGGCCGCATCCACGGCGTTGCCGCCTTCTTTCAAGACCTTAATGCCCACGTCGGCGGCCAGCGGCTCCAGCGTGACCACCATGGCGTGAGTTGCTTTGACGGGTTCCGTGCCAAATGCCGGCACGGAAAGCAAGCCAGACAGAACAAGACACACGAACCGCTGCGCGCATTCGCCGATTTGCATATCAAGCCAGTCTACCAATCCTGTTTAATGCGCCGGGCACAGAATTGGTGAGGGATTCGGAGCCAAAAAATGCGTTTACGACCGCGAGGGTTGAAGAACGGGAACATGGCCGCCGCCTGCTTCGTAAGGTAGCTTTAGGTCACTGCCAATCCCAGGGCTGAAACTTAGGTGGAGTCGAGTTGATGATTCTTCCAGATACAGTGCTTCAAGATTTGCGTTACGGCGCCAGAATGTTGTATCGCGGCGCCGGGTTCACCTTGGTCGCCGTTCTTGCGCTGGCGGTCGGCATTGGAGTGAATACTGCGGCGTTCACCGCCTACAAAGCGATGGTCGAACGTCCGCTGGACGCGCGCGATCCCGGTCAGATGGTTAACCTTGCGCTGATCCGTCACTTAGGCGCCATTGATCCGATGTTCAGTGTTCCCGACTATCAAAGTTATCGGGAACGTCTCCACTCCTTCAGCGGCGTGATTGCCCAAAGCGTTCAGCATTTGGCCCTTTCAAACGCCGGTAACATCGTAAGCGAACGCAATTCGACTGATCGATCGTTATTTGGCAGGCTAGGCTTGATCCCTCCGGGCGCGAGCAATGTAGAATTCGCGGGTACTTTCATCGTTTCGGAGAACTACTTCGCGGTATTGGGCGTCAAGCCCTTACGGGGCCGCAGTTTCGACTCCATCGGCACGGCGGAGCTGGCAGCGGCGCCCTCCGTCCTGATTAGCGAGAACTATTGGCGGAGCCGGTTTGCAGCGGATCCTGCTTTGTTAGGTAGAACCATCCGTTTGAATGGCGCCGCCTTCACTATCGTGGGCATTACGCCTCACGACTTTGTCGGAGGCAACGTATTCGTGCCGGATTTCTGGCTTCCGCTTAGCCTTGAACCGCTGCTGCATGCAAATGATAGTTGGCTCAGCGAACGTGAGAACGAGTGTTGCCGCCTGTTTGGACGCCTGGCACCCGGAGTGAGCCAGAGGCAAGCGCAAGCGGAGGTGACATTGGTTGCAAATCGCTTGCGCACTCTGCACGATCCCCATTCGGAACTTGCCAAGCCAGTTACCTCGCTGGTCTGGCGAGGCTCACCCTTTCCGCTTCCGCTAAAGGAATATGGCGGGATGCGATTCGCCATTCTGCTGATTATGAGCGCAGTCGGCATGGTCTTGGCAGTTGCTTGCGCTAATGTTGCCAGCCTGCAATTGGCGCGCACGGCATCGCGCCAAAGTGAATTAGGCATGCGCCTGTCGCTGGGCGCCAGCCGGTTGCGGATCATCCGCCAATTGTTAACAGAAAGCGCTCTGCTCGGGCTGCTGGCTGGAGCTCTCGCGCTTCCGTTGAGTTGGGGCTTGACCAGTCTATTAGCGAATGAATATGTTAACGCCTTACCGGCGGATTTAGGCACAGTGGTCTTTCATGTGACGCCCGACGCCGGGATCTTTCTTTACGTCCTTGCCATCTCTCTCGCCGCCGGCGTTTTATTTGGACTCACGCCGGCGCTTGAAAGCTCTCGTTCGGCTCTCGCCGCGGCGTTCAAAGCAAAAGGTGGAACCTCGCCGGGCAGTGGCCGGCGGATGCGCGATTTGCTGATTACCATTCAAGTGGCCGTTTCCTTGGTGCTAATGATCGCGGGCAGCATGTTTATTCATAGCGCCGTTCACTTGCGAAAGGAGGATCCCGGTTATGACAGCAAGCACGTCGTTGATGTTGATGTTCAATTTCCGGAGTGGTCAAAGTATGCTGCCATCCGCAAGTCGGACGTCATCGATCGACTTCGCAGCCGCCTGGCTGCCGTACCTGGAGTCACCGAAATCACCAGCGCAAGGACGCCGGACGACGATCTCTTTTTCACGGCCGCCGTTCCACTGAACAACGAGAAGACGTCAGCCGAAAGAAGGCAGTCGGTCCTTCACTACCGGTACGTTCAGTCCAACTATTTTGAAACGCTTGGCATTCCTTTGTCTCTGGGGCGCTCCTTTCGTTCGCAGCCCGGCTACGTCGAGAACGCCGTTATCTTAAGTGAGTCAGCGGCTAAACAGCTCTGGCCTGGTCAGAACCCGCTGGGGCGGCGCGTTCGTCTCGGTGCGGCCGATGAGAAGTATCAAAGTCAACTCATCGCTGACGGGCGCGTCTACCAGGTGGTTGGCGTGTCGCGGGACACGCGCGGCCTAGATCTTGACGGCGGCGATAGCAAGCAAATCTACCTTCCCCTACCGAACGACCGGCTACAAGACCGGCCAATTCTGATCCGGACCGAGTCTAATCCGGCGCAAGTAATCAATGCGCTTGGCCGAACGGTTGCGTCCATCGATCCCAATTTGATGGTGTCCTTTTCTACTTTGGAAGAAATGCTTCGCCGTAATCCGTCCTTCGTGATGTCTAGCCTCGCTGCCGCCTTCGTATCGGCGGTCGGGCTCATCGGCCTGTTGCTGGCGTTGATGGGCATTCACGGCATGGTGAGCTACATCGTCGTTCTTCGCACTCGCGAAGTGGGCATTCGCATGGCGATTGGGGCGCAGCGCAGAGACATACTCGCCCTCATGCTGCGAGAAAGCACACGGCCTGTGATCGTTGGATTGATCTTCGGAGCGATTCTTGCCGTGGGAGCCTCCTATCTTCTTCGAAGCGTGTTCTATCGACTCGATACCTTCGACGGAGTCTCGTTTGTTGGTATGGCCGTGTTGTTTTGCTTCGTGGCACTACTTGCGGCTTATGCGCCCTCGCGCCGGGCTATGCGCGTTGAGCCGATGACGGCGCTGCGGTACGAATAGTCGCGCAAGACGGCTATCGGTTCAGCAGAGCTTCGATGTCGCGTGCGCCATGGATGACGTGAGTAATCTCCACGCCCGTACGTTTTGGCTGATAGAAAATGAGCCAACTCTCGAAATCTTTCACCGGCCAGCGGCGAATACGGCGTGTGGAGGGTTTGCGAAAGCCACAAAGTGACCCCATCTTCGGCATGTCGGCCAATGCTTGAAAACTGGTCATCAGTTGGTCTAGGAATCGCTCTGCGGTTTCCAGGCCCGCTTGCTGTTCCAGATAGTCAAGCTGGGCGTTGATTTCGCGCCATGCGAGAGGGCGCACCGTAAACTGCCCCATTCAAGACTTCGCCGGTTTGGGATTTTTCGCGCGGGCACGAAGCCTGCGACGTACAGAGTCAACCATCTCCTGAGTAATTTCGATCGGGTCGCCGGAATTAACCGAGCTAATCAGCAATTGCTCCAGCTTGTCCTTGTCCCGGCGTTTCTGGTCGGCTCGCACAAGTTCGCGGACGTATTCGCTGGCACTGCTGTAACCGCCTGCGTTCACTTGTTCCTCGACATACTGCTTCATTGGATCGGGGAGGGAAATGTTCATAGTCCGCATGGGCTGCTTCGCCTTTCAAGCTACCCTCACACTACTCCTCTATGGCATTTCTTGTCAATTATTG
>JBARMQ010000563.1:0-7886 GCA_049802535.1 Bryobacteraceae bacterium | reverse complement strand
TCTTGCCGATCGTGGCCTCTACCTTGCGCGGGTACTTCTCGTAAATGAGTTCGCCCTCCACGTACAGGGGCGTTCCCTTCGGGAGAGTGGCGGCCCATTTTCCAAGGCCGTTCCAAACGACGAGTTGGTGCCATTCCGTGCGGGTGCGGCGTTCCTGCGTTTGTTTATCTGTCCAAGAAACATTGGTCGCGAGTGAAATCGTCGTCGGACCGTTGGGGACCGCTTTGGCGTCGTCTCCTGTGTTTCCAATGAGGCTGATACGGTTCAAGCTAAGCATGTTGATAATGTCCTTTCGAAATGAACTGAGTTGTACCTTTCAGCGGTGCGCGAAGCCAACCGCTGCTATCAAGAACCAAGCGCTTTCTGCTTGGCTTACTGCTTTCAACAGCACCCCCCGGCGGAGGGTGGAAAGGCTCGGCTGCCGCCTTTCGATGCATGGTTTGGGCGCGGCCTGAGTGCTTGCCGTGCAATCAATTTTTTTTGCTGAGCCGTTTTAGCTCAGGGATGTCAAAAACAAGTTGTTGCCTCGGTGAGCTGGCCGAGCGATGCATCCGAAAGAAAAGGCGGTGGCCGAAGCGTGGACACCCTTGCCGGAGTCAACAGATTCTTTGCGCCGCTTCGGCGCCACCACAGCAACGTAGAAAGGGGGGAGTTGCGGGGGGAACATCCCGCTGAGGATGGGAGCGCAAGACGGCGGGGTTTGCTGGCTTATCGCGTGGGAAGGACGGCGTATTGAGCCTCCTTCCCGGTCCAAGCCAAATTCCTGTCCTCAACGAGAAGGGAATATTAATTCACGGATGTTTGACCCGTTCTTTGTGAACGTTACGTAATAACTGCGCCGGCTAGACTAGATGAGACTTGCCGAATCCATGGGTAACACGAAGGTTGCGGTGGTTCCACCTTCGGGATTATGTTCTAAGGTAATTCTTCCACCATGCGCTTCCACGAACTCTTTGCAGATGGAAAGCCCAAGGCCGAGGCCGTCGGCCGAGTTCGATTGGGAGAGTCTATGAAACTTTTGGAAGACTCGATCAAGATCCCCTTCAGGGACTCCGACGCCCCGATCGATCACCTTAACTTCCAGTTTGTCGTTGACCGTTTGGCATTGTAAGCGGATGAGTTGACTGGAAGGAGAAAACTTCAGCGCGTTGCTGAACAAATTCACGAGTACCTGTGTGATCAAAACGAAGTCCATGGAAATCAGCGGTAGAGCTGGAGGAATTTCAACCGAAATTTGTCTTCCATCTATCGACGTTCCCAGTTCTTCCAGTGCGGCTCCGACCACGTCCGACAGGTCACATGGTTCGAGCTTCAGCCGGGACGCTCCTGCCTGAAGGCGGGTAACGCTTAGCAGGTTGTTCATCAGGCGATGTAAACGTTTGACTTCAGACTCCGCAGTTCGCAATAGCCGCTGCTCGAGTGCTTTTTCGAGCGGAGCACTAGAACTTAACAAGCCGCTCACAGCGGCGGTTATGGCCGCAAGCGGCGCACGCACCTCGTGGGAAATCGCAGCAAGAAGTGCATTTTGCACCCGGTCCGATTCATCGAGGAAACGAATACGGCGGACCTTCTGCTCAAGAAGCCATCGCTCGATGGCAAGGGCGGATTGTCCGAGCAATCCGGCTAAAAGCTCCCGCTGAGACATGGGAATCCAAGCGCCCGACGAGACTTCCATTCCGACCACGCCGATGACTTGCGACCGCACACGAAGCGGGAGGTAATGGGCATTTGCATCCGACAGAACGGCGGTAGATGCACCAGACTCCTGCCCGTGTTCCCGGCACCAGGTCGCCGCCTCCTGTTCTCTAGGACCGGTAGGAAACCCTGGAGTTCGAAAGCGCGGCATCAGCTCGTTATCTGCCGGCAGCAGAATGACTGAACCGCAGTGAAAATTGATCTCTAAATGCCGCCCGACAACCTCGAGGACCTGTTCCAGATCGCTTGACAAGGCAAGAGACTGGCTAAACGCCGCCAGGGCGCTTAAATTTCCGTAAGTCAAGCTGTTTTGAATAGCCAATGAGGCGATCTGGGCAGCGGCCAGACTGTCTTTCAAATCCTGCGGAGAGAACCCCGCGCGACCTCTTTTGTTGTATACCTCAAAAAATGCAATGACGTTCTTTCGACCGTCCAGGATCGGGATGCACATTCCAGACCTTACACCGAACTTTTCGCGAACCTGCGGAATTATCAGCGGGTCACGGGAAGCGTCGTTTGTGAGATAGTAGGTCCCTTGCGCGAGGGCCCAGCCAGGCCAGCCGATTCCGGGTCCGCAATCATAAACAAAAGGGATGGTCTCTGTTCCTCGCAGGAAATGATTGCATGACATACCCCTCGCGGTGCGCAAGCCAGCGCATCCAGTTTCTGCGCCCGCCAATTCGAGTGCTTGTTTCACAAGCGCATCAAGCAAACTCTCCAGATCGAATGTTGAATTGAGGCGGTCGCTGATACGAAGCAACGATGCGAGAGCTTGTTCAACGTTCTCAGCCATTAGTTCTGGGTGTCCCGGAAGTCTTCAGAGGTGCCTCTCGCTTGCGTCCATTCGGCTTCGGTGCGAAGCCTATACCCAACTCCTGGTTCGGTGACGATATAGCGGAGAGCCCTGGGATCGCAGACCAGCTTGCGGCGCAGATTGCTCACTGTGACACGTAACAAATGCACGGCATCCTGGTACTGAGTTGAACCCCAGAGCTCGTGGATTAATTGGCGATGCGTCCTCACCAGCCCCGCGTGGCTGGCGAGAACCTTCAAAAGATCATACTCGGTGGCTGTAAGCTTAATCTGCTCGTTGGCGACGAACACTTCTCGCCTACTAAAATCCACCTTGAGATCACTGGCGGCAAAAACATCGCTTCGCGGAGCCCCAAAGGCCCTCCTCAAAGCGGCTCGAAGCCGAGCCAGCAACTCCCCCATCGTGAATGGTTTCGTCAGATAGTCATCGGCCCCGGTATCGAGGCACGCGATCTTCTCGGATTCTTCATGCCGAACTGACATTACGATGATTGGCGAAGTGGTCCATTCCCGCAGACGCCGTAAGATTTGCTTACCATCCACGTCGGGCAGGAAAAGATCGAGAAGAATCAGGTCGGGACGGGCCAATGGAAATTTCTGAAGAGCCTCTGCGCCAGTCCCGACGGCGTAAACGCTATATCCGGCTGGCTGCAGCGTAACGGTGAGAATATCCTGCATCGATTTCTCATCGTCGACCAGCAGGACGCGGAGACCCTCGCTTTCCATTTCGATCCGTCCTTTCGCTGGGCAGGAGTCCAGTCATTGCGTGGCGGGAATCGCTGGTCAGCCCGCTTAAGCACGAGGCGGCTGAGCAAAGCGCTTTTGAATTCCGCTGGTTTTCATTCAGTTTATCAATCTATCGGGACGGACCTCCCAGCAGAATCGTCACGCTGATTCTCGTCCAGCAGCTTGTTGCGGTCCGGATGTGGATTTACTTCGGGTTGCTTCGCTGAATCAATAATCTCGTCAGGTCAGCTTCAAATATCTTGTGAATTTGATTTTCCCAATGAACCTCGACGAGACCGTCTTCGGATGACGTGCTTCTCATCTGGACGATCGCTTTGGCCGGAATTAACACAAGCCTTGGATGGAATGGGGGATTGAGTTGTACCGATAGCACCTCTCGCGTGACCAGATAGTTCACGAGCGAGCTATAGGGGCCGTTCGTATGACACGTCACGGTCGCACCGCGCAACTGGCGTTGCGGATTGGAGGCCATGGGCAAAGGTAACGAAAAAAGTGTCAAGAATTCGTCAAAAAGCAGCCCATCCGGGCCGCAGTATGCTTTTTGATGCACGTTTGACGTTTAGCCAGTTAGCGTGAGAAGGCTAACTTGCCTCATGGTGGCGGCGCGGTATCGAAACCTGGGGCAAGCGAACACTGGGAGTAAACGTGCTAATTGCGGGAGACATCGGCGGAACTAAGACCCAATTGGGGGTCTTCTCGAGTCAAGCTGGGCCTCAATTTCCCTTGGTACAAGCCAAGGTCCACAGTGCCGATTACGCGAGCCTACAGGTAATTGTGAAGGAATTCCTGGAACGGGTGAAGAAACCGATCGACCGAGCCTGTTTCGCCGTCGCCGGCCCGGTAATCGACGGTCACGTGAAGACCACCAACTTACCGTGGTTGGTTGATGAGACGGTGCTTGCCCAAGCCTTGCATCTGAACCGCAAATCGGTTCACATCATCAACGATCTGGAGGCAATGGCCCGAGCGGTTCCACTTTTGAGGCCGTGCGATGTACAGACGATCAATGCAGGAGCAGCCGTTCCGAACGGGGCCATCGGAGTCATCGCGCCGGGCACTGGTTTGGGGGAGGCGTTTCTAACATGGGATGGTTCCCGCTATCTCGCTCACAGTTCCGAAGGCGGCCATGCAGATTTCGCCCCGACTGACGTAAGAGAGATTGGCCTCCTCGAATATATGATGAAGGCCCTTGATCACGTGAGCTTTGAGCACGTATGCTCCGGAATCGGAATTCCCCACATCTACGGATATCTTCGCGATGTCGAGCGGATAGCAGAAAACCCCAAAGTTGCAGCGCTAATTGCCGCGGCAGCCGATCCATCGGCTGCGATCATCAATCACGCGCTCGGTCCAGAGGATCGAAGCAAGCTGTGCGAATCCACGATCGATATGTTCGTTTCGATTTTAGGCAGCGAGGCCGCGAATCTGGCGGTGAAGGTCTTGGCAACGGGCGGTATGTACCTCGCCGGCGGCGTCGTTACGCACATGCTTGAGGCTCTTCAGAGACCCGCGTTTATGCAATCGTTCAAGCGCAAGGGACGACTTTCTGAGCTTATGGCCCATATCCCGATTCACGTTATCGTCACTTTGCCAGGATTGACGGGGGCCGCCGCGTATGGGCTACGACACTTAAAAGAATCCTAAGTTCAGATACGCAATTCCTTGGCCTACCTTTGCGATTTAACGGGTTGCGCTATCCTCCACAGAGGATAGGCAATTCCCGCGACCCGATTAATAACGAAGGCCTGCGCCGTAAGCAAGACCACTGCGACCTCGATTACCACCAGTTCTTTGGGCTTTGAGATGATGCCGAGGGCCACGATGAGCGTGGTCGCTCCCGCTGGCGGATGACTCACGCGAAACAGAGCCATCAGAGAGCCAGTGGC
The DNA here is from genome assembly GCA_049802535.1 of Bryobacteraceae bacterium. Lineage (GTDB taxonomy): Bacteria > Acidobacteriota > Terriglobia > Bryobacterales > Bryobacteraceae > Bog-105. The sequence goes on along the minus strand of JBARMQ010000563.1, from coordinate 2,745 downwards.
TGCAAGCGAGAGCGCGGCGGCCAGAACTCTTGGACCATGAACCCCGCCCTGCGTGGCGAAAGGTGGGCCGAAGCCTGCCGTGATCGCGAAGGCAGCGTAGCCGCAGACGAGTCCGATCGCATGGCCCAGGATCGTGTTCCGAGGACTTGAAGCTTCTGCCAAAGGCGAGAAGAAGAACAGGTATGCGGTCGGACCTAGCGACGGAAAGACAAATGGGCTACCTGTAACGAGGGCAAGCAACGCGAGCAGCCCAATGGTGACGAAGCCGTTGATGCCAACATAGACGGCCCATACCAGTTGAGGCGGCAGGTGTTCCAACAGCCACGCCATCCGCAAGTGCGTCAAGAGCACAGCGACATGTTCAAAGCCGGTGTGCCGGTCGTTTGCGAGATCCTTTTCGAGACTCATCTTAGATGTTCGGAAGGAGATCGAAGTATTCGTCATCCTCATTCTTGCCGCCCTCGCCCAGACCGATGGTCTTCTCCGATTCGATGAACTCGATCCGCTCGATCCACTTGACCATCTTGTAACCAAGCTGATTTTCAACCCGCAGGCGCAGTGGAGCTCCATATACCTCGGTAAGGGGCTTTCCATTCATCTCGGAGGCAAGCAGGCATTCCGCCTGGAGCACGTTTTCGAGGCTTTGCGTGTCGTAGTATCCACCGCCGTAAAGCGAATCGCCGAAGGAGAAGAACGCAACTACTTTGGCATTCGGCTTGGGCCGGACCAGTTCAACGAGAGACTTCATGGGAAGGCCGCCCCACTTTGCGATGCCTGTCCAGCCCTGAATGCAGTGATGCATCGTGATGTTCTCGGCGATTCCCAGCCTCTCGATATCAGCAAGCGAGAGCTCGACCGGATTGTCTACCAAGCCGCCAACCTGCAGCTTGAAGTCCTGAAATCTTCCCTTGGCGAACTGCTTCCAGTCCTCGCGTACCGGCATCGTGCCGTTTGGCCAGAATCGGGGAGAGATGTCTTTCTCGGTATAGTGCTGACTCGGAGTGAGCCGGTTCAACGTCAGCAACGATAAAGGATTGGTGATGAACTTCTGAACATGCTGCAGGACTCGCGGCCAGAACCAGGAAACATAATGCGCTCCAATCCACGAGAGGATCACTACGCCAATACCGACGAAGCCCAGGATCATTCCAATTCGGTTGTGAACGTCATCCATGCCCATCACGATGTGGTTCATGTTGCGGATGAAGCCGGTCATCACCACCAACGTCACATGCACAACGATAAACGCGGAGAAGCCGAGCATGGTTAGAAAATGAATAGAGCGCGCCGCTTGCCTGCCGCCAAAGCGCTTCGCATACCAGGGGAAACGATTCACTACAGCGGGTGACATAGCAATGCCGGTCAGGATCGCCAGCGGGCCGAAGACAAAGACGACGGAAAAATACGCGATCTGCTGCAGCGCGTTGTAGCCATAGTAGCCGTTGAACTCGGGCGGCAGGTGGAACGTCGAGTAGTGTACCCATGTGTTCCAGGCTTGCAGCAGCACCAGCGTTGATTGTGGGACGAGCCGACGCCACTGCTCCGTGTCGAAGAGCATGACCACGAACAGGATGCCCGTCAGAATAAACCCGTAAACATTGAGGAAATGCCAGGATCGTGCGATGCCGACGGTATGCCGGTAGCCCGGCGTGGCAACGAGGGGCGAGATGTAGCGAGCGTCGTCCTTCGCGGTCCAGACCCGATCCGTTGGAATGTGGATCGGCGTCAACCGAATCCACTCGCTGCCTGGAGTGCAGTCATTGTTGAAGTAGAGGCGAGGATGATCGACCAGGATCGATAGGCCGCTCCGAATCAGCATCATCACGAAAAGAAAGTTAAAGAAGTGGCAATAGCGTGCCCACAGCGGAAAGCCATGCGGGCCGGCAAAGTTATTTGGATAGATCTGCGGGACAGGCGGAATATACGGAAGGCCAACCAGAAGGTATTCGATCCAAGCCGCAAGCACGGGCAGCAACACCAGTAAGGCGGCTGCTATCAGGAACGAGGGCCGCACCCAAATGCGGAATCGGCGGTCCGGCGGATAATGTACGGCGGCGTGTGCTGTATCGAACGAAATCATAGGTGTCGGCGACCATCGGATCGAATAGCGGGGCAGCCGGGTTTATGGCGTTGTCGGACGATTCGTGTTTCTTGTCGCACTGCCCCCTCTCCACCGTTACCGCAAAGGAAGTCAAGAAGTTATCAAAAACGGCGGCCGCCTGGTCCCAATGATCGTCTTTTGACATCCTTTTGACTTTTTTTCCGCTACCTTTGGGACGCAATCTCTCAATGGGGCTCCGTTTTCCTCGCAACAGTGCCTAGGACAGACGTTGAGCGACATTGCCGATGTGCTGAGTAGTCCGCAAGGAGCAAGACAAGTGATTCAGGATCTTCTCGACAAACCGATCGACCCAGCAACCGCGATCGTGGAAACCAATGGTTCCGCCCGGGATGCTCACAAAGCCACAGAGCGGCCCGTCGAAACGAAGCAGACGGGCCATCCATTAAGTCTTGAATTATTCGGAAAAATGGACGCTTACTGGCGTGCCGCCAACTATCTGTCGGTCGGCCAGATTTATCTCTACGACAATCCCTTGCTGAAGGAACCGCTAAAACTCTCGCACGTGAAGCCACTGGTTGTCGGACACTGGGGCACCACGCCGGGTCAGAACTTCATCTACGTTCATTTGAACCTCGTGATCAAGAAGTATGACCTGGAAATGTTCTACATTGCAGGCCCTGGTC
>JBARMQ010000562.1:0-4590 GCA_049802535.1 Bryobacteraceae bacterium | reverse complement strand
AACGCTGTGACCGATCAGGCGAGTGCGGCTGCTGACGCTTCATGGGCCCAGGTTAGCCACATCTGCACCCCAGGAACCAGGAAAATCGATCAAAGGGAATCTACTCTTATAACACAGTAGTACTAGTGTCGATCCGATGGAGGCGCTTAGGTATGAGTGATTTCGAAGAGCAAGATTGACTTGGAGACATCAGTTATAGCGTATCTCCGGCATTCGACCAAATGCCATCTACCCGGTGGTAGAACCTCTCAGGTAGCATTAAGAGCTCGTAACGACACTTGCTGCGCCTCCCCTCCTGTTTGCGCGCAGCACCTCGGTTGGAGCAATGTTTGGCAGCATTCGTCGCACCGAAATGATCGATTGTCGTCTCGATCACATCGATCCACGAGGTCACTGGCATGTCTCCTGAGAGTAGTACCGATACCATCGAACTGGCTTGTCTTTGCGACCAGGCGCCGACTTGCGCGACTCCATTTTCTAGTGGCCCTTGGACAGAAACGCATTTATGTCCCGCAGTACTTCTTCCTGGTTTGACAAGAACACATAGTGATGGGCATTTGGGACGATCTCTACATGTGCGCTAGGAATGCCCGCTTCAACTGCTTTTATTTGTCTCTCGGTCAGCGGGTCCAAAGCGGCGGAGTAAGCATTCGCGGCCTTTCGAACCGAAGGATCCGTATTCTGGTCGACCCAGGCACCCAAACTGTGCGGATTCGCAAAAATGAAAAGCGCCAGAACCGGTATTTGAGAGTATTTCTTCGCGTCGGTCCCCATTATCAAGTTCATCAACATTTGTCCGCCTGGAGCGTTACGATCCTTTCCGACTCGACCGTCTGGAGTCGCTTCTTTTTGCTCGCGCAATTCTGCTTCTGGAAACGGAAATCCATTCACGCGCTCATAGTAGCGATGCAATGCGTAGAAACTGGCGAGGTCCATCTCGGTCGGAGGCGGCGGTTGCGGTGCCTGGAGTTTTTGCGCCTCCATGATGTTCGAGCCTTTTCCATTATCGAACGCATAAGAATAGCCGGCTTCGAGATAAATTAGCCCGCCGATCAGGTCTGGTCGGAGATTGGCGGCTGAACTGAGTTCAGCGCCTGCAATGGAGTGGCCAACGAGGATAGGCTTTTTCAGATTCAAGAACTCGATTACGGTTAACACATCTTTTCCTAGGCGCTCTGGGTCATTAGACGGCGCAAATCCGGATGCGCCCCAGCCACGTCTTGTGATGCCGTAGACGTGATTGGTAGCTACGAGCTTCGGAGCGAAGTCGTCGAAGACGTGAGCGGTGTTCCCGCCACCCGCAAGGAGAACAATGGGCTTTCCTGAGCCGCCCCAATCAAGAACTTCCAATTGAACATTCTTTTCGACTCGTACAAATATTGTTTTGTGGGGCGACGGATCGCTCCAATGAGTTTGTGCCAACGAGTTCACAGTGAACAGAGCGATCAAGACAAAGCCAAATCCGCGAGGGCGCTTTAGCATGGGCTATCCTTTCATCTACTCAGCACTACGCCGAATTAACCTTCACAAGTTCCATGTAGAGAGCAATTCTCGGAACTTTGCGCTCAAGCGTGCACCAGCAGCGCCAAGACGTTTTCCCAATTCATTGGCTGGCGGACTGCTAGAGAACAGCAGTTGTTGATGCCCAAGTGACGACTGCATTGGTAGCAAAGGGGCGCTTGAGATCCCACCGGATGATAGTACTGCCTATCCCGTCGTCAATTTGGGTGGCTGACTGGTCGCCTTACAACACCGTACCCGCATCCAGCAAGCTGATAGCGAAGCCTACTGCTCTGACGCGTGGACTAACGGAGGTGTTCGCCATCGGACAGTGGTTCTCGTTTTTGGACAGATCAAATGGTACCACCGCAATTATCATGGTCGAAATCACCGGACCCGCGTGATTCCCGCTGTGGATGATCTGGCCAAGTACGTGCATGCCATTCTAGGACCCGAGGGCCTGGTCTATCTAAACCAGAATGAGAGGAGTAGTTTTGGTTTTGCGCATATCGAGTCCGTTTGGGAATGGCCAGAAGGTAGGCTGCGAGATGGAGCGTCGCGTTGGCGATCATGATATGAAAGTGCAATTCAAGGATTTTATCTTCGATCCGACGACCTGCGAACTGTGGCAAGCGGGTGCGTCCATTCCCCTGCAGCCGCAGCCCGGCAAAGTTTTGGCCCTTCTGATCAGCCGGGCAGGAGAGGTTGTAACCCGTCTGGAGATCCAATCACATGTTTGGGGCGCTGATACGCATGTTGATTACGAGCAGGGTCTGAACTGGTGCGTGAGGAGGATCCGAGAAGTGTTGGGAGATTCCACCACGGACAGTCAGTATATCCAGACTGTTCCCCGGGTGGGCTATCGTTTCTTGGCGGAGGTAAGGGAAAACCTCCCCGTCATTCCTGGCTCGAAAACGGTTCAGCGGGCGGGGTGGAGAAGGAGTTTGGTGGCGAGCGTTCTGGTTGTAGCCGGAGTTTGTGGCGGAATCATGTCTGGACACAGCCGCCCGCATACTGTGACTGTTTTGATCTTGCCGTTCGAAAATGTAAGTTTTTCGCAGACCGCGCCGCAATTTGGGGACATTGCATCGAATCAACTCAATGCTGAACTGGCTCGGATAAACCCTCAAAAGCTAAATGTAATCGATCCATTGACAGCCAAGAAATTCAAAGACACGAAAGAATGCATCATCAAGATTGGAAATCAGCTCGGCGCTGATTACGTTCTACTCGGTGATGTCGAACCGTCGGCATCAGAAGTGAAGGTGGACGCGCAGTTATTTAGGGTGTCCACAAATCGCCAGGTCTGGGCGGCGCAGCGGCTCATTCCTCGTGATGGCACGTTTTCTCCAATCTGGCGGGAAATGAGTGGAGAGATCGGAGCGCAACTCCAGCAAAATGATCACGCAAAGAATTAATCAATCAACATTCAATGCAGAATAAATGGAGCAAGCTCTCATCAGAGGCTAGGCTTGCGGACATGATTAGGAGTTCTTTTTGGCTCGTAGCGGTCTATTTGGTGTCGATCTCCTCAGGGGTGGCAGCTCATGCGTCACCCCTGCGTACAATTCCTGCAAGAGACGTTGAGCGAGAGCTCCTCGTTCCCGTCCGTATCCAGGACCAAGGTCCGTTTTGGTTCGCTCTTGACACAGGGATAGCTCACAGCGTGATCGACGGCAATATGATTAAGGATCTCCGCCTGGAGGTTCGTGAACAGGACCCAAAGCATAAAGTTACTCCCGCAATCCTGCTCGACGTGGGGGGACTGAACTTCGAAGCTCCGTTAGACGTTCTAGACATCGGCGCCGCCGAATACCAAAGGGGTTATGATCAACCGCTGGTTGGCCTCTTGGGAATGGATTTCTTCAGCAAGTTCTGCGTCACCTTGGACTATGACGCTCAAGTGGTGACAATTGAAGACCCGTCGGTGAACGTTCAACCTGCCGGAACGAAATCAATTCCGCTTACTGTCAGAGATTCTCTTCCTTATTTTGAGGCAACCATTAAAGTGCCCGGCCACTCGGCGATTCGGCGTTTCTTCATGCTGGATACATCAACCGGCGACGCACTGAACGATGACGCCTTCGCTCACTTGGATCGTGCGGCAATTGGTCCGGATCTCGGCCGGGCCGAGTTTTTTGTTATCGGCTCCTATCGGTTTAGAGGGATTAACGGCACGAGTGGTTCGTCGAAAGTGGGGGGAGAACTACTTCATCGTTTCCGCGTTACCATAGACGTATCTCACAATCGTCTATTTCTGGAACCCAGCCGGCACTTTGGCGACTCTTTTTTGTTTGACACAAGCGGTCTGGACCTAGAACGCTCGGAGGACGGTCTCAAGATCCTTCGAGTCTTCCCCCGAACACCCGGTCAAGAAGCTGGTCTTTTGAGCGGAGATGTCATAACCAGCATTGATGGCGAATCCGCAGGCGCCTTCACTGTACCTCAAGTTCGCTTAATGTTCCACGAAGTCGGGAGCCACAATCTTCTAGTGGACAGCAAAGGCGAGCACAAATCTGTCGAACTCAAGCTGAGGACGTTATTATGAGAGCGTCGCGAAGGCTGCCAGTGTTGTCAAGACCTAAGAGTCGAACAGTTCTTCCCGCTGGACTGGCAGCTGGAATCATGATTGTTATAGCCCAACTGTCCCTCTTGCCGCGTCTGGGCGCCCAGGATAGTTCTCAACGGAATGTCTTCGCCGACAAAAGCAACGAAACAACTTTTCCATTCGAATGGAGCCAAGGGGAGATTATCGTTCCGATATCTATTCACGGGTCACGGCCTCTACGTTTCGTCCTGGATAGTGGATCGACGCGGACCCTCGTCGACCGGAAAGTCGCAGCATCATTAGGAATTAAAGAGGGAGAAGAGAGTTCGCTTCAAGGAGCAGGAAAGGGACGGGTTCCGATTCACGCGTTGCAAAATATCGATCTGCAGATGCCTGGGCTTGAAAGCAAAGGATACGACTGTTTTTCCGTAGATTTGGTGCCCGTTGGAGAAGCTGTAGGTACACGCGAGGATGGAATCCTCGGCTACAACTTCTTTGCCAGATTTGTTATAACGATCGACTTTGAGGCCAGACAAATGACG
>JBARMQ010000561.1:0-19939 GCA_049802535.1 Bryobacteraceae bacterium | reverse complement strand
GTTCCCCACAGGTGCCACGTTTGCGGTAACCGCCGCACCAGCATCACAAGTACCGCGACAGCAATACCGCCAAGCACGACGCCCAATGCAAGTGCAATCAATTGGTCGCGAAACCAGCTGCCAAACGTCTGATTGAGAAGGCTATATTTCTTCTCGCGAAAGAATCCTTCGTACACCGTCAAGGGAAAGGTCAACACGGCATAGGCGATCACGAATACGGTCCAGTAGATGAAGTCCCGCACGAACGCCACCCGCGTAATGCGCTCTGCAAGATCGCGAAAGCGGGCGGAAAGACCCGTCGCCAGCAGCAAGATCAACACCGCTGCGCCGTAGAGAAAGTCCCACAGCATCAGCCAGTAAGTCCCTTCAAAGTAGGCATCCGACCGTGCGTGTGCACTGGGAGGAACACTATCGAGCCACGCTTGGGTAGCGGCGGCAGCGTCAAAGTGGGCCGAGGCTTGGGCCGCTGGGGGAACGTCAGGGTGAGTAGGCGGCGCGCCCATTAACCCGAGGGCTACAACAAAACAAATCAGCAGGCGCAGCATCATCGTGCGCCTATTCTAGCGTTCAGCAATTTCTATTGCCGCTAAAGCTTTAGCAATGAACGCAGCCGCTTAGTCTGAATGCGGCTTACCGGAATCTCGGTTTGCTTCTTGTCGTCCATTTTCAACTGAAAACTGGACTTGAACCACGGCACAACTTCGCGGATCCGATTGATATTCACCAGGAAGCTTCGATGCACCCGCCAGAATAGATTGGGGTCCAGGTTAGACTGCAGTTCCTCAATCGTTCGGTAATTGGAGTGCCCTTCGAGATGCGTTGTCACGACAGTGATCAGTCCGTCATCGATCGTTGCGTAGATAAGGTCTTGCGCATCGACGATCAGATTACGGTTGTTACTCCGCACCAGCAGCTTCGTCCGTTGCAAAATTCCCTTGGGTGACGCCAGTGGTTCTGGCTCGTCCTGTTGCCGCTCTTCGACAATCCGGCGAGCGCGAGCAACCGATTCGGCCAGCCGTTCCTTCTCCACCGGCTTGAGGACATAATCCAGCGCTTGTACCCGAAACGCCTCGAGCGCATACTGGTCGAACGCGGTGACGAGAACGAAATGGGGCAGATGTCCGCCCTTCTCGCGAATGCGCCGAATAACGCCCAACCCATCCAGCCCCGGCATCTGAACGTCCAGGAAGACAAGGTCCGGTTCCAGGTCGTCGATTAGCTTTACCGCCTCCAGCCCATTCGCAGCGGTTTCTTGAACCTCAACCTCGGGAAAATCTTTAAGGAGGTAGGACAATTCCTCGCGCGCGAGCTCTTCGTCGTCTACCACCAGCGTCGAAATCGTCCCTGTGGCGCGCTGCGGCATTTGACGTTAGTATATCGCAGCACCATACTTTATTAATCGTGCAACTAGCCGCTTTTGCAGGGCTTTGGCGGCATTCAGCCTGCCCTATTCTGCAGGTCTCTTCGCGCGCGACGCCTCCTGCTTTATTCCTCTTCGTTAGCCGCCTAACGCATTCGGAAATCAATCGTCTCAATATACGAAACGCATGGTGCATCCCTTGCTGAAGCTTCCATGAACGCTGCATCGACATTTCTAAGCGGCTTGGATATGCTATCGAGGTCGATTTCCTTTGGCGGAAGTCGCTTTTGCCTCTTGCCTCCGCCAGTTGATCTAGTGCTTTTAAGGGACCTCGCTTTAGGTTTTGTGTCTGAGGTCCGAATGATGGAGGACTCTGAAGATCGCTATCAAACCATTCTGTTACTTACCGCCGCCTCAGGATTGTATCTGGGGCGAAAATACTTCATCCAAGAATATGAAACGCCAAGCAACGCTTCGCTGGATGCAGTGTGAAGACCTCATTATCCATCTCGGACTTGAATACGACGACTAGTCATCGCACTCATCAGTCATCCGGCTCCAGCACGGCAGATGTCCGCCCCAAGCGGATCCTTGTCATTGGTGGCACCCTTTTTTACGGCCGCCTGCTGGTCAACGAGCTGCTGCGAAATGGCCACGAAGTTTATATACTCCATAGGCAACCCAGCCATAGCTTTGGAAAACGCGCCCACAATTTAGTCGCCGATCGCAACGACCGCGATTCCGTAAGGCGCGCTGTTGCTAATGTCCGCTTCGACATTGTTTACGACAATGTGTACGACTGGGAAAACGGCACCACAGGCGTGCAAGTCGAATCGACCGCCCAAATCTTCGATGGTCGCGTCGGCCGATATGTCTACATGTCGAGCGTTGCCGCATACGGGGACGGTCTCAACCATCATGAAGGCGATGCGCTTGCGCCCGACGATCATCCCGATCCCTACGTCCGCAACAAGGCCATGAGCGAACGCGCTCTATTCCGCATGCACCAGCGCGACGGCTTTCCCGTCGTAACACTCCGGCCGCCGTTCATTTACGGCGCAGGTAGCCCTTATTATCGAGAGGCTTTCTTTTGGGACCGCCTGCGCGCGGGTAGGCCCATCATCTTGCCCAGCGATGGCCACCGCTTGATGCAATTTGTCTATGTCAATGACGTAGTCGACATAGCTCTTAAGGTGATCGAGCTTCGCAATGTCGCCGGCCACGCCTTCAACACGGGAAATCCCCGCGCCATCACCCAGCACGAATTGTTATTAGATCTCGCGAAAGTTGCCGGCGTCAAAGATCCGCAGTTGATCTCCATCCCGCGCGAACGCATCCACCGGGCCGGCGGTCAGGCAATCGGGCCAAAACTCTACTTTGGCTACTACTACGACGTGCCCGCGATTACTGAAGTGATAACCAAGGCCCAGCGCATGTTAGGCTTTCGCCCCACCGACTTCACAGAAGGCTTGCGCGCCACCTACCGCGCGTATTTGAAGAAGCGAACATTCGACAAGCCCGACTTTGCTTTTGAAGATGAACTGATCGCCCGCCTAGCGCCCGGTGTTGGCGACATACGCTCCGCGTGAATCGAATTTAATAGCCTTCAAAATGCAGAACTGCCACGAACGCTGCGGCAACCAGGCAGTAAATGCCGAAGTAGTGCCAACGGCCGCTCTCCAGCCATCGGCTGAGCCACCTCAAAGCGACCAGACCAGCGATAAAAGAAAGAACGGCGCCCAGCAAGCTGGGAAACGCAACTGTCGCCAAACGAATCAATCCACTAATATGCTCAGCCTGCGCAAATCGCATCGCTTCCCGCGCAACCACCACCGGAGTCAAGACCACTGCCAAGGCAAAGCTGAAGCTCTCCGCTCGTAGTTTTGCGACGCCCGCAAGCAGTCCAACCGAAATCGTCGCGCCCGAACGCGAGAAGCCACGGAAAGGGAGGCTAAGACCCTGTACCGTACCGATCAGCATCGCCTGTTTAGTGCTGAGGCTGGCCGCCCCGTCGCCGCCCGGTTTCCGTTTTTCAAAAGTTCCTGCAATCCAAATCAGAACCCCTACCAGCCCAAGCGCGGGTGCGATGAATTCGAGGTGTCCGAACAGGTCCTCGATTTGCGCACGTGGAGCATTTCTGAATATCGTCTTCTCGATCAGCAGTATGATGCCTTCGCCAATCAGCCCGGTAAGTGCCGTAGCCACGATCAGGTGTCCGGCAAATCTCTTGAAAGCCGCCCAGCTCTGAAAGTAGGTGCGCCGCCACCGCCCCCAAAAGAAGACGATGACGGCGAACATCGTGCCGGTATGAAGCATGACCAAGAGCAAAGTCAGTGGAGGTGACGCCGGATCAAGCCCCATCAGCTTCTCGGCTACCACCACATGCGCCGAACTCGACACCGGCAGCAACTCCGCCAAACCCTGCACGATAGCGAGGATCACAACCTGCAGGAACGGCATACCCCCCAATTCTAAGGGAATCACTTCTCCTCTCGATCATCTACAATCCCGTGCGATATTGTAGATAATCGAGAGGTACCTCACTCGTGAGCAAATCAACCGATCTCGTGCAAGGCACGCTCGACCTCCTCATCCTCAAAACGCTCGCGCTCGAGCCTATGAATGGTTGGGCGATCGCCAAGCGCATCGTTCAAATTTCCCAAGATGTTCTGCAGGTGCAGCAAGGCTCCTTGTATCCCGCTCTACATCGGCTGGAACACCAAGCCTGGATTAGAGCCGAGTGGAAGGACTCGGAAAACAAGCGCCGCGCAAAATTTTATTCGCTTACCGCGGCCGGACGCAAGCGCCTGAAGCTGGAACTGGAAAATTGGCATCGTCTCTCCAATGCCATTTCACTAGTTATTGCGGAGGTATAGGCACTTCTATGCGACTCGCCGGGCAGTTCCGTCACCTATTCGAATCCGTGGTTCGACGTCGCCGATTGGCAATCGCGCAATCGTTCATTTCAGACCATCGCCGGCTACACGTTCGCCCTGCTCGACATCCCGGGCGATCCGCCCGCAGCTTTGTACGGCGCACGCGTCACGTACAATCTCTTCCCAGCTCTGGGCGTCGCGCCCGCTCTCGGACGCAACTTTCTGCCAGAAGAGGATCAGCCCGGCCGCGGACAGGAGATCATCTTGAGCGATGGCCTTTGGCGAAACCGATTCGGCTCCGATCCAAGGATCATTGGCAAAACCATCCGCCTGGAGGGTCAGCGCGCGTCGGATCAATACGTCGTCACAGGCGTGATGCCGCGTGGTTTCAATTTCCCCCTCACCATCCCAACATCGGTCAATCCGCCAACCCGTCAAATGGCGTTTTGGATTCCCTTGGCGGCTTGGCCCTCGCGCAGCGCCGTTACCTATCTAATACCGATCGGTTTGCTTCGCCCTGGTATTTCGCCGAAGCAAGCACAAAGCGACATGGCATCCGTCGCTGCTCAGTTGGAACGCAGCTATCCTTCGACGAACCTTGGCCGCTCGGTTCAAGTCTTTCCGCTAAAAGACCGGCTTTTCGGCCGCGCCAAGACGGCTCTCATTCTTCTGCTTTGCGCCATCGGAGCGGTGCTTCTAATCACCTGCGCCAACTTGGCCAACTTACTGCTCGCTCGTGCGCTCAGCAGATCCCGCGAGTCGGGGGTCCGCCTCGCCTTAGGCGCGAGCCGCATGCGCCTATTGCAGCAATGGATAGCAGAGAGTTTGCTGCTCTCCACCTTGGGCGGGATCGGGGCCGTCTTCACGGCAAAGGCGGCGCTCCATGTTTTGCTCCAGCTCGCTCCACAGGCCATTCCCAGAATTTCGGAAACCCACATAGATGCAAAAGCGCTTGCGTTTGCCACCGCAGCCTCCTTCCTCGCCGGTCTGATCATCGGCAATCTTCCTGCTATCGCGGCCGCCCGCACGGACATCCACGTCGCATTGTCAAGCGGCGGCGTCTGGTCAACTGCCCAGCCCGGGCGAGTGCGATCGCGCGATTTCCTGATCATCGCCGAGGTTGCTATTGCGGTCGTTCTGGTCCTTGGCGCCAGTCTCTTGCTCAAGAGCTTTCTGTGCCTGACTAGCATTGATACTGGCTTTTCGAGGGATCATACCGTCATGGCAATGGTCCTCTTGGTCGACGAAAAATATCCGGACCTCGTCTCACGAGTTCGATTTATGCATGCGTTAGCCGACCAACTGACACGCGCACCCGGCATTATCTCAGCGGGCGTTGTCGATGGCACACCGCTCTCCGGAAATCTGACGGGCTCGTACGTGCACATCGATGGCCGCAGTTCAACCGAGCGTGGAGACAATCGCCCTGTCTCTGAAATCTTTTCCTCCAGTGCCGGGTACCTCTCCACCATGGGTATTCGCCTCTTACGTGGCCGTTACTTCAATGAACACGACTCGGCAAGCGATCACCACGTCGCCGTCATCAACCGCGCAGCTGCCGAGGCCTTCTGGCCGCATCAGGACGCCTTGGGAAAACGAATCAGCTTCGATAACGGCAATGCCCAGCCCATTGACCGTTCCGTTGTCGGCATCGTTGCCGATACGCGCGACGCCAATATCGATCAGCCCGTTCGCCCCGCGCTGTATGTCCCGATGGAACAGGGCATCCAACCGCCGCAGATGCTGGTTGCCCGGGTGCGCGACGACGCGGCCGAAAAATCGAGCGCGCAAACGATTCGCCGCGCTGTCGCATCCGTCGACAAGACGCAGCCGGTCTTCTTAGTCACTTCGATGGAAGACCTCTATAACAATTCCATCGCGGAACGGCGATTCACCACATTCCTATTGACCGTTCTGGGCACTTTTGCGCTCGCCCTCGCCAGCCTTGGCGTCTACGGCGTCATCTCCTACGCAGCCGCCCAGCGCACGCGCGAAATCGGCATTAGGGCGGCAATCGGCGCCGAACGAACGCAAATTATGTGGCTGGTGATTCGTCGCGGGTTGGTTTTGAGCCTGACCGGTACCGCAATTGGCCTGACCGTGGGCATCGCCCTCAGACGGCATCTGGCGGCTCTGCTGTATGAAGTAACTCCTAGCGATTTCCCAACCGTGGTCACGGTCATTCTAATCTTCACCGCCGCGTCCTTTACAGCGGGATTTGTGCCGTCCTACAGAGCCTCGCGCGTCGACCCCATCACCGCCCTACGCTACGATTGAGACCGCCGTTTACAAACCGCTCGGCAATTCGTCAATTCGTTCCCGCTCGGCGTTAAACTCGCAACCAATCATCGCGATACACGCAATCAGATACAGCCAGATCAGTAACACCACCACCGCCTGCAAGCTTCCATAGAAAATGTTGTAGTGGCCCAGGTGCCCGACGTACCAGGCAAACCCAACTGTCGCCAGCAACCATAGCGCCGTCGCCAGGATAGCGCCCGGCCACACTCGTGCGAAACGCGATCTTGTCACGCCGGATCGCCGCTTTTGCTCGGGCCGGTAATTCGGTCCGAAATAATAGAGCAGTCCCGTAACCAATGTGATCGCCCCGAATGAAATGAAGTACCGGCCGATGCGCCAAACCACCCGGACCGAAACACTAATCTCTGCAACGTCTAGGTCCGGCGGAATCCAGTGCAACAACGCCGCCTCGCCGCGAAATCCGAAAATGATAAGTGCCGAAGCAAGAATGGCCGGAATGGCCGCAATGAACAGCAGAAAAATTGCCATGGCGCGTTGCTTCAAAAATGGCCGCCCGGACGGTATCCGATACGCCGCTTGAAAGCCCTCCATCAGGCTCATCATGGCGCCCGATCCGGCCCAAAGGGAGACAATGATTGCGACTACGGAAAGCGAAATCGGTTTGGCGCTGTGGTCGGAAAGCCGCGAAATCAGCAGATCTTCGCTTCCCGGCGGAACCACTTCTCGGATGAACGTGCTCAGTACCCGCATTTCCCCGTGAGCGCGCGCTTGCACCAGCAGATACGCCATCGTTGTCAGTACCGGAAACAAGGAAAGCAAGAACGAATAGGCCGCGCCCTTGGAGATGCTGAAACAATTGTCTTCCGCCGCAGCAACGATGGCTCGCCGCAGTAACCAAAAATTCCGCGCGATCAGGCTCGGCTCAACGATGAGCGGCTCGTGACGCGAAAGCGCCTGTTCCTTCGGCGGCGACGTGGGTACGGTTTCGAACATTCCACTAACGGGTCGTTACGGCCGTTTCGGAGCTATTTCGCTCGCTCACCCGATCATATATCGGATCGCCGCCCGTCCGTCAGCACTCAAAATGACTTCAATTACTGCGGCCAGATCTTCTTGGTGGACGCCCGGCTCCCACCCGCGTCCATGTTCGCGTAAAAGCTCCATCCATCCATTCGCCGCACTCCAAACACTCGCGCAAACGAACCCAGCATCTGATAGAACTCTGGATGGATGACGGTGATGCGGTCGTTGGTGAAGATTCCCTGGTTTCTGAGTTGAACCGCCAACTTCGCGTAATAGCGGCCCCACGCCAATCCTTTTTCCTCACGCTGGATGTTCTCGTCGTTTACGCCCACACGCTCCGGGAATACCGCTGCCGGAGAGATATTGGCATGAACCACTACCGGCGAGTTGACATCGCCGCCAATGATGACTCCGCATCCGTTCAGTCGAGCTGTCACAAAGACGCGGCCCGCTGCACCAAGCGTCGTATAGTACACCTTGTCGCTCGCCCAGTTCAAAACGTAACAGGATTCAATCGGGTAGTCTTGGGTGATGCTCGCAGTGCCCGGCGGCGGCGCATCGGCCCCCATCCAACCTAATTGCTTCATCGCGGCTGGACCATCGTGTCGCAGTAGTGGCAACGTCACGTTCTGACCACTCGTGAATTGCACCGTCACAGGGGTTTGCAGAGTACCGGCGGGGCTTCCAATGCTCAGCAGCATTGGTTTAGCGCCTAAATAAGTAACTGGATCGTCGATAAACGTCGTGGGAAATGCTGGCATGCTTCGCTTCCCAACTTAACTCGCAATGGAGCGCTCTGACGATTCCGAAATTTCCTAAGCCTCACAGATAGTGAGAATCAGACTTGCCGCAGAATATATGCAGCCTCAACACGACCGATTCACCCTGAGCTTATCTATCGGATAAGGCCATAGACAGCCCGTCTCGCTTTCCGATCTTCAGGCAGATTATTTCAAAGTCTGAGCAGACTGCCCAAACGACGAAACATCCGTGGGGCCGATCTGACGGTTGATGGCGACGAATGCCCGACCACTCCTCAACACCGGTGCGGAATCTGTTCATCATCGGATCGTTACTCGCGGCTCGACGGCACTCAGGTGAGCGGCTGCGCATTGCCGCGAGATTGAAATAAAAGCCCATCCTACCCGGTCCTCGACGCAAATGATCGCAAGTTGATCACCGTTTGAAAACAGCAAGCACGACCTAGTTATCGCTGCGGACTCCGCTTGCTTTGACTGATCCCCGCGTGTAACGCTTTTGGCCCGGAACTCACTGTACATCAAATGGCGAGCGCTCCAACCCTAATAAAAAAGGACACCACAGTCGCTAAAGAAACCTACTTCGTCTCTATCGACTTGGGCCCGCAGGCGCATGCCAAGGCCATGACCGGCATCTTCGTTCCAGACAACTACAAAATCAGCGATAAGGTCGACATAATCCTGTGGTTGATGGGGCACCACGATAATGCCGCCTATCTGCCCACGATGGCCATTGACGACTATTGGGTCAAGTATCCCCACTTTAAATTCCGTGAGTTCGTCAATCAAACCAAGAAAAATGTAGTCCTTGTCGCCCCAAGTCTTGGGCCTGGTTCTCAATCCGGCACGCTGGCCCCTCGCGGTGGCTTGGCTACATTCATCGATCAGGTACTCGCTGCCCTGAATGCTTATGGCGGTTTTGCAAACGTTCCCACGTTAAATAAAATGGTCGTCGCCTGCCACTCGGGCGGCGGCCGTCCGATGCTAGACATCGCTAGCACTACTCAGCAGTATTCGGATAACGTCCAGCAATTCTGGGGTTTTGATTGCCTCTATAACAGCGGCTCCGAGAACAGTTGGGTCAAATGGGCCCAGGGAAACGCTCAAAAACAGCTGTTGATCCGCTACGGCAACGGTGGCACCGACCAACGCTCTCTCACACTCAAGAAGCTTGCAGCGAAATTAGTGAATGTGGACGTGGACGGAACAACCTCCACGCAACACAACGACGTCCCGAAGACTTACTGGAACACATTCAGCCAGAAGGCCACTTTCTTCTCAAACACCCAAAGCTCAGCCCCGTCGAACCCCACACCCTAAGGGTTTACTCCAAAGCCACTGACCCATCGACTCATCTCAGTCGCCCAGAGCGATGACGTAGGATCGAGATGTCGGCATCCCATCTGTGATGCGCCTGGGTTACAATCAGTGCCGCGTACCACTGAGGCCTGCTGCCATCCCGGTGGAGGCAAACGATAAGTCTGGGAGGGACTGAATAGTCATGAACTCTTCAAAAGATTCAGCCAGCCGTCGTGAATTCATCAAGACCAGCGGTAAATCAGTTGGCTTTTCGGCTTTGGCCAACGTTGCGATTCCCCTGGTCCATGCAGCGGGCAGCGACCTGATCCAGATTGCCCTCGTCGGCTGTGGCGGACGCGGCGGTGGCGCGGCGGCAAACGCACTAAGCGTCAAGCGCGGTCCCGTCAAGCTGGTCGCCATGGCGGACATCTTCTCGGAACGCCTTGCGAGCGACCTGAATAAGTTACAGCAGCACTTCCCGAGTCAGGTCGATGTACCGTCAGATCGCCAGTTTCTCGGCTTCGACGCCTATCAGAAGGCGATGGATTGTTTGAAGCCGGGCGATATCGTCATCTTCGCCACGCCTCCCGCGTTTCGCTGGGTGCACTTCACCTACGCAATCCAGAAGCGCTTGAATGTCTTTATGGAAAAGCCGCTCACGGCCGACGGCCCAACCAGCAAGCGCATGTTCGCGCTCGCCCAGGACGCCTCAGCGAAGAACCTCAAGGCGGCGGTGGGGCTCATGTCGCGTCATAGCCGGGCGCTGCAGGAACTGGCCGACCGTGTTCATAACGGAGAGATCGGCGAGATCATCCTGCAGCGCGGTTATCGCATGCATGGTCCCGGCGGATATTTCCTCTCCCTGCCCAAACCGGCTGGTATCAGCGACCTGCTCTACCAAGTCAAGCGTTTCCACAGCTTCATCTGGGCGAGCGGAGGCTGCTACAACGACTTCTATATCCACCTCATCGATCAGCTGGCATGGATGAAGAACGAATGGCCTGTAAAGGCGCAAGCTTTGGGTGGCCGGCATTACAAAGTCAGTCCCGAAGGAGTCGCCTACGTGGACCAGAATTTTGACACCTATTCGGTGGAATACACGTATTCAGATGGCACAAAGTTCTTCTTTGACGGGCGCTGCATGAATGGATGCGAGGAGATCTATACGAGCTGTCTGCAGGGGACCAAGGGCATGGGGATCGCTTCCAAGAGCGGCGATTGCGGGCTGCCATCAAGCCTGTACAAGAGTCAAACGGCGACCGCGGCAAACCAGATTTGGGAATCCAAGGTGAGCCCGGACGAGGAAGATCCTTATCAAAACGAGTGGAACGATTTGATGGACGCCGTTCGAGACGACAAACCGTACAACGAGGTCAAACGCGGCGTCGAGGCGAGCTTGGTTTCGAGCATGGGCCGCATGGCCGCCAACACTGGCCAGGAAATTACGTTTGACGAGATGCTCCAATGCGAGCACGATATGGCGCCTGGCATAGAAAAGTTCACAATGGAGTCCCCGGCGCCGCTTCTTGCAGACGCCAATGGCAGATATCCCGTGCCGCAGCCGGGCATCACAACCACGAGGGAATACTGACCGGCCGTTTACGGTGACGCGAAGTGCAGCCCTACGAGTCAAGTCGTGGCGTCAGCGCCGCTCTCGCAGCTCGCGCCAAACATCCTCAAGTGCAATCGTTACGGCGTTTGTGAGCGTCCATGTCTCTGTGCGATCCAGCTGCCTGCGGTCGCGGTTCCACATCCAGGCCGTCTCGCTCTCGGGGTCGGCCACGTACACCTGCTCGATGCCGAGCGCGACGTACTCCTTGCATTTTGCAAGCACGTCCAGAAGTTTGTCATCGGGTGAAAGCACATCGACGACGATCTCCACTTGCGACGGGTCGGTCGGATAGCGCGTCTCGATGGAGCGTCTGCCGGCGATGACATCCGGTCGCGGCGCAAACTCCCGGCTAAGGCGAAGGTCGACCTCTGGCCCCGTCTTATAGCCAGCGCGCCGTAACGCCTCGACCAATACAGCTTGTAGAACGGAGTGCAACCAAGTGGGCACTGACTTCTGAACGACCTCTCCATGCCAATATTCGACAGCTTGGCTGCTTCCCGCGTAGCGCCGCTCGAACTCCTCGAAAGTGATCAGTGTTAATGACACTCGGCGTCACAGGCTGCGAACTCACGCGCCCTCCCTCCTCCTATCATCCGTCATCGGCGGCTCAATCATGCGCCGGAATACAAGCGCGCTTTACATCTCGAATGGGACAACTGGGCTTGACGAAGAGCTTGCCTACGCCGCGTGCTGAGCCGGTTCGTGGTACAGCCGCATCAACTGATCGCTGTGCAAAGCGGCCTCCAACAACTTGGCTTTCAGCCACTCAGCATGCCCTTGCAGCAGTCGCAATGTCGAGGCGAATACGCGTGCCTTATGCCGGCCGCGAGGGTGTGCCGGATTGAGGCAGTAATCGCGAAGTTTCTCCACGTCGACGACCGCTGGGACTAACTAATCGATTTCTCGAACATTGTGCGCCTTCAATGACAGTGTGCGCTTGCCCACTAGCAAACCCGCCAACCCGATCAACACGAGCAGCACACCCGAGGGCTCTGGGACCTCCGTGAACGTGGATCCAAACGACTCAGTGTCTGCAGTGACAGGCGTGAAATTTATCGTCAGAAATCCATCAATGTTGGAAAATGCGCTTCCCCCCGCATCACAAATTGTAGGTATTCCTTCGACACAGTAGGTCGCTTCAAAACTAATAGGCAAAGGGATCTGCATCGTTGCATACCCGGCCGGCACAGTGCCGGAGGTCGGCGGGGTGAGGAAGAACATTCCTCTGAAGAGGTCGAGCGTTGTCCCGGAGATGTAAAGAGTGCCGGTACCGGAGAGGCCTAACCGACCTGGCCCCATTTCGAAAAATACGGAGCTCAGGGGAGCCCCGACATCCACTAAAGGGAGTGAATAACCAGAAAAATCAATAGAAAAATCGGTGCCGGAAAAGTTAGCGCATACCGGATCGCTACCGCAAACGGACGTATTTGTGGTGAGCGTGGCGCTTGTGGTGGTGAGGTTTAGGCTAAAGGGAATTTGCTCCGCCGCCGCAGTTTGCAACATAGTTGCACAGGCGACAAACCCAAAAGCAATAAGTGCTACCGGGCGCGTGCACATAAATACTCCTCTGCGGCACCTTTGTAGGTTGCGTGAGTATTCTACCGCCACATGCTAATGCATTCAAGCGCGCCTGTTTGATGGACACTAACTACACTAGCCGGACAGCCAAACGGTGCTTGCCCAACATATACAAGAAATAGCCAAGCCGCCGCGCAGACGTTGCCGGACGATTACTTAGGAGGTTGTGTCTGGCTCTTGTGGGCGCCGGGAGTACCGCTGAATATATCGGTGATCACCCCGACGCTCGCCCACCCCCAAGCGCCCGCAGGACTTGGGGATCGCCGGTGTCCGAGATTAGGCGTCTTCGCCTGGCTACCGTCAGCTAACTCAGGGTCTTCATCGGCAATTGAGCTCGAGTTGCGGCAGCAGGAGTACTCCAGTACTCCAAAGCTCGCCGGCCAGTACTTCGCTCTGAGGATTCAGGCTTTCGATTCCGGCGTTAGCGTATGGAGCCAGTCTCCTACTTTCATTGTTCGGCATGGAGGAAACACTTTGCCTAAATCTCTTCTTATCTTCGCGCTGAGTTTCGCCAGCGTGGGAATTTTATCCGCCGCATCGGTCAGTCCACAGACTACCTTTACCGGAGGTATTTCACTGACGAGTAACCAATATGATGATTACTTCGTTTACAACGGCAATGGCGGGGATTTATCGGGTAGTGAGGGCATTGGGGTCACCAACCCGTTCACGGGCCAAACACACTACGTTCCAGCCGGTACTTTCGCAGTCAGCGAGAGCGTTCCGGAGTACATATCAAGTGGTGTCGCCACGGCCATAGGCCTTTATTCAAGTACCGGCGTCAGCGTAGCGGTGAATCAAAGCCTCTATAACACCGCCCTGGGAACCGAGACCTGGGATCAGGTTTTTGCGGGAACCTCAGAGTCGTCGATAGTGACTGCGCTCCAAGGTGGCGACGAGGCCGCTTTACAGTCGTTCCTAAGCCAGTACTCGACCGACTTCATCAGTTTTTCAGCGAACAATCCAGACCCGATCGCTGGAGGAATTCTGCATTTCTCAAATGCGGCTGACGGAGGATCGCTAACACTTACAAGCATCACGGCAGTGGGCGGCCCGGATTCCTCCGCCCCGGAACCCTCAACTGAATTGTTGCTAAGCGCCGGCCTGGGTCTGGTTGTGCTTGCCACTCGGAAGCTCCGCAAACAGTAAGCTTTATCCAGCCGGGCGCATGGTTCGCGGGCCTTGCCCGCCCGGCGGAAAAAGACGGTGAGTACGGGATAGCCCGCTGTGATAGATCAGCTAGGCGGTACCGCTACTGCAATACCGCCTGGCCTATCGTCAAATCGTGAGCCGGCCTATACACTGTTAGCAAGCCGGCTTCCCCCCCGAGGTCTGGTGTTTCAACATAATGGAACCACGAGACCACGTAACGTCGCCGCCGATATGCCTTGATGATTTGGTTCCCACCGTTTATTTTGAACTGCGCCGCCTGGCTCGGATGTACCTGCGAAAGGAGCGGCGCAACCATACATTGCAACCGACAGCGCTGGTTCACGAAGCCTACTTGAGGCTTCTTCAGCAGCAGAAAGTTGATTGGCGGAACGAAGCCCAGGTACTTGGCCTCGCAGCAACTTTGATGCGGCGCGTGCTAGCCTCCCATGCCGAGCGCCGGAACGCTCAGAAACGTGCCGGCGGTCTGCGGCAAATCACATTGAGCCTTGTGCAATCTCTGGCGAACCAGCCCGTTACCGATTTCTTTGAGATCGATCACTTGTTGAGTGAGCTCCACGGCCTAGATGCGCGCCAAGGGAAGGTGGCCGAACTGCGCCTTTTTGGCGGATTGAACTCCTCTCAGGTGGCAGCGGTGCTTTCCGTCTCCCCGGCCACAGTGGATCGCGACTGGGCGTCGGCAAGGCTGTGGCTGGCACGGGAACTGGGACGTCGAGGAACCAGGTGACTTCCGAGCGCTGGGCTCAGGTGCGAGGGCTGCTGGACGCTGCTCTCGAGCAGCCGAAAGAAGGTCGCCAGGACTTCCTCGAAATGATGTGCGGCGATGAACCACAGCTTCGCTCGGAGGTTCAGGAGTTGCTTGCGCTGGACACGCAATCGGAAGCGTTGTTCGGCAATATCGAATTGAATTTACACGCGATCGACTCGCTCGCGCCCGGCACGCGCGTGGGCTCCTACCGCATTCTGAACCTGATTGGCCACGGAGGCATGGGTTCAGTTTATTCCGCTGAACGGGCGGATGCCGCTTATTCACAGAAGGTGGCGATCAAGGTAGTGCAGGGCCATATCGGGTCCGATGATGCGCTGAAGCGTTTTGCGCGCGAGCGGCAAACGCTTGCGCGATTGAATCACCCTGAAATTGCGCGCCTCCTGGATGGCGGTGTCACCGAGGAAGGCCGGCCGTACCTTGTCATGGAATACGTGGACGGACGGCCAATCGATGAATTCTGTGACAAGGAAAAGTTGAATGTGCGCGAGCGCATTCAGCTCGTGATACGGATTTGTGAAGCGGTCCAAAGTGCGCACCAGAATCTGATCATCCATCGGGACTTGAAGCCAGACAACATTCTGGTTACCGTTGATGGCGATCCCAAGTTACTCGATTTCGGAAACGCAAAATGGCTGGACACCGCCGCAGAGAAAGGCGCTTTAACCGTTCGGATACTCACACCGAGTTATGCCAGTCCGGAACAGGCATGTGGGGAAGCAGTCAGCACAGCAACCGACGTATATTCCCTGGGTGCACTGTTATTCGAACTGCTGAGCGGCTCCCTTCCCCATCCAATGGCCGGCGTTCCGCCGTACGAGGCGATTCGCCGCCTGACGGAAACCGAACCGCGACTGGCCAGCGAGGCCATCATAGAAGAGGCGGCGGAGGGAAGACGGACCAATGCAAGGTCCCTAAGACGCACTTTGCAGGGTGATTTGGACACGATCCTCCAGCAGGCGCTCCACCGCGAGCCGACCCGGCGCTATGGGACAGTTGAGGCGTTTGCCGCCGACTTAAATCGCTATTTGCTGCAGTTACCAGTTCTGGCACGACCGGATGCCCTGCTATACAGGATCGGCAAATTCGTCAAACGGCGAAGGGCCATCGTCGCAATTGGCGCGGCTTTTCTGGTCGCCATGACGGTTGCCGCGTTAGCTGTATGGCACGGGTATGCGGTAGCGCAGGCGCAGCGGGCGATTGCCGAACGCCGCTATGAAAACGGGCGCAAGCTGGTGCAGTCCTATTTGGGCGAAGTAGATCGTAAGTTAGAAGCGATGCCCGGCACCACCGACGTGCGAAATTTGATCGCCCAGCGCAACCTCGAATATTTGGACCGTATGTCGGCCGATGCACAAGGCGATGTACCGCTGACACGCGAACTGGCGCAGGCATATTTTCTCATCGCGCGCACCCAAAGGATGATGGCGCAGTCGGGTGCTGATCGTGAACAGGCTCGCCAGAACATGGTGAAAGCGGTCCACCTGCGAAGAACCGTTTTCGACAAGACCGGCGACATTGTGGATCGAGGACAACTAGCCTATCTGTTATCCCAACTGGGCGCTCTCTTGGTGCAATCCGGTGAACTAGGGCAGGCGATTGCATACCACCAGATGGCCTGTGCGCTGGCACAGCCTATATTTCAAGGATCTGCTAAGGGCCTGAATTACCTGCGGGCGGCGAATGCCTGTTGGAATTTAGCGACCGATTACGTTGGTAATGAACAAGCGCCCTACGCGGGAAGGTTTGAACAGGGCCTCAAAGGGCAGCGGGAAACCTTGGCGCGCTTCCAGCGGTGGCGTGACGCAAATCTCGATAATCCCATTGGATTTCCGTACGTTGCCAGCATGGAGGCGATGACGGCCGGAGCGCTCTCGCGTATGCAGCGATACCGGGAAGCGAGGCAACACTTTGAAGCGGCGCTGTCCATCTTACACGGGCCACGCGGCATGCAATCCAATGAACTAGCCATCAACTATCTGGTCATGGCCGAGGTCGATTTCTCCATGATGCTCGTCGACACCAACCAGTACCAGGAGGCTCTCCCCCACGCAAAGCAAGCCTTGTTGCTCGCAAGCAAACAATTGGCTGCGCAACACACTCGCGATCCGGGTTGGCAGAGCATCGAAGGATTTTCGCAAGTAGCGCTGGGCAGATCTTTGACGTTTAACGGGCAACGACGAGAAGGAGCGCGCCTTTTAGAAGCCGGGCTTTCCAACTTACGGGAGCTCTATACAAAGGATGAATCGGACGCTGAAGCGGCAGCAGCACTGGCCCTCTGTGACCTTTGGGCCATTGATGCCGAGCGCTCCATTGGTGCTCATGGGCGGCTTGCGCAACTCGGCGGCGAAGTGACTAAACTGTCGCAGATAGCATTGCAGAAAGATCCGATTGACGCCTCTGCGATGCGATATCTGGAGGAAGCGCAGCAGGCGATGAATGGGCACTGAGGAGATGGGGGATTCGGGAGACTTCTGCAGTGCCTAGGACAAGGCGCCCCACCACTGGCGTGCGGCGGTGACTCTGGCCAGTGACAATTGATCGCTACGATCAGTTTCGAAATGACGTGACTTCGACAGACGTGCGACGGCAGCAAGACGATACTGCTCGCGTATGGGTACCCTGCTGGCTAACACCCGAAAAACGGCATTCGAACCCTAACAGGGGCGATTAGCGCCCGTTGTGCATGATCGAGAAACCGCCCGGTCTCATCGGTCGCCGCCTCAACGTGCCCGTCGTGAGCAAACCTGGAGACCAAGCAGCCAAGCTGTTCAGCTTCTTGCGCCCCTCATCCACATCGACTACATTTCACCGGTATCGTTCCGCGGCGTTTATTCCCAACGAGCGACTCGTCTCGCAATCAATCTCACCTTCCGACACATGTTTCACGTTCCGACACATGTTTTAGTGAAAGTAAGCCGTCATTATTGTGCGTCGTCGATCGGCTGACCAGCGGCTGCCGACTGGTCAGCGCTTCATTCCGAGAAAAGAGGCGACCGATTCGAAAGTTCCGACTCGAGCTGACGCTAAAATTAAGGCATTCTGATCACACGTAAGGTTTGCCGGAGCGACACTGAGACATGATTTCCTCAATTAAGATAGAGGGCTATAGAGGACTTGAACTCTTCGAGATGGGCGACCTAGGTCGGTTAAACCTCCTAGTAGGCACGAACAATAGTGGCAAGACATCCGTGCTCGAAGCGATATACCTCCTGTTCAGTGCGGGTAACCCCGTTGCACTATGGCAGCTTCTATGGCGTCGTGGTGAACGACTTCCGCCCGTCCTCTTCGCCTCCGGAGATCGTCCCCCGCGCCGGTCGCCGGTAGAGCTTGACATTTCTCACCTTTTTACTGGACATGAAGCGCAGCCCGGATCAATGATCAGGATTTCCGGGCAAAACGAGTCTACTCGTCGAGCTTTGGAGTATTCGATCAGGGAAGTCTCCCCAAATGACCAGGCGGAAATCTTCAGTGCGGACGAGGAGGGAGGACTAACATCACGTCTCGTCCTGGATATGGACGGTCTGCCCAAGCCACTGCTTAGCTCTGTGCTACTAACTTCGGCGGCAGGTCTATCGACTGAGGCGTTGGACACTTCTGTTCGTCGGAGCCGACAACGTGGGAGCGAGGCATCACCAGCGTACTTCGTCACAGCTGAATCTCTCTCGGGAGACGAGTTAACGGCCAATTGGAGCAAGATTGCTTTGACTCCGCAGGAGAATCTCGTATTGCAGGCACTACAATTTCTTGATCCCAACATCGAGAGAATCGCCGCTCAGGCTACACCCGGGCCTTATTCTTCTCAATCTCGTGGTGGTTTCATCGTTAAGCTTAAAGGCCACGAACGGCCCGTACCAATTGGCAGCATGGGAGACGGCATGTGGCGCATGCTGGCGATGGCGATCACGATTACACAGTGCGAAGGTGGTGTTCTCTTAGTGGATGAGATTGACACAGGCTTGCACTATAGCGTGATGGCACAGATGTGGAGTCTTATCCACAGTGCGGCGTCGGCGTTAAACGTCCAGGTCTTCGCTACAACTCACAGCTACGATTGCATCTATAGCTTGGCGCAGGTCTGTTCTGACTCGAATATCCAAAGGTCTGTTTCTGTCCAGCGAGTTGAAGCTGGAAAAGCGCGGTCCATACCCTACGATGAAAGTGAGATCACCGCAGCTACTTCAAGAGACATAGAAGTTCGGTAAGCAGAGTGCCTAAGCAGAAGCGGGATTTTAATAAGATCCTCCTCGTTGAGGGAAACGACGACAAGCATTCAGTGATCGGATTGATGAAACACCATACAGATTGGCCGGAGGATCGGAATTTATGGCCTGTATGGGTTGAAGTGGGAAACAGTGTGAGTGAACTCCTTGCCGACGGCTATCTGACATCGGAGCTTAAGGCAAAAAATGCAGAGATCGTTGGCTTAATGCTTGATGCGGATATTAACTCAGAAGGACGATACCAGCGCATTCACCAATTATGTAAAGGATTGTTTCCCGAAATCCCTGAGCGACTGCCAAGTGCCGGCCTACTAATAGAGAACGAGGAGAAAAAGAGATTCGGTGTGTGGATCATGCCGAACAACCAAATCGAAGGTGATCTAGAGACTTTTTTGCGCTCCCTCGTCCCTGACAAACAGGAAAGGATCTGGAAATTGGCGTGTGAAAGCGTGCTCAGTGCACGTTCCGCAGGGGCCAGGTGCCGAGATGTACACGTTCCCAAAGCCAACCTCTACACGTGGCTGGCATGGCAAGACTCGCCCGGCCAATCTCCAGGTGTCGCTCTGACGCAGAAGTTACTTAATCCCCAGTCAGAAGCTGCAAAACCTTTCGTAAATTGGTTCAAAATGCTCTACAAAGTTTAGCCTAGGCGAGGAGACCAATCGCTAATCTTCGCTCCCGTCTCGGCTGATGGCCTTACAGTTATGGGCTACGTTAGCTTCTCTAGAGAGCGCCAACCGCGCAGATTAGAGCAACGAGATCCCGCTCAACCCAGCTATTAAGTTGATGAAGCGTTGTGAAGCTTGGTAGAAACGAACTGTGTTGGTGCGGCTCCCGTAAGAAGTACAAGAAGTGCCATCTGAATCGAGCCTCGAGCCCCTCTGCGCCCTTCGTGCCAATATCAATGAGACATTTCTAGCGGCTCAGATTAGAGAGCCGGGCGAGAAAGAAATGAATCATGAGCGATATGCAGAGTGGCGCTGGTACAGGGGCGAGTTCCCCGGATCCGGAA
>JBARMQ010000560.1:0-11378 GCA_049802535.1 Bryobacteraceae bacterium | reverse complement strand
GGCAAATTCGTTTTCACACGCAGAATGGCGGCGTCAGGCTGATTGATGTTGGCGGCGATGTGGATGGGTCCACGCAAAATGGCGGCCTGACCATCGATTTGAAAGGTTCGTCCTGGCGAGGCGCGGGACTACGCGCCGAAACGCAAAATGGCGGCGTGAACATGCTCGTGCCGGACGGATACTCAGCCTCGGTTGAGGCCTCTACCGTTAATGGCGGCATGCACGTCGATTTTCCCGTCCAACTGAACGGCAAAACGCTTTCGTTCAATCTCGGGCACGGTGGCGCGCCGATTCGCGCCCGGACTACCAACGGCGGCATCAACATCACCAAGGGCTGAGAGCCGGTGGTGATAAAATCGAAATCGCAATTCAGGTTGCACCCCGTCCGCGGAAAGGGATGATCCCGCCTGATTCGTTTTCACATAATTTGACTTCTCTTCCTGCCCGTTGAAGCGGACCCCGGGCCATAGAAGGAGAAGTGATGTCCCGATCTCTACCCGAGAAACCAAGCCTCGAATTCCTGAAGAAACAAGCCAAGGAACTGCAGACCAGCATGCCGCATGCGAAGTTGGCGGATGCACAACATGCCTTGGCCAATGAATACGGCTTCCCCACATGGGCAAAGCTAAAGGCGCACGTCGCAGCGGCTAACGCAACGCCGGCTGAGGCGCTAAAAGCGGCGGTCACCGATCAAGATGCGGCGCGTGTACGCGACGTTTTGCAGCAGCATCCTGAATTGCGCTCGAAGATCGACGATCCGTTACCCAATTACGGCTTTGGCCAGCAGGCTTTGTTCGCTGCGGTACAGCGGAGCGATCGCGCAACAATAGATGTTTTGCTCGAAGCAGGCGCCAATGTTCGCAAACGGACCGACTGGTGGGCGGGCGGCTTTGGCGTCCTGGATGAATGCAGCCCCGAATTGACGCCGTTCCTGATGGAACGGGGCGCGTTATTGGATGCGCATTCCGCCGCACGGCTGGGAATGTTGGCTGAATTGAAAGCGATGGTGGCGGCCAACCCGGATGTCGTCCATGCTCGCGGGGGCGATGGGCAGACACCGCTGCACTTTGCATCATCCGAGGAGATTGCTGAGTTTCTGTTAGCGAGCGGCGCGGCTATTGATGCCCGCGACATCGACCATGAATCGACGCCTGCGCAATACATGCTCCGCGTGGATCAAAAGCGGCACTATGCTCATGACCGGCAGAACGTCGCGCGGTATTTGGTGTCGCGCGGTTGCCAAACGGATATCTTAATGGCTGCCGCGCTGGGTGACGCGAAGTTAGTCCAGCATCATTTGGATCGCGACCCGGGCTGCATTTACATGCGAGTCTCCGAAAAGTGGTTCCCGAAAACCGATCCGCAGGCGGGCGGAACGATTTACATCTGGACTTTGGGCGCCAACCGGACAGCCCACACCGTAGCGCGAGAGTTCGGGCACGAAGACGTATTCCGTCTGCTGATCGACCGTACTCCAGCGGCGCTCAGACTGGCGTTGGCGTGCGAGATCGGAGATACAGCCGCATTTCAGGAATTGTTGAACAAAAATCCGAACCTTGCGAAGACTTTGTCGGATGAGGATCAGAAGAAGCTAACTGAAGCCGCGGAAAGCAACAATACGGAAGCCGTGAAGCTGATGTTACAAGCAGGTTGGCCAGTGGACACCCGCGGGCAAATGGGTGCGACCGCATTGCATTGGGCCGCCTTCAATGGCAACGCGGATATGGCTCGCGAAATTTTGCGCTTCCGGCCCTCGCTTGAAATAAAGTCACGCGATTATGAGTCCACCGCTCTGGCGTGGGCTGTCTTCGGGTCCGGAAATAGCTGGCGCAGGGATACGGGAGATTTCGTCGGAACAGTGGCGGCGTTGCAGCAGGCCGGTGCACAGACCCCACCGCATTGGGAGGACCTCGAACCGAGCGAAGCCGTCGCCGATGTGTTGGAGTCCACGCAGTAACGTGTGCGCCTCACGGCTCATAGCGAGTCTCGAGACGAGCCGGATCACTCCGACCCGCGTAATATCCAATGTTCCAAAATTCCAGAAGCGCGATTCTCAAGACGAGTGGGTTTCGGGGAGGATATCGACCTTCGTGCCGTCCGACAAGGTGTCAGGTGGGTTGAGGACGAGCCGTTGGCCGGGCTGAAGGCCGTTAAGCACTTCGACGGTTGCGCCGAAATCGCGGCCCAGGCCTACGTGAACAAGGTGAACGACGCTAGATCCGTCGACAGTCGCTACTTCAGTGCCCCGCGCGTCCACGATTAGAGCATCGGCGGGAATTACGACGGCGGGCGCTGTTTGCTGCACGGGAAAGCGTACGGAACTGAACATGCCTGGCAAGAGTGTGCCCTGTTGGTTGGGGATATGGACCTCGGTCAGCAGCGTTCGTGAACTAGGGTCGAGTGAATCAGCCGTGCGAGCAATTTTGCCGGGGAATTCGCGGCCGCGAAATTCTGAGACGTGGACGAAGGCGGGGCCGCCGTCGTGAATTAACGGCGCATCGGGTTGGGGCACGTTGACCATGATCCGAAGCGTATCGAACTTAGCGATGTGGAAGAGTTCGTGAGTCGAATCGTCGCTGCCGTCCTCAATCAAGTTGCCGACATCGACATTCCGCGCCGTGATGACGCCATTAAACGGAGCAGACACGTGCTTGAAGCTGGTGAGATCCTGCAGGCGGTGAACGTTGGCGTTCTGCGCGGCTACGTCAGCTTCGGCGGCGCCGACGCTTGATTTAAGAGCTTCGACTTCGGCGGCTGCGCTGTCATAGTCGCTCTGCCTCTGATCCTTTTCCTGATGCGAGACGACGCCGCGTTGAGCGAGCGTGATCCAACGATCGAGAGTAGCTTTGGCGAGCGTCATTTTTGCTTGCGCCTGTATGAGACTCGCGCGGGCCTGACCCAACAAAGAGACGGAATGCGCGGCGCTAGCCTTGGCCTGAATCAATTGCTGATCCAGTTCCGGAGCGTCAATATCGGCCAGCACCTGGCCTTCCTTCACTTTGTCGCCGATGTCGACATAGCGGTGCGTAATGTAGCCGCTGACGCGGGCATAGATCGGAGCTTCTTCGATGGCCTGCATGCTGCCGGGAAGTGTGACATCGGTGCGAGCGGCGGCGGCCTTCGCTTCGACCACGTGAACCGGC
Source organism: Bryobacteraceae bacterium (assembly GCA_049802535.1). Taxonomy (GTDB): domain Bacteria; phylum Acidobacteriota; class Terriglobia; order Bryobacterales; family Bryobacteraceae; genus Bog-105. The sequence continues at coordinate 8,235 of JBARMQ010000560.1, read as the reverse complement.
AGACGATCGTTCGCGAGACCGCGAGCGTCCGCCGCGAGAGCCGTCCGGCGCTGAAGCCGAGGCAAGATGCCCGTAACGAGCGCAACTACGATGGCGGTCAGCAGCAACAGCCCCGCAACCTGAGTTCTGATACGTGATTTCCGATCGCGCGGAGCCGATGTATGAACGGTCTCCACTGATCCGTCTCGCATGTAATCCATTATGAAGTTAGCGCTTTAGCAGATGTGACTACCAGCGGACCGGCTCCTCCACAAGAGCGGCTACGCGGCGCAGTTTTGAGTAGATCACTGGGACGAGAAATAGGGTCGCCAGAGTGGCGAGCAAAAGGCCTCCGATCACCGCGCGTCCCAGGGGTGCGTTTTGTTCGCCGCCTTCACCAAGCCCGAGAGCCATGGGCAACATGCCCACAATCATTGCGGCAGCCGTCATTATGACGGGCCGCAAACGCACGTATCCGGCCTCTAGAGCGGCGGCGCGAGCGGTCAACTCGGGACGATTGTCATTCGCGAAAGTAACAAGCAGGATGCTGTTCGCGGTTGCGACGCCAACGCTCATAATTGCGCCCATCAAACTGGGGACATTGAGCGTGGTCTGGGTGGCAAAGAGCATCAGAATGATGCCGCTGAATGCGCCGGGGAGCGCCATCATGATGATCAAAGGATCGAGCCAAGACTGGAAATTGACAACCATCAAGAAGTAGACCAATAAGACTGCGAATAGTAAGCCATAGGCAAGGCCGATAAAGGATTCCCGCATACTTTGGACTTGGCCACGCATGATGATACTGGTGCCGCGGGGCATTTTTGCCCGCACCTGGTCAAGGACATGTTCAATGTCGTTCGCGACGCCACCGAGATCGCGGCCCTGCACAGAGGCAAAGACATCGAACACCGGCTGAACATTGTAATGATTGATGACAGCGGGAGAAATATCGCGCCTGGTAGTGGCGAGATTGGCGAGCAATTGCGGCGAAGTTTGCGTGCGCGTCATGAGCGCGGTCGATTGCAGGTCTTCGATAGAGGAAACGTCATATTCGGGCGTTTGAACGGCAATCAGATAGCTAACGCCATTTTTCGGGTTGAGCCAATAGTTTGGTGCAACCTGACCGCTTGAGGCAAGCGAGACCAGCAGGCTGTTGGCGACGTCCCTCTGTTGCATTCCGACCAGAACAGCGCGCGTGCGGTCGACGTTGACGTCAATTTGAGGAGCGTCGATGATTTGATGGACATGGACGTCTACCGCGCCCGGAATACGTGCTATCCGGCGAGTGATCTCTTCTGCGATGTGGTAGTTGGTTGTCAGGTCGTTACCGACAACTTGCACGTCGATGGGCGCAGGCAAGCCGAAATCGAGAATTTCGCTGACTATGTCGGAAGGCTGGAAAAAGCAGGTTAGCTGTGGAAAGCGCCGAGGCAGTTCGACGCGCAGACGGCGCATATAGGTAGCGACCGGAGCGTGGCCTTGCTTGAGTGAAACGAGAATTTCACCATCGGAATTGCCAACTGTCGCACCGTCGCTAAAGGCGATTGCGCTGCCGCTGGTATTGGGAATGCCCATATCATCGAGCACCATGTCTAGATCGCGGGGCGGAATGGTGGCGCGGATCAGATCTTCGACCCGCGAGAACAGATGTTCGGTTTCTTCGATCCGAGTGCCGGTCGGAGCGCGGACGTGAAGGCGGAATTGGCCGGCGTCAACGGCGGGAAAAAAGTCCTGGCCGAGGTAGGGCATTAAGAAGAGAGCAAGGAGGGCCAATGCGCCGAAGACGGAAACAGTAGCGACGGAATGGGTAAGGGCGAAATCCAGGAAGTCGCGATAGTCATTCCGCAGGCGTTCGAAAGTCCGTTCGAAGGCATTGTGGAAACGGCCGAATATCGAGCCCGGCTTAGAAGTGGAGTGTTCGCCGGGCAAAAGATATTTCGCCATCGTCGGGACCAGCGTGCGCGAAAGGAGATAGGAAGCGAGCATCGCGAAGACGACAGCCATAGCGAGCGGCGTGAAGAGGCTCTTGGCGGCGCCGCTTAAGAACAGAACCGGGACGAAGACGATACAAATGGCGAGCGTAGAGACAAATGCGGGGACGGCGATCTGCTGTGCACCATCGAGGATGGCGGAGACGATCGGCTTGCCCATGGCCTGATTGCGGTGAATGTTTTCGATTTCGACGGTGGCGTCGTCGACTAAGATGCCAACGGCGAGTGCCAATCCGCCGAGCGTCATGACGTTGAGAGTTTGACCGAACAGGCTTAGAACGATGATGGAGACCAAAATGGAGAGCGGAATGGAGACTGCCACAATGAGGGTGCTTCGCCAACTTCCAAGGAACAGCAGAATCATGAGAGCAGTTAGGAGGGCGGCAATGGTGGCCTCCCGCGTGACGCCTTGGATGGCGGCGCGAACGAAGCGCGATTGATCGAAGAGCAGACTGAGGCGGAGGTCCTTGGGCAGAGTTGCCATGATTTTGGGCAGAGCGGCCCGAACCCGGTTGGCAACTCCCAACGTCGACGAATTACCGTTACGCAGAATGGTGAGAAGAACGCTACGTTGCCCATCTTTGCGAACGAGACTCTGTTGAGGAGCATATCCATCCCGAACCTGAGCCACGTCGCGGACGTAGACCGGCGTGCCTTTGATCAGCTTTATTGGCATATTATTTAGGTCAGTGGCGGCTTCGGGACTGCTGTTCATTTGAACGTTATAAATGCGGTCTCCGAACTTTGCCGTGCCACCGGGAAGAATTAAGCTCTGGGCATTGATGGCTTCGCTGACGTCGGCGGCAGAGATACCCTTTGCCAACATTTCTTGGGGATCTAGGTCCACCATGATCTGGCGGACGCGGCCGCCAAAGGGCGATGGGACGGAGGCTCCGCGAACCGTTGCCAATTGCGTACGAATGAAGTTGCTGGCGAAATCGTAAAGCTGAGCTTCGGAATAGCCGCGGCCGCTGAGAGTGGCCTGAATAATGGGAACGGTGGATGCGTCGTACTGAATGACGTAGGGCGGGTCGATGCCGGGAGGCAAGACATGGGTGATCTCCCCCATGATGGCGGTCACCTGCGCGACGGCCGCATCAATGTGAGTGCCCTCCTGGAAGTACATGCGGATGACGCCAACTCCGCCTAAAGATTGCGATTCAATATGCTCAATGTCGTTGACGGCGGTGGTGGAGGCGCGTTCGGCAACGGTGACGATGCGCCGCTCCATCTCACGAGGCGAGAGGCCTTTGTAAAGCCAGACGACGCTTACGACGGGAATGTCGATTTGGGGGAAGATGTCTACCCGCATGCGGGTGATCGTGACGATGCCGAGGGCCAGGATCAGCAGAGCGCCGACGACAAAGGTGTAGGGACGGCGTAGTGCGAGTTTGACAATCCACATGGCTTACGGCGGAAGGAGGGGAGAAACTTCAGTGTACCGTCGCGGATTAAAAATTGAGTTATCGTGCCGGGAGCTTGATTCTGTTTCTTCGCCAGCGGTGCGGCCAACCGAGGCTTTCAACGCGTTTGGAAAGAAGCGCAATCGCTTCGAGGACGCGCGGTCTTCGAGTGAGTAACGGCGCTTTGGGCAGAGCATCTGAAACGGTCTGGCCATCGGCCCATTCATTGCTGAGTCGTTCTATATAACGCAGTTCCGCATTCACTCTGCGAAATAGCCATAGCGCCCAGACTAAAAGGCCGAACGCGCAAAGGTATGCGATGACCATCGGCGTCATGGTTACGAACTGCGGAGTCGTAATTCCATGCATCCGGTGCAGTTGCGCGTTAACCCAAACGGAGCAGACTGAAAATTGCACAGATCCCAGTGCGATTCCGAATATCAAATTGCGTCGAGTTTCGTGGCAGCGTTTCACCCAAGCTTCAAAGAAGGCGTCGGTGCTGGGAGCAAGCCCGGTCCAATTTCCGCGATGGTTGAAGTAGCGAAAGATCCATGCGGCGAAGATGGTGAACCAAACCCAGACAGCCAAAAGTCTTACAGCGGTCTGATGCGAACTCAAAGCCCAGAGGCTAATGCCTCCGCCGATGATCACAGTGACAGCGATATCCCCTCGCAGCATGACGCGCGCTCGCCGCACTTGGCGTATGGCCCTCTCACGTAGATCAGGCGGTATGGAGGCCTCCGCTTGCCAGAGGGATTGCCAACGCTCCAATTCAGGGTCGTTGTTCATGATTGAAACTCCATGCTCTTTCGAAGCGCTTTGCGTGCGCGGTTCAGACGGATGCCCACATTTGCTTCGCTGAGGCCCAGAACTTCAGCGATCTCAGGATAACTAAGGCCTTCGAGAGCGAGCGTGATCGCCTGGCGGTAGACGAGGGGCAGCTTTCGTACGGCGGCGATCAGGTTTTGACGCTGTTCTTCAATCTCGAGGCGGCGCTCAGGGTTAGGCATTGGATCGGACAAACGCAATTCTTCATGATCGAAGGCTCGGCTACGGTCGAGCCGCTTGGATTTGCTAGTGACCAAATAGGCGATGCCGCGATTGTGCGCAATGCGGAAAAGATAGGTGCGAAGAGAACTATCGCCTCGAAAGGCGGACAACGCCTGCCAGATGGCGAAGCAGATCTCCTGGAAAAGATCGTCGCGGTCGGTGGCGGAATTGGAATAGGCGGCGGCCAAGCGTAACAAAGCCGGACCATTCTCTCGAAGACCGCGGTCAAATAGAACCTCCCGCTGGGTTCGGGCGACCTCAGCAGAGAATGTGCCCGATTCGTGCATGAGCAGGCTATCTGCCATAGACCACACGGTCTCTTTCGAGCATTTTGGCGGCTACCACGATGGTTGCTACGGCGAGCCATAGGGTGATGAGACTGAGAGCGAGTGCCTGCGAAATGGAGAAGTGCCCCGACGACAGACCCGATTCGGCAATAGCCTGCTGGCCTGCAATCGGTATAAACGTCGCCCATGGTCCAAGCTTCGTGGGCATGAAGAGAAGGAACATAGCCACTCCCATCGGGACGAAGATGAGCAGCGACAAATAGGTTTGCGCCTCCTTAGCGGTATGGCACGCGGTGGAGATGGCGAGCTGCAGAGCAGCGGCTAACAACGCAAGAGGAACAACGCCGAGAGCGGCCCAACAGAGTAACGCAGATGGTTGGAACAGCGGTGCGGGCAAGTCGCGCAGTTGGCACACGCCAGCGAAGGCCGCGAGGGTAACGGCAATTCCCATGACCGCGAAGAGACTGGCGGCTATCCATTTACCCACCATGACGGTTAAGCGGGAAATCGGATTGGCTAGCAGTGGCAGTAGCGATTGGCGTTCGCGTTCGCCGGCCATCATATCCATGGATACGTTCATGCCGCCTACGACTGCGGCGACCAAGACGAAGATCGACATCATCCCTGCCACCACAAAGGAGCTTTTGGCGCCGGAGGCGAACGCGGGCGAAAAGGAAAGCAGAAGGATGATCAATGGTCCCATCAGTAGATGCATGGCGGAGGCGGAGAGAGATCGCGTCTCGCGCGTATGGTCGATGATTTCTTTTCGGGCTATGACGAAGACTTGATGAGCTTGGCCGGTCATTGCTTTTCCTGAAGAACTCGCGCAAAACGGGCACGGAACCGACCATGCCACCCAAAGAAATGGCTAGTTTCTCTCGCGTTTGGTGGCATGCAGCCGTGCCCTTTACGCTCTTCCCCGGCAAGCTCCATGAACGCATCTTCGAGCGATGTAACCTGCGCCTGCCGGCAGATCTCGCCGGTTGTTCCTTGAGCGGCAATCTCCCCGCGCGCCAGAATGTGGACGGTGTCGCAGATCTCACGCACTTCGTCAAGGACGTGGCTTGAAAATACGATGCAGCAACCGGAATCTCGCATCTGCCGGAGCGCCGTTCGGAGCGATCGAATGGCGGGAACGTCGAGGCCGTTGGTCGGCTCGTCGAGCAACAGATTCGTGGGCGAGTGCATCATGGCACGTCCTAAGGCGACTTTGGTCCGTTGCCCCAATGAGAAGCCGGAGACGGGGCGGTCCGCGATGGGACGAAGCGCCAGAAGATCGAGTAATTCTTCAGCCTTCCGGTGCAATTTAACGCGCGGCACGCCGTGGAGTTCCCCATAGTAGGCGAGATTTTCGCGAGCGGTCAGACGCCCGTAGAGGCCGGCATGATCGAGCAGCGATCCTAAGGAAGAATTCACATTTAAAGGACAGCCGTCGATGTGAACTGAGCCCCAGTCTGGCTGTAGGACGCCGGAGACAATGCGCAGCAGCGTGGTTTTTCCCGCGCCGTTCGCGCCCAGAAGGCCCGTGATGGAACCGTTAACCGCTGTGAAGGAGACGTTGCTTAGGGCGGGTATCGGGCCGAAGCTCTTTTGCACGGACTGGACCTGAATCATCGTTCTGTTTCCGTGTAGATAGTACGGACGAGCGGACCTATCCTTACAAATTTTTTAGCGGGACGCGCGCCTGCGCCATTCGAAGAGGACGACGCCGGCAGCGACCGACACATTTAACGATGAGACCGCGCCCGCCATAGGTATGCGCACGAGCACGTCGCAATGTTTCTGAACGCCTTGGTGAAGGCCTTTCCCCTCGCCGCCCAACACGATGGCGGTGGGGAGGGAGTAATCCAGACCATCGTACGTTTCCGTGCCGCGTTCATCCAAGCCATAAATCCAAAAGCCGCGCTCTTTCAGCTTCTCAAGAGTTTGGGTGATGTTGGTGACACGAACCAGGGGCAGATATTCGATGGCTCCCGCGGAGGCGCGGGCGACAGTCTCGGTTAAAGGCGCGGCTCGGCGTTCAGGCACGATCACGGCTTCGGCGCCTGCGGCGTGAGCGGTGCGGATGATGGCGCCGAGATTGTGCGGATCCTCCACGCCATCCAGGAGAACGACGAGACGGGCATCGGAGGAGATGGCATCGAGATCTGAGTAGGTATGGGCGGCTCCAAATGCGATGACGCCTTGATGCGCGACGCCTTTAGCAGCATGGTCCAGCGTTTCGCGGGGCTCGAAGCGAAGAGGAACGCTCCGGTCGCGGCACAGTTCGATGATTTCCTGGATGCGTGGCCCGGCGACGCCTTTCGCGACAAACACCTTGTCGAGCGGGCGCTGCGCGCGGAGGGCTTCGCGCACGGGGTGGATGCCTAAGAGCAGCCGCATGAGCTTCTTCGATGTTAGCTTCTGAACTCGCCGCCGTTCCCGTTTGGGTTAGGAAGGAGTTACCAATCTTCGTTACAATTTAAGGGCTTACAAGTTCTATGGAAGAACTGGCCACGCCCGCGCCTGATCCTGATATTCCGGATAAGCTGTATTTCCGGATTGGTGAAGTGGCAAAGTTGGCGGGAATCAAGCCGTACGTTCTTCGCTTCTGGGAGTCGGAGTTCTCGGGGCTGGGGCCGAAGAAGTCGGGAACCGGGCACCGGCTCTATCGCCGCAAAGATGTGGAATTGGTGCTGGAAATCAAGCGCCTGTTGTACGAGAAACGCTACACGATTGAAGGCGCCCGCAAGATTCTGGAGGCGAAGCCAAAACGCGTTGCTGTGAAACCCGCACCAGCAAAACCTGCTCGGGCGCAGGGTGAATTATTTGGGGGCAGTTTAGTCGATAACGAAATTCTGCGGCGACTGGAAGATGTCCGGCGCGGGCTCGCGGAACTGCTCCAATTTTTGGAGCGGTAAGCGATTCGCCGTAGGCTTTCCGCAGACCATGCATTAATCTTCAGGAGAACTCGATGAACCAAATTGCAAGGTTGACGCGCGTTGTTCTTGAAAATTATAGGAGCATCGCATCGTGCGATGTTCAACTTGCGGACCTTACTTTCCTGGTAGGCCTTAACGGGGCCGGGAAGAGCAATTTCATTGATGCGCTCAGGTTTTGCAGAGATGCGCTAAGAACTCCTCTTGAACAGGCATTTGCAGGCCGGGCGGCTAACCTGCAGACTCTCAGCCATTGGGGCTCAAACGGCAAGTCGGGATTCGGTATGCGATTAGAGCTTTCCTTGCCGGCGTTGACCGAACCAGGTGTGACTGAGCTTGCGCCGGTACATTATTCCTTCTCCATAACACCTCAGAGCCCACGTGGATTTGAGGTTCAGCGTGAGGAGTGCGCGGTTGGAAAGATTGACACGGGCGTCGTCTATGGGTTGGTTTCCGATCAACCAATCCACTTCTCACGCTTCCAAGTAAGCTCAGGGATTGTCAACCAAATATCGCCAGAGGAGCGGCGGTTGACTTCCTTCGAGATAGCCACTGACCGCTTGTATCTTCCGGCCGCCCCCAAAGTCGTATTCCGGGAAGTCCA
>JBARMQ010000559.1:0-2216 GCA_049802535.1 Bryobacteraceae bacterium | reverse complement strand
GGGTAATTGGAAGCGCGTTCCCTATGCCGAAGGAGTTCACAATGTTGCTGTAGGGCGCAGTGCTGTTTTGCGTGTCGTAGTTGTATCCAAGGCCCAGGTGCATCAGCAAGGATGGGGAAAATGTATGGTCATAGCTTATACGTGCCAGTGCGAGATTATTGTTCCCTACACTGGCGCCATAGGTGGAAATGGGCGCTAGAAAGATATTGGTTTCATTTGTGGTGTTAATCGGACCCAGCGAAAAGAATCCATGAAACAGATTATTCTCGTTCAGGTTGTAGTCGATCCTGCCGCCCCAACGATCTTCGCTGGTGTCGTTTACACCGGTTTGGCGATAGTTGTTAATCAAATTGTCGTTAATCGGCGTAGGGAGATATTTGACATATTCGGCTCCCGTAGCCGAGATCTGGCTGGGAGACATGGTGTTCGGGATTCCGTTGTAGTTATACTGCTGCCGCGCGCAGTTACCTAAGGCATCGCATACGGTCGATCTTGGATCGTAGATATTTCTACCCAGACCGGAAAAGTCGCCGGTTCGTTCAGCCATGGTGGGAATCGTAGTTAAGCTGTTGGTAACTCCGCCCGTTAAGCGGAATCCGCTGTAAAAGGCAAAGAAGAAGAGCTTATCTTTTCCGTTGAAGAGATGTGGGATGATGATCGGTCCACCGACGTTTACACCAAACTCGTTCTGGTGGGTGACAGGTGTACTGGCGGCGAAATACCCCGCGGCGTCCAGCGCGGTGTTTCTAATGTATTCGTAGGCTTGCCCGTGAAAGGCGTTGGTTCCATTGCGTGTGGTGTAGGTCAGGTTGCCACCGGGAGTACGGCCGAATTCGGCGGAGAAATTATTTTGCACTAGGGAGAATTCCTGCAGTGCCTCAACAGGAACTGGCTGGATGCGGTAATCGCCGCTCTGATTGGCAGAGATGAACGGAATACCGTCATACATGACTGCACCGCCCCAGGCCTGACCGCCACTAATCGTGGTTGAGAACTCCTGCCCTTGCGCCCCGGTAGATCCGTATCCTATGGCAGCGGTGTCAGCGACGCCCGGCATCAGGTCGGCGACGCTGGTCACGCTACGCGCGGCACCGGTCATGGCGATCGGCAGATCGTCGAATGTCTTCTGGTCGATCGTTGTCGCGGCCTGAGAGGTAGTCGTCTCCAGTTGGCTGGTCAACCCCTTGACTTGGACCGTCGCAGTCGCAGTTCCGACTGGGAGCGCCTCGTTCACTTGGACCGTCTTATTAAGGCCCACGTTTACATTTTGCTGCTCTACCCGTTCAAATCCAGACGCGGTAACCGTCAAAGTGTAGGTTCCCACTGGAACCAGGGGGAAGACGAACTCGCCTGAGGACGAGCTTCTCGTACTGAGCGTCGCACTCGTGTCAACACTTGTGAGGGTAATGTCGGCCTTCGGAATGACTGCTCCCGAGGGATCGTGGACTGTACCCACCACAGAGCCTCCGCCTGATTGCGCTAACAGGAAGGATCCATTGAGACATGCGAACGCAAGGACTCCGAGAATGAGTATCCGAACCCACTTCATTGCAATCTCCTCCAAAAACTCCGACCTTCGGTTCTAGTCCCGACCTTCGGTTCTGCTTACTTCGGATAGTGATATCAGCGGGAAGTCGTATCGGTTCCGAGCGGTTTCAACTATCGATGGCCCGGGCACCACCTAACCCTCTGCTTGCGGTCAAGGCAGTGGTAAAGGCTGCCGCTAAGCGCTTGGTTACTCTAAGCGAGAATGACCGTAGCCGATGCCTAGCCCGGTTGTCAACACCCAATTTTTGACTTTGAAATCAGCCTCAGTGGAATAGGGCTCGTAATCATTAAAAATATGAAGGTTTTTCTAGAAAGAGGGTCAGCGCTATGGTTCTCCCTCACGTGGGCATCATTGATCTAGCAGGCTTTTATTTGCGCTTAAGCGCTCACTGGACGAGTTGTGTTCAACCACTCCTCAAGGGACGCCGCTTGCGAATGCCCCCTATCAATTTCCCTTAGGGGGTTTGGGGCCCTCGATGTTTCACTTCGCGGGGTTTCCGCAGGTCGGCGCCCGCTAGCTGAGTTGTCCGATCTGTATACCCATTTTCCCGTTTTTGCTGGCGAGCGAGTCTACTGGCAAAGAAGGTGCTCTTCCTGTGAACGGGTCCTCCACGGATGGCTCTGACGAGAATTGCCGCCGAAGTGTCCGAGGGCCAAAGCCTTTTATC
>JBARMQ010000558.1:0-45646 GCA_049802535.1 Bryobacteraceae bacterium | reverse complement strand
GATCCGCTTCGTCAATGAACACGTAGCAACGCCCTAGCGCGCGCAGCAGCCGGAAAATGCGTTCCAAATTGCCTTCGGTGCTACCCACCCAGCGGTCGCGAAAATTCTTCAGCTTGACCATCGGCACTGAGGCTTCGCCTGCCAAGCATTCCACCAAAAAGCTTTTCCCGGTACCGACTGGCCCTGAAATCAAATATCCTTTTGGCAAAGCCTCTACATCGCCGCTGTTCCAAAGCGCAATGTCCTGTCGCAGCCACTTCTTCACTGCATCGTGGCCTTGTATGGCGTCCAATGTTCGCCGGCTTTCAACAAATTCGATCAATCCTTGTGACTCGGTCTGTACGATCTGCCGCTTCACCGCAACAAGATCGTCGGCAGTGGGCGACTTCCGGTTGTATTCGAGAGCCTTGAGTAAGCTCTCCGCAGCCGTTAAGGTCGCGCCCGTCAATGCTCGTGCAATCTCATCCCTGCGCTCGCGGCTTTGCCCCAAGGTCACTGGATAACGATCTTTCAAAACCTCAAATGCCGCCGTTGTTTCCTCGGTCGTTGGAAGCGGGATATTGATGTGGTGGCACCGCGGGTTGCGGCTCAGCAACGGATGGACATCGCTAACATTCTCGGCAAGAATGAATGTCGCCAATGGATGCCCAGTCAGCAGATTGTCAATCGACCAATCCCGAATCAGCGTTATGATCGCTCCAAGGTCGTAATCGATTGATCCCGCCGTCGCCGGCGCAATAAGATTCGCGTATTTCACAAGCAACGCCACCTGAATGCTTTCTCGTTGTAGCCGCCTTAGGTTGGCGCAATAACGAAAATATTGAGTTAAGTACTCAATCGCTGGGCGAGGCTGCTTCGGTAGAGGGGACGCATCCTTCAAAGCCGGCCACGACGCAAACAGAGCCCCGCCCTTCTCCACGCGGATTCCGTTTCCCAGGTCGTAGCTCAGGACCACTGCAAAACCGGGCAGCAGCACGTCCATAAAAAATTCAGAAAGTGTTGCCAACCGCGGATTCGGCCCCGGAATGAGAAAGCGGTCCTCCACGTTACCGAACACCAGAAACTGATTGGATGCGTTGCTTTCGTACAAATCCACCAGATGGTGGGCCCAGTCGGGTAATGCCATAGATGCCGGTCCTTCGGCCTATTCTTTGACTGGTGCGGGTCCGCTCGAAAGAGATCCGCTGGAGCTCGATCCACTCGAAATGGCCCCGCCAGATACCGGGCCCATGCTCTTGGCTGCGGGCAGGGCGCCTGAAGGCAATGGCTCAAGTGCAATCCCTTCGCGTGCGGCAAAATCGGCGAGAGCCTGATCGGCCAGCGCCTGTTGCTCGGCTTCCTTCACCAGTACGCCGCTTGAATCGATATTGTCCGTCGCCACGCGCACCCGGCCGGCAGCGCGGGCGCGATCTTCCCGAATCATCGTCTGCAACCGGTCCAGCGTGTCGCCGGATCCGCCGATGTTGGTGATCATGCCGGACGCGGTCTCTGTCAGATTTGCCAAAGCCTTCTTTGTCTTCAGGTCGCTTATGTCGGCTTTGATCGATTCAATCTTCTGCTTGGCGGCGGTGATGGCAACATCGCGCGCGCGGACCAGATCGCGATATGTAGTCTCTGCCTGCTCCAGTTGCTTCCGATTCTCAATGAGGTCCGCCTCAATCGTTTGCAAGCGCAGTGCGTACTGGCCTGCGGCCCCACGATTTCCTATCCTTAAGTGGGCAGACGTCTTCGCGCGAGTATCCGCTTGATCGCCTTCGAGCTTCTTGACCTGAGCCATTAGGCGTTCGCACAATGCCGCGTGCGAGACCAGTCCTTGGTTATAGCTTGCGATCTGCTTGCGCAGATTCTCGCCTTCTACCTCCAGAAGCGCCTCAGGGTTGGCTCGTTCCGCGTTCGAGACCGCTAGACCGAAAAAGCCCCGGAATAGATTAGAAATCCGCTTGAACATGAGTTGTCTTCGCTGCCGCTGAACTCCTACAGCATTATCACAATACGAGATTTTTGGGGCGGCTGTTCAACCGAAATGAACAGTGGCCCCCAAGGCCGCCGCCGGTACAATCGAAACATGTCTGCGACCGCCTCCGCCGAAGATGTTTTGACCCGTTACGAGCCGGTAATCGGCTTGGAGGTTCACGTTCAACTCGGCACGAAGACCAAGATCTTTTGCAGCTGTCCGGTTGAATTCGGCGCTCCTCCAAATACAAATGTCTGCCCCACGTGCCTTGGCCTGCCCGGCGCCCTTCCGGTGTTGAGCCTGCAGGCTGTGGAACTCGCCATGGCCGCTGCAGTGGCGCTCCATTGCCAGGTCAATCCTTTTTCGCGGTTCGCCCGCAAAAACTACTTCTATCCCGATTTGCCAAAGGGCTATCAAATCTCGCAGTACGATCAGCCCCTTGCTGAGCATGGCTATGTAGACATCATAGTGAAAGAGAGCAAAAAACGAATCGGCGTCACGCGCGTGCATATGGAAGATGACGCGGGAAAAAGCATCCACGACGACTTCAAAGATTCCGATAAATTCACCTACGTTGACTTGAACCGCTCCGGTACTCCATTAATCGAAATCGTCAGCGACCCCGATTTGCGTTCCTCCGACGAAGCGCACGCCTACCTCACGGAGCTGAAACAAGTCATGCAATACATCGGCGTTTCCGATTGCGATATGGAAAAAGGCCAGTTGCGCTGTGATGCCAATGTATCCCTCCGCCTGCGCGGCGCGCAGGAATTCGGCACCAAAGTCGAAGTAAAGAACGTCAACAGCTTCCGCTTCGTCAAGCTGGCCATCGAGCGCGAAATTTTGCGGCAAGCCGAAGTGCTGGACTCCGGCGGCTCTATCTTTCAGGAAACGCGTCTCTATAATCCCGACACCAATGAGACCACCGGCATGCGTAGCAAGGAACAGGCGCATGACTACCGGTACTTTCCCGAACCCGACTTGGTACCGCTGCGAGTGAGCCATCATTGGCTGCGCCAAGTTCAATCGAACCTACCCGAATTGCCGGTCGACCGCCGCGAACGTTTCGTCAAAGATTACGGCGTCCGTGAATATGACGCGCAGGTCTTGTCCCTCACGCGCGAAATCGGCGACTATTTTGAAGCGGCAGTAAAGATCTCAGGCGATGGGCGCGCAACAGCGAACTGGGTCACCGGCGATTTGATGGGGCTATTGAAGGCGGCTGGCAAAGACATCAACGACTCGCCTATACCCGCCGCCCACCTGGGCGAACTGGTAAGTTCAATTGCGGCAGGTAAGCTTTCAGGCAAGTTAGCGAAAGAGATCCTGCCAAAAATGTTTTCGAGCGGCGATGCTCCCGGCATCATCATGAAACGCGAAGGCCTGGAGCAGATTTCCGACTCGGACGAGCTGGAACGGATTGTCGAAGAAGTGATAACGGCAAACCCAAAGCAGGTGGAGCAATACCGCGGCGGCAAAACTGCCGTGCTGGGCTTCTTAGTGGGACAAGTCATGAAGGCCAGCCGCGGCCAAGCAAATCCGGCTGCCGTAAACGAGGTTCTTAAAAACAAGCTGTGATGCCAAGGGGCCAGCTCGCGCGAAAGTGCGCTGTCGTTACTGGTGCCAGCAAGGGCATTGGGCGCGCCATCGCGTTGCAACTGGCAAGTGAAGGATCCGACGTGGTGATCTGTGCGCGGAATGCCGATGCCCTGCACACTGCGGCGCGCGAGATCGAAGCAAGAGGCGTACGCGTGGCGGCGATTCCCCTGGACTTGCGTCTTCCCGAATCGGCCGATCGCCTGATGCAGGAGGCGCACTCCACCTTCGACAGGATTGATATTCTAGTCAACAATGCTGGCGCCACCAAGCGCGGCGAGTTCCTAGAACTGACTGAAGAAGATTGGACCGATGGCTTCGCGCTGAAGTTTTTCGGCGCTGTGCGGGTCACCCGCTCCGCGTGGCCTCATCTTCGCGAGCAGTCCGGTTCGGTGCTCAACATCATCGGCGTCGGTGGCCGCACGCCCGGACCACAATTCACCATTGGCGGTTCTGTCAATGCTGCGTTACTTTCGTTCACCAAAGCGATGGCGGACGTAGGTGTACGCGATGGGGTGCAGGTCAACGCCATCAATCCGGGGTCAATCCGTACCGATCGTTTCGCGCGCACCGTCCAGCAGTTCGCCGAACGCGAAAATCTCGACGTTTCGGCCGCAGAAGCCGAACTGGTGCGCCGCGCAAAGTCTACGGGTATCGGTGTACCAGAGGATATTGCCAATCTTGCGGCGTTCATCCTCACGCCTGCTGGCCGGTTCCTACAAGGCGCGCTCATCGATATGGATGGCGGCCAAACAAAAACCATCTAGAGTGCGCTTTTTGAGGATCACGCGCAAGATGGGCACGGGATCGAGCGTGCCACCCGAAGAAATAGCGAGTTCCTCTCCTGTGTGGCGGCACGCAGCCGTGCCCTTTGCGCTTCTACTGAACAGTGAGCGGCGCGGTCGCCGGTGACTTTTCGCTTTCATGGTTCAACAAATCGGTTGCTGAAACCCGATATCGGTAGGTCTTACCAGTCTGTACGTTGCGGTCGCTATACGTCGGCACGTTGACTAAGCCCTCAATCTTTGAGAACGGGCCGCTATCCACCGACCGATATACGTAATAGCCCTTCAAATCCGATTCTGGGCTGCGCTCCCACGTCACTTCAATGGAGTTGGCCGCCGCAAGGGCGGTAATCGAGGAAGGTGGCGTCGGTGGATATACATCGTGCGTGGTTAATTCAACCGGTGTCGACCGAAGGCTTTGCGCGGAGCCTTTGGCCGCGATCACCGTATAGACATAAGGAGTTTCGTAGGCGCTCGTAGTGTCTAAATAATCATTCCCTTCAGCCGTTCCGATTTTCACGTTATCCTTATCGGCCGGCCCTTTGCGATAGACATCGAAATGGGCGCCAGCCTGTTCCTCCGGCCACGAGAGCAACACACCCTTTGCCACATCTTTCGCCGTCACCTGCGGGGAAGTCAACGGCGCAATCACCTCTAAATGCACCCGGTTCGACCAGGATGAGAAGTGGCTGTCTTTGTCGGCTGTGCGAATAAAGATGTCAACGTCCTTCCCCTGCCACTCAGCGACCGGGACCCGATATTGAATCGCCGTTGGCCGTGTGCCCTGCGCAATCGGCGGCGGCGTTGGCACCTCGTAATGCTTCGCCTGATCAGACCAGGTTTTGAACTCGAATGGTGATACTCCAGGGCCCACTCCCAGGTCGATCTTTGAAAGAACGTTGATGAAGAGCGCATCGCTGGTTCGCTCTGGCAAGGAGCACGAGACAACCAATTGATCGCCGCGCTCGATTACGGCGAGGTCAGTGATAGCGAGCGGCAGTTTAGGGGACGGTGGCAGCACCGGCCCAATGTACCCGCAGCTCCCCAGCAGGAGTATGAACGGGACCAGGCCGAAGTGTCGAGCGCGCACTACAGAATGTACCTGCTTAAGTCCTGATCCTTAACGATCTCTAACAACTGCTTTTTCACATACGCGGCGTCGATGCGAATGTTCTTCTTTTTCAGATCCGGCCCATCGAAGGAAATGTCTTCCAGCACCTTCTCCATGATGGTGTGGAGGCGCCGTGCTCCGATGTTCTCAGCGGATTCGTTTACCTGCGCCGCAATGCGGGCAATCTCCGCGATTGCATCGTCGGCGAAAGTCAGCTTGATGCCTTCGGTCTCGAGCAGCGCCATATATTGCTTTACCAGCGCCGATTTGGGTTCTTTCAAGATACGGATAAAATCAGCCTCGTTAAGAGACTTCAACTCGACTCGTATCGGAAACCGGCCCTGAAGCTCCGGGATTAGGTCTGCGGGCTTCGAGACGTGAAAGGCGCCTGCGGCGACAAACAGAATGTGGTCGGTTCGCACAAATCCGTGCCGTGTATTTACTGTGGTGCCCTCGACGATCGGCAGAATGTCCCGTTGAACGCCTTCGCGGCTAACGTCGGGACCATGGCCGCCTTCCCGTCCCGCGATCTTATCTATTTCATCCAGGAAAACAATTCCGTTCCGTTCCACGCGCTCTAATGCAATGCGCGTGACCTGATCCATATCGACCAGCTTCTGTTCTTCTTCCTGGATCAGATACTCAAGCGCTTCAGAAACGCGCATATTACGCTTTCGCGTCCGCGGCCCGAACAATCCGGGAATGACATCTTTCAGACTGATGTCCATCTCCTCAATGTTGCCGTTCGTCGAAACTTCGAAAGTTGGCCCGCGCTCCTTTACATCTACTTCCACGCTGCGGTCGTCCAGCTTTCCCGCGCGGAGTTTCTCGCGCAGTTTCTCCCGCGTGCGTTCCACGCTTTCGCTTGATTCCGCCGGCGGCGGCATCAACAAATCCAGCAGACGCTCCTCAGCATTTTGTTCCGACCGGTCCGCAACTTGTTCCAGTCGTTCCTCGCGCACCATATCGATCGCCACGTCAACCAGATCGCGGATCATCGACTCGACGTCCCGCCCAACGTAACCGACTTCAGTAAACTTGCTCGCTTCCACTTTGAGAAAGGGAGAATTAGCCAATTTCGCCAGCCGGCGCGCAATTTCAGTCTTGCCAACGCCGGTCGGTCCAATCATTAGGATGTTCTTCGGCATGACCTCATCGGCCATGTCAGGATCCAGCTTTTGACGTCGAACCCGGTTTCGCAGCGCGATCGCAACCGCGCGTTTCGCGTCTGCCTGACCGACAACGTGCTTGTCGAGTTCGGCGACAATTTCCCGCGGCGTCAACTCATCCAGTAGCGGCGCTTCGTCGGTCGACTGTTGAGGAAGATAAATCACCATTACAGCTCCTCATAGCTGATATTGTCGTTCGTGAAGATGCAAATCTCCCCGGCGATCTTCATAGCCCGCTCGACGATTTCGCGAGCGCCTAGTGTTGTGTTTTCAACCAGCGCAGTCGCGGCAGCCTTAGCAAATGCGCCGCCCGATCCAATCGCCGCGATGGGGCTGTCGGGCTCAATCACGTCGCCCGTGCCGCTAACAATGTAAATATTTTGTGTATCCGCAACTAAAAGCAAAGCCTCCAGGTGGCGCAGCATTCGATCGGTGCGCCATTCCTTGGCCAACTCAACTACGCTGCGCGGCAGGTTACCAGCATACTGCTCCAGCTTGCCTTCAAAACGCGCGAACAACGCGAATGCATCAGCTGTAGAGCCTGCAAAGCCCGAGATGATCTTGCCATTAAACAGCCGTCGCAGTTTGCGCGCGCCGCCCTTTAGCACTTCGTTTCCCATGGTGACTTGTCCATCACCAGCCAAGACCACTTTGCCGTTGCGGCGAACACAAAGTATGGTCGTCGAACGGATTTTTCTTCTCATGTCGATCTAATTGTCAATTCCGGACGCGCACGGCAAAACCGATCTGCGGCTTTGCCACTCGTTTTGCGCGCCTCATTTATTTCAGCATAGGAGATCACTGGGGCGAGTGGGTGTCGGTGATAGGTGCCCGTGTATACTCATGTCGTTTTAGTGTCTCCGCCGTCCGCACCCGTCACGCGTGTGAGGTCACAAGACGACAACATGTTTGGCCGTTCAACGATACTTAACCTTTCAGCGCTCTTCACGGGACTTTTCTTTGCCGGAGCAACCCTCTCTTGGCATGTTGCCGACTCATACACAACCTCCTCGCTGCGCGGTCTCTCCGTCCGTGCCAACGAAATATGGGCAAGTGGAACCGGCGGCACGTATTTGCACTCTGCCGATGGAGGCGCTACCTGGATCGTTGCCCACGTCAACGGCGCAGAAAAACTCGACTTTCGTGCTGTCGCCGCAATTGACAAACAGATTTTCCTCGTGAGCAGCGGACCCGGCGATCAATCGCGCATCTATGGAAGTCCCGATAAGGGCAAAACCTGGCGTTTGCAATTCACCAATACCGAACCGAAGGGCTTCTTCGACGCCGTGCAATTCTGGAATTCACAGAACGGCATCGTGCTGGGAGATCCGCTCGATGGCCACTGGGACATTCTCACAACGACAGATGCCGGTGCTCATTGGATACGCCGGCAAGGGCCTGCGGCGCCCCCTAACGAAGGCGCTTTTGCCGCCAGCGGCACGTGTCTTATCGTGCGGGGAAAAACCGATGCCTGGTTTGTGACGGGCGACAAAGGCGGAGGACGCATCCTGCACTCGACCGATTCAGGACAAACCTGGAAATCCGCCGCTGCCCCGGTTCAGCACGATGGCCCGGCCGCGGGTATCCTCTCTATTGCGTTTCGCGATGGTCTGAATGGCATGGTGGTGGGTGGCGATTTCAGTAAACCCGCGTCCGGCAATGGCAACGTCGCGATAACCTCCGATGGCGGCCGTACCTGGCGTAAGGCCGTGGGTATTGGACCTCATGGCTATCGTTCAGCAGTCGCTTATTGGCCGGCACAGAAGGCTTGGCTGGCCGTCGGTATTTCAGGATCTGACATCTCAAGGGACGGCGGCGACAATTGGCAGTTGTTCGATGACCGCAATCTCAACTCTGTCGGGGTTGGTGACTCCTTGGTAGCAGTTGGACCTAAAGGAGTAGTTCTCACAATGGCGGGGCGATAAACTCAACGCTGATGACCAGACGAACACTTATCGGCACTTTGGCCTCCGCGGCTGGCGCTGCGGCAGTTAAGGCAGCCGCCGCCCCGGAATGGAAACCTCGATTGGGAGTGCTGGGCAGGTTCACCCCCAATAACGTGGAGTTCGCGCAAGCGCAAGGCTTCACGAACATGATTCTCAGCTCCCCCAACGGGAACGCGACCGACGACGCGGTCAGTCAAATGCAGGCCGTCCTCAAACAACATGAGATGCATGTTTCTGCGTTTCAAGTCACCCAAAACCACATTGCGGCCGATGCCGCAAAGCGTGATGCGGAGAACGCGCATTTCATTAAATCGATCGAACTCGCCGGGCGTATGGGTGTTCCTTACATTGGCACCGCGTCGGGCAAAGACCCAAGTAAGCCTTTTGACAGGCAAATCGATGAAATAGTCCGGGTCTATACGGAAAAATATTTCCCCGTCTGTGAGCGCAATCATGTACGCATCCTTTGGGAACCATGGCCGGAAGGACCGAATCTCGCAACGAGTCCCGTCGGCTTCGACGCATTGCTCAAAGGCTTCAATAACTCTCCCTACGTCGGGTTACAATATGACCCATCACATCTGGTCCGTCAGTTTATGGACCCCATTCAGACGGCTTGGGACTTTGCCGGCCAGATCTATGATGTGCATCTGAAAGACACTGAGATTTTTCCAAAACTTCTCAAGTCGGGCGGATGCAATCCGGTAAATGGCCAGCGTTGGTGGACTTATCGCATTCCCGGATCGGGATCCATTAAATGGAGCGAATTTTTTGCTGCGCTTGAAGCGAATGGCTATCAAGGAGCGATGAGTATCGAACATGAAGATCCGTTTTATGGCGCAGAGGACAATCCTGGCCCGGATTTTAGCGAGCCGTATAAGGTCGGCTTTATCATGGCGAAGCGATATTTGAACCAATACGTACCCTAAGGCCGTTCGTAAGCTTTGGCCCGAATTCTTTTCACCACCTTCGGTTCCTACGGCGATCTGCACCCATTCTTGGCAGTCGCCATAGGTATGCATCACCGCGGCCACCACTGCACCATCGCCGCCTCCGAGTTTTACCGCTCGAAAGTCGAGGGGGAAGGGATCTCATTTTCTCCTGTCCGGCCAGACGTCGGCGCGCTCGCGGGGCAACCGGAATTCGCCAAGAAGCTTTGGGACCCTCGTAGCGGACCCAAAACCCTCATGCGCGATTACGTAATTCCGCAAATCGAGCAGAGCTACGAAGATCTGTATGCGGCAAGCGCGAACGCCGACGTCTTAATCAGTCACTCTGTGACTTACGCTGCTCCCATCGTCGCGGAGGTACGGAAGATCCGTTGGTTATCCTTTGTCCTGCAACCGACCAGCTTTTTCTCTTCTTGGGATCCCCCCGTGTTGTCGCCGGCGCCTTGGTTCCATCATTTGCGATCACTCGGGCACTCACCCTTCTCCCTATTACTTGATGTGTCGAAGCAATCGTTGGCGTTGTGGACCGCGCCCGTACGGAAATTGAGGAAGCGATTGAATCTGCCGAAAGCCGCCAACCCAATTTTCGAAGGGCAATTCTCGCCCTGGGGAACCGTCGCCCTGTTCTCCGAATACTTCGCCAAGCCCCAGCCCGATTGGCCCGCGCACACCAAGTGCGTCGGATTTGCATTTTATGACCGTGCACAAGCCGGGCATTCCATAGATCAGCCAATGAAGGAATTCCTGGCGATCGGACCACCTCCTGTAGTCTTCACGTTGGGCTCATCGGCCGTCTACGCGCCAAGCGATTTTTATGAACAGAGCTTGGCTGCCGCGCAAAAGCTCGGTGTCCGCGCCGTGCTGTTGACGGGCATCGGAATCGATCCCAAGTTGCCGCCGTCATTGCCACCGGGCATATTTGTGGCGCCCTACGCTCCGTATTCCGAACTGTTCCCTCACGCCGCGGCCACTGTGCATCAGGGAGGCATCGGCACCACGGCTCAAGCTCTTCGGGCGGGAAAACCGATGTTGATCGTGCCTTGGTCCTTCGACCAGCCCGACAATGCCCGGCGCGTTCGCCGCTTGGGCGCCGCTAAGACCGTTAATCGCGATCGATTCAAAGCCTCGCACGTAGCGCAGGTGCTAAGCCGACTGCTTCTGGACGAGGAAATCAAGTCCAAGGCGGCAGAGCTGGGCCGCCTCATTCGAGACGAGCATGGCGTCGCCGCTGCTTGTGATGAGATCCAACGCGTCATCGACGCCAAATGAACCTTCAGAGCTTCTTGCGCTTTCCTAGCTGTAGGCGCGAACTGAAAAGCTCTATCCTGAAAGCTGTGTTCCGTTCTATTCGTATCGCTCTTGCTGTAAATCTCCTCGTTTGCTTGGCGGCCGCGCAATCGCTGCACCTGTCAGGCGAGAACATGCGCGCGCACGTGAAATATCTGTCGAGCGATGAACTCGAAGGGCGCGGCGTTGGATCGCATGGGGAGAAGCTGGCGACGGAATATCTGGCGGCGCAGCTTGCGCTTGAGGGTGTGAAGCCGGGCGGCGAGAACGGAACCTACTTCCAGACCGTTCCGCTAGTTATGGCTAAAACGCTACCCGACGCGACGATGGTTATCGAAGGTAAGGGCAAGAAAATTCCGTTGACCTTCGTGAAGGACGTTGTGGGCACTTCGTACAGCCAGATGCCGGAAAACGATTTCAATGCCGAAGCTGTGTTTGTCGGCCATGGCATAAGCGCCCCGGAGTTCGGTTGGGACGACTACAAGGGAGTGGACTTGCACGGCAAAGTCGCCGTATTCTTCACCAATGAACCACCATCGACAGACCCAAAATTCTTTGGCGGACCGGCGCTGACTTACTACGGCCGGTGGACCTATAAGTACGAAGAAGCGACGCGCCGAGGCGCGGTGGCGGCGTTGATCATACACACCACGCCAACCGCCGGCTACGGGTGGGGAGTAGTCAGCGGATCCTGGAGCCTGGAACATCCGGAAATGAAGTTAGAGCCGGGCCAGCGCGGGTTGAAGTTTGAGGGCTGGGTCACTTCGGAAGCTGGGCAGGAGTTGGTCGCATCAACCGGGAAAACGCTCGATCAGCTGTTGGCCATGGCGAACCAAAAGTCCTTTCACCCAATCGCATTGGGCGTGCATATCGACGCGCATGTTCCTGTCGCCTTTCGTCAGATTGAAAGCCGCAACGTAATCGGCCGTGTCGAGGGCGAGGGGCAGAATCTGAAGGATCAAGCCGTTCTGTTCACCGCCCATTGGGATCACTTAGGCATCGGCGTGCCCGTAAACGGCGACAAAATTTACAACGGCGCGGTGGACAACGCGACCGGATGCGCGATGGTTCTGGAAATTGCTAGGGTGTGGGCGGCTCTGCCAAGCAAGCCAAAGCGCAGCGCGCTATTTGCCTTTGTGACCGCGGAGGAGGCAGGCCTATTAGGGTCGGAATATTACGGGCGGCATCCGATCGTCCCTGCGGGGAGTACAGCGGTCGACCTGAACTTCGACGCCTTCTCGCCTTTTGGAAGAACGCGAGATGTTTCGGTGACCGGGGCCGAGCGAACTACGCTATGGCCACTGGTGGAACGGGATGCGGACCGTCTGCAGCTTTCGATTACGCCCGATCCAGAGCCGGGGCAAGGCGACTACTATCGGTCCGACCATTTTTCGCTAGCGCGGGTAGGCATTCCATCGTTCTCGATTAGCGCCGGCCATCGGTACGTAGGGAAACCGGATAGTTACGGCGACGAGGTCTTCGAAGAATACAACAGCAAGCATTATCATCAGCCGTCGGATGAGTACCATGACAACTGGGATTTTGCCGGCATGATACAGATGGCGGATTTTGGACTTACCCTTGGCCTGGATATTGCGAATACTCCGCGGTTGCCAACATGGCATGCTGGGGACGAGTTTCTGGCGGCGCGGCAAAAGAGCGGAGTGAACTAAGCCGCTGGAATATCAGCCAGCTGCTCACAACCGTATCTTGCGGAAGCGGTCAGGCCTGTTGGCGGTTGACAGCTTGTGCGGCGTTGACGGATGCTCCAATCGTCGCAGCTTCTTCGCTCCCCTGCACGACCTCGATGGAGTAACCTTGCAGCGGGCTCAGTTTTACCATCTCGTTTAAGTATTCCAGCAGTAATGAAGGATTAACGAAGCGGGCGTTAAAGCCTGTGATGTAGAACTTGCCGGGACCATCTAGGTGGATGTTGGTGGCCGTTGCAGCGGCGAGTGCCCGGTGCCATCGCTTGACGAAATCCATACATCGAGTATCACCGGCCTTAGCGTGTTCGAAGATCTCGTCGGGCTCCATATCCATGAAACGCAAGCGCATGGAACGATGGCCCATGATGCCTTCGAGGTGGCCGCGGCCGCCGCAGCCACAGTAATGTTCCTTAGGATCGAGCGTAACGACGGTGTGACCAGCCTCCCAAACACCCTCGCGGAAGGGGTAGCGGCCGTAACCGATGCCATTGCCGAGAGTCCACACGCGGATCAGGCGGTCTAATTGGCCACGCGTTGCGGCGAGGCCAGCAGCTACGGCGTCAGCGTCGTTGAACACTTCGACAGGAGCTGCTCCGACAATACGGGCGAGTTCCGCCTCCACCAAAGCCTTCATGTTCGCGCCCTTGAGTTGGATGAGGTTGGGAGAATCCTCAATGATGCCGTTGCGAACAATGCCAGGCATACCGATGCCGACATGCGAAGGAGGGTCTTTAAGATTGAGTTTCTCGACCAGCTCCACGATCTGCTTAACAATGCCTTCAGCCGGCACGGCATGCAATGCGTCAGAGATAGAATGATCTTCCGGGAAGTCAATCAGAGGAGCCGTAATGGCGTTATTGCTGACGACAGCTGCTGAGATCCGCTCTGCGATGAAAATTCCTATGCCGTAGGCCATCGTCTCCTCGCTCAGTGCGCAGCCAGCTTATTAAGCCCGTTAAACGCGGCGGCCTTATAGCACTCCGCGAGCGTCGGATAATTGAAAACTGTGTTGACGAAGTAGTCGACCTTACCCTTCAGGATCATCACGGCCTGCCCAATATGCAGCAATTCGGACGCGCCCTCCCCAATGATGTGAATACCTAACATTTCGAGCGTGTCACGGTGGAAAATCAGCTTCAGGCGGCCGGTGGTATCGCCTCGAATTTGGCCACGCGCGATTTCCCGATAATAAGCAACGCCTACCTCATAGGGGACGTCTTCGTCGGTTAGCTGCTCTTCGGTCTTGCCGATGAAGGAGATCTCCGGAATCGTATAAATGCCGAACGGATAGTAATTGGGGTTTGACGTCAGCGGCTTGTTAAAGGCGTGGGACACGGCGATACGGCCTTGCTCCATGGAAACGGAAGCGAGACTTGGGAATCCTATCACGTCGCCCACCGCATAGATATGGGGCTGTTCGGTTTGATAGTTTTCGTCAACTTTAATTCGGCCGCGGGCGTCGGCCTTGAGACCGGCAGCCTCAAGGTTTAGCTCGTCTACATTGCCTTGCCGGCCGACAGCGTAGAGTAACGCATCACCGGATACTTTCTTGTTGCTTTCGAGATAAGCGACCACGCCTCCGGTGGCGGACTCCTCCACACTGTGAACTTCTTCATTGAGGCGCATGGTGACGCGATGATCGCGCAGATGGTACGAGAGCGCTTCAATGATTTCTGAATCGGCAAATTCAAGCAGCCGTGGACGGCGCTCAATCAAAGTGACGCGGACACCGAGAGCCGCGAACATGCAGGTGTACTCGACGCCGATCACGCCACCGCCGACCACCATTAACTGCTTGGGGACGACAGGCATCTCCATGATCTGGTCGCTATTGATGATGGTCGTGGCGTTGATAGGGACTTTAGCCGAGGCGGCCGGCTTGGTACCCGTTGCAATAACAATTGTTTCGGCTTCGAGTAACTGGGTGCCCCGGGAATTGGTGGCGATCACCGATTTCTCGTCTTTGAAACTAGCAATTCCCGTGATAACTTCAATGCCATTTCGGGAAAGTTGCGCTTGAGTTACATCGATCTCCGTTTTTATGACGTGCTGAACGCGAAAGGCCAGATCGGCCATCGTGATTTTTTCTTTGACCCGATAGCTTACGCCATAAATGTTCTGGTAGTTATAGCCGGATAGATGCAGTACGGCTTCCCGCATAGTCTTGCTGGGGATGGTGCCAGTATTGATGCACACGCCACCGATGACTTCGCGGCGTTCAATGAGCGCGACTCTTCTACCGCTTTTAGCCCCCTGGATAGCTGCCCGTTGACCTGCGGGCCCGGAACCGATCACGAGGAGATCGTAGTGAGACATTCGTTATTCGCGGCGGGCTCCGCGTCTCAACATGGGACGAAAACCTGGGAAGACGTCGTTTCCCGCTCTCCGAGTATAGCCCGGTATCGCGAGGGGGTACCAGTAAGATTATCCGGTGGCGTTGGTCTTCACCAGACAGCGGAGGACTTCAGCGACACTCCAAGCCTGGGCGGCACAACCCCGCGGCCGGAAGGGCGGCTCGGCGTCAAAGATTTCGCTGATCGTGCCGATACAGGATTCGCGGAGCTCCGGTTGGAAACCGTCTAGGAAACTATGAGCAGTGGCGAAATCGTTGGGATAGACACGGAGCCACGCATCGACGAACGGACCGATCAGCCAGGCCCAGACGGTGCCCTGATGATAAGCGGCATCGCGCGAACGCAGATCGCCGTCGTACTTCGCCTTGTAATCCGGACTGCCGGGCGCAAGTGATCGCAAGCCGACGGGCGTCAAAAGTTTCTCCTTACAAAT
Organism: Bryobacteraceae bacterium; assembly: GCA_049802535.1. Classification (GTDB taxonomy): domain Bacteria; phylum Acidobacteriota; class Terriglobia; order Bryobacterales; family Bryobacteraceae; genus Bog-105. The sequence goes on along the minus strand of JBARMQ010000558.1, from coordinate 30,352 downwards.
GCTGAGGACCGGTTCCCAGCGGCTTTGATCGAGGATCGGGTGGTCGAGTGAGATGGCGAACAACTGGTTGGGCCGTATGCTGGCGTCCGGCGGCGCGTCGTTTTCCCCGTCTATGACGTCGTAGAGATAATTACCTTCGGCATACCAGAAACGTCGATTGAATGAATCACGCGCTTTATCGGCGTGCATGCAGATGCCTTGCGCTTCATCCGTCTTGCCGAGATCACGAAGCCAGCCTTCAAGAAGCCGCAGAGCGTTGTACCAGAGGGCGTTGATCTCGACTGCTTTGCCGCGCCTTGGCGTCACCACCCAATCGTCGACTTTCGCATCCATCCAGGTGAGTTGATATCCTTGCTGCCCTTGCGCAAGCAGACCGTCCGCCGAGTCGACATGAATGCCGAAGCGGGTGCCGCGCAGATGATGCCCAACGATATCGACAAGCTTGGGAATCATCTGCTCCAACAGATGTGTATCTCTTGAAACGCGCATATACCGGGAGAGGGCATGGAAGAACCATAGGGTGGCGTCGGCGGTGTGATAGAGACCATTCTTGCGCCCCTCAGGGAACATATTGGGGATCAGGCCATCTCGAATGTAGTGGGAAAAGGTGCGCAGGATGTAGGCGGCTTCTACGTGGCGGCCGGTCACTAAGGTCAAGCCTTCAAGGCTAATCATGGTGTCGCGGCCCCAGTCGGTAAACCAGTGGTAGCCGGCAATGACAGAACGGATTTCATCTCCCGCCGCGCGGGCGCGGGCAGTATCTTCACGGCGGCCGGTCGGGGTGATGATGAATTGATCGGCGCCCAGAACCAGATCCCTACACGTCTCGTTGCAAGCGTCGGGATGCGCTTCCAGGAGAAGCCGTCTGCGGCGGTCGTATTCCGCATCCCAAGCTTCCTGTGGAGTCATGGCATAGACCAGTTCCCAGGATTCAGTGGATGCGATGAGAGTCGCTTCGGTGCCGCTACCGATTTCGATCGAGATATAGCCGGGACTCCAGAGATCGCCTTGCGAGGCATAGCCGCGGCTGCGCTCAATGCGATAAGCAATTTCGTCGGTGTGGCGGGTGTCGATCGTTATGCCGTGGCTCTCGCCAACCAGGAGCATACGTAACGGGGGGTATTGGGGGTCGGCTTGAATCTCGTAGCGATTGCCGATAACCGTGAAGGTGTAGGGATTATCGATGCTCGTGTTGACCGGCGCTTCATGATTACGCACGTTCATGGAGGGCCGCAGGCGCAACGTGGCTTTACCATCGCCGGCAATGACGCGATAGTTTAGAAAGACAGTGTTCTGGCGGTGAGGAAGGATAATGCGTTTTTCGATGGTGAGGCCAGCGACTTCATAGGTCCATACGGGAAGGCTCATATCCAGCGAGAACCTGGTAAGTAACGTAGACCCATTCAAAAAAATTGGCGCGTTGACCTTTTCTTCACTTTTGAGGAGGATTTCCCGGCCATCGGGCAGGACGAAATGCTCAAAGACTTCGTTGAGCATCATGGTGCGGCCTAAGGGCGCGGGTAGCGCAGCGATTAAGTAGCCATGGAAACCGCGCGTAATGGCACCCCCGAGCGTGCCTGATGCGTAACCACCGAGGGCGTTGGTTACAAGCCACTCGCTGTCGATGAGGTAGTCAAGTTGCTGCGGAGTAAACTCCGTGTCGGGTTTGTGTATGAAGATGTTTTCCATGCGTAAATTAATCGCCTGGGGCGGTGGTAGTCACCGGTTCAGGACGTAAGACGACGGCCGCTTGGCCAGGGATAATCCAATTCTCTTTGGTGTCGAGCGGAGGCGTGCCGCACCCGCCGTATTGTGGGTCTTCGGTTGAGAATAACTTTATCCACTGCTTATGGGCGGGAGGCGCCAGCAGAGGTTCGGGAGAAGGGTCGAGCCTGAGATCTGTTCCGATATTAACAACCAGCAGCCTGTCGTCAGAGTGATCGGGCGAAAAGAACCGCAAGATAAAGCAGCGATCGGAGAGGACTGCGCCATCGAGACCGTGATCGCCTTGCTTAGCGATGATCGGATCTTCGCGGCGCAAACGAAGAAGATCGCAGTGAAGGGCGTAGGATTCTTTGTGCGTATGGACTTCGGAGTGATCGAGGATGCAACGTTCGAAGGTTTGACGCGCCTTAGGGTCCGCAAAACAGCCCTTCATTTCGGGAAGCTGCAGGCCGCGCCATTGTTCAAGAAATTCGACCCGGCCAGAGCGTACCTGCCTAGCTAAGTCGGTTTGATGATCGGCAAAAAAAAGGAATGGAGTGGAAGCGCCGAATTCCTGGCCCTGCAGCAGCAGTGGAGTGCCGGGGCCGAGAAGCGTCAGAGTGGTGATGGCGCGAAGGGTGCCGGGCGAGGTGAGTTTGTCCACCCGAAGTCCGCGTGCAGAGTTAGCGACCTGGTCATGATTCTGAATGAAAGTGACCATCGCCGCATGAGGAGTGCCCCAGAAAGGAGTTCCACGCCGCTTCTCCTGCCAGCTATACCATTGGCCTTGAAATAGGCATCCATATTTCATGGATGAGAGCAGTTCCTGTGGCGTGCCGCGATAGTCTCGATAGTAAGCGTCTGCCTTGCTTGTTAGCGCAACCGTCGCACTGTGGTGGTAATCATCATTCCAGATAGCATCAAGGCCATAGCCGCCATCGGCGACGGGTCGGGTGAGGGTGGAATCCTGCGGCTCATTTTCAGCCACGAGAATGATGGAACGGTTCTCAGCGGCTTGGCGGGCAGCGCATCCGATTTCCGCGAGGATGTGTGGCGTCGTCTTGTCGTGAATGTCCTGCGTGGCGTCAAGCCGTAGGCCGTCGAGATGGAATTCGCGAATCCAATAGGCGGCGTTGCTGCGATAGTACTCGCGAACGGGCTCACTAAATTCGCCGTCGAAGTTAAGACCGGTGCCCCAATCGGTCTTATTGTGGTCGCTGAAGTAGTAGTAGGAAAATTTTGTGAGGTAGTTGCCGTCTGGCCCAAGATGGTTGTATACGACGTCCAAAATGACGCCAATACCCATGCTGTGCGCGCGATCCACAAACCGGCGCATATCATCGGGCGTGCCATAAATTGCGACGGGAGCGAAGACGCCGACGCCGTCGTATCCCCAGCCATACTTGCCGGGAAAATCGGCTATAGGCATAACCTCAATGACGGTAATGCCTGTGTCCCGCAAATACTCCAGTTTTTCCGCAGCCGCGGCCCATGTGCCGTCTTGGGTGAATGTACCGAGGTGCAGTTCGTAAATGGCTTGCCCTTTAAGGCGCACGCCGAGCCATGAGGAATCGTTCCATGTGAACGCTTTGTAATCGACGACCTCTGAGTAGCCGTGAGGGCCGTCGGGTTGAAAACGCGACGCAGGGTCCGGACAGGGCTCCTTCTCGTCGATTAGATACTTGTATCTGGCGCCTGCGCTGACGGTTGCCACTGTCGCGGAAAAATAGCCGTTGCCTTCATCGAGCAATGGATGTGATTGCGTTCCCGATTGAGGCGCAAAAATAACGGACACGGAAGTATGGGCTGGAGCCCACACCCGAAAGTGCGTTCCACCATCATCAAGCAAGTCCGCCCCAATCGGCATGGAACGGTGCGGCAAAGGAGGCTCTGTCAAAGTCACTAGCCCTTAGATGGATAAAGCGGTGTGACGATTTCAGACCAATACGTCGAGCGCGCGAGCGCCGATAAATGAAGGACTTTAATGATTCGGCTGGCGAGGTAACGAGCTTCATCAAGCAGGAGAGACAGAACGAGCAGATCACCACTCTCAGGGGCGGCTGCGGCGTGATGAGCACGAACAGGCCCTCCAGACTGCGGCCGATCCGTTAAAGAAAACTAAACTTTCCGGCACCGTCGACCGTAATAGACCTTGAATACAGCTTGGTCATGAACAAACACGCCCTTCGCCGGCTATGGCGCTCACCGTTATTCACGAGCATTACGCTGTTAACTTTGGCGATTGGCATTGGCGCCAATACCGCGATTTTCAGCGTGATCGACTCAATTCTGTTGAAGCCGCTGCCCTTTCCGCAAGGCGACCGGTTAGTAGGTTTGTGGCATACGGCGAAGGGGCTGAACATAGACGAGGTCAACATGTGCCCCACCATGTATTTCACTTATCGGGAACAGGCGCGCAGCTTTACCGACATCGGGTTGTACACAAAAGGAACCACCAGCGTGAGTCATCTAGGCGAACCCGAAGAAGTGCAAAGCGTGTCAGTGACGGACGGAGTGTTGCCGATATTGGAGGTTCAGCCGGTGATTGGGCGGCGGTTTACCAAACGCGACGACATTGAGGGGACGCAGAGAACGGTGATGCTCACCTACGGTTATTGGCAGAGGCACTTTGGCGGATCGCCCTCAGCGATTGGGAAACACATGACGCTCGACGGGGACGACCACGAGATCATCGGTGTGCTGCCGCGCAGTTTTCAATTCATGACGCCGCAGCCGGCATTGGTGATGGCGATGCAGTTCGACCGAAGCAAAGTTTTTCTAGGAAACTTCAGCTATAGCGGCATCGCGCGACTGAAGCCGGGAGTGACGCTCGCGAAAGCAAATGCCGACATAGGGCGTTTGATCCCGATATGGTTGCGGAGTTGGCCAGCGCCTCCAGGATTTAGCGCCAAGCTGTTCGAAGATGCGCGTGTTGAGCCGAGTGTGCGGCCATTCATGCGCGATGTAGTCGGAGACATCGGCGGCATTTTGTGGGTGATTATGGGTACGCTTGGATTAGTGCTGTTGATTGCTTGTGCCAACGTGGCAAATCTATTGTTGGTGCGCGCTGAGGGGCGTCAGCAAGAACTTGCGGTGCGCACGGCGTTAGGCGCAGGATGGGCTCGTATTGCACGCGACCTGTTGGGAGAGAGCATTGCGCTCGCCCTGGCGGGTGGCCTGTTGGGGTTGGGCTTAGCGTATGGCGGCTTGCGATTGCTGGTCGCGATAGGTCCGGGCAACCTGCCGCGCTTAGATCAAATCGGACTTTCTCGGGAAGCGCTGTTGTTTACCTTGGTGATCTCGCTGGTTTCGGGCCTTCTGTTCGGTCTTTTGCCCATCGTGAAATACGCGGGCATGCGGCCGGGAACGGGATTGCGGGACAGCACCCGAAGCGTTACGGCCGGCGGCGGACGGTTGCGTGCACGGAATTTGCTGGTGGTGTTTCAAGTCGCGTTGGCACTCGTGCTGATGATCAGTTCGGGATTGATGATTCGAACGTTCCACGCGCTGCGGCACGTGCAACCTGGTTTTACGGATCCCGCACATGTAATGACGCTAAGGCTTTTCATTTCCGATGCACAAGTGAAGGACCCTGAGCGCACTATTCGCACGCAGCAGGAGATTCTGTCCAGAATCAGCGAGATTCCGGGCGTGGAATCGGTGAGCTTTACGAGCTCCGTCACCATGGAAGGAAACGACAGCAATGATGTGCTGGTTGCCGAGGATCATCCTATGGAAGCAGGGAAGGTGCCGCCGATCCGGCGTTTTAAATTCATCGCGCCCGGATATTTCCACACCATGGGACGAGAAATTCTGGCGGGGCGCGATTTGACATGGCAAGACACGTATAACTATCGCGATGTGGCGATGATTTCGGAGAATTTTGCGCGTGAATATTGGGGCAGTCCGGCAGGAGCGATTGGTAAGCGCATTCGCGAAGGGATGAAAGACAACTGGCGCGAGATTGTGGGCGTCGTGGCGAACGAGTATGACGACGGCGTGCAGAAGAAGCCTCCGACGACGGTTTACTGGCCGATCCTGATGAAGAATTTCTGGGGCGACGATGTATTCGCGCGGCGCTCGGGCGTGTACGTGGTTCGAAGCCGCAGGACGGGTTCGGCCGAATTCACGAATGAACTGCGGCATGCGATTTGGTCGATTGTGCCGGATTCCCCGCTGGCGGACGTTCGAACGTTGCAAGAGATTTACGACAAGTCGATGGCGCGAACGTCATTCACGTTGGTGATGTTGGGGATCGCAGGAGCGATGGCGTTGATTTTGGGATTGGTCGGAATTTACGGCGTCATTTCTTATTCCGTTTCACAACGTACGCGCGAGATTGGCATACGCATGGCGTTAGGAGCGCGGCAGCGGCAAGTGAGCGCGATGTTTGTCAGGGACGGTCTAATGCTGTCGTCGGTGGGAGTAGCGATCGGATTTGTGGCGGCGTTGGGGTTAAGCAGGTTCTTGAAAGCGCTGTTATTTGGTGTCAGCACAATGGACCCGCTGACCTATCTGTTTACAATGCTGGGACTAATCGCGGCGGCGATTCTGGCAAGCTATTTACCTTCGTTACGGGCGTCAGCGATTGATCCGGTAGAGACGCTGCGGGTGGAGTAAAGGGCGCTACCGCGAGTTGGGAGGATTGCTTCAAGCATGCGATATTTGATCGTTCACTGGCTGATCAGCGGCGTTGCGCTGCTGATCGTGGCTAACATTTTGCCGGGAATCGAAGTGGAGAGCTTTGGATCCGCGTTGATTGCCGCGCTCGTGATCGGACTGGTGACGGCGACGGTAGGATTCGTTTTGAAGCTGTTGTTGTTGCCCTTCATCATTCTGACGCTGGGGCTGGTTTATTTCGTTATTAATGGCTTGATGCTGAAATTGGCGTCGGAATTTGTGCCGGGCTTTCGGGTGATTGGATGTATGCCCGCAATATTAGGCTCAGTCTTGCTGACGATTGTCGATTTCGTGTTGAGCCGGTTGGTGGGGCTACATTAGCCGCAGCTAATGTGTGATGTCGACCTGCGTCAACAACCATGCGTATTCGAAGCCTTGATCCTTCAGGCGGTCGTATCGCCCAGAAGCACCGCCGTGACCCGCCGGATCCATTTTGACTTTCAGCAGGAATTGATTGTGATCCGTTCGGAGCGTGCGAAGCCTGGCAACGTATTTAGACGGCTCCCAATACATGACTTGGCTGTCATTGAAGCTGGTAGTTACTAACATGGCCGGATAGGCCTGTTTTTCAAGGTTATCGTAAGGGCTGTAAGATTTCATATAATCGTAAGCCGCCTTTTCATTAGGATTACCCCATTCGAGATACTCGCCTACGGTAAGCGGCAAAGAAGCGTCCATCATGGTGTTCATCACGTCGACGAACGGAACCGCCAGATGGACCGCCCGGAACAGATCGGGCGCCATGTTGACCACAGCGCCCATAAGGAGGCCGCCTGCGCTGCCGCCTTCAATCACCAGGCGATCGCGCGAGGTCCATTGTTGGTCGATGAGATATTTGGCGGAGTCGATGAAATCGTAGAAGGTGTTCTTCTTCTTCATCAGCATGCCGTCGAGGCGCCATTTCTCACCCATTTCGTCGCCGCCCCGGATGTGGGCGATGACATAAGCCATGCCGCGATCGAGCAGGACCAGGCGGGAGCTTGAAAACGTGGGAGACATGCCGAATCCGTACGAACCGTACCCGTATAGGAAGAGCGGTCCCTTTCCGTCTTGTTTGAAGCCCTTTTTGTAAACGATGGAGAGAGGCACCTTGGTGCCATCGCGCGCCGTCGCCCACAGCCGTTCGGAGACGTATTGTTTCGGGTCATAGCCAGGGACTTCCTGCTGCTTTAGCAATGCGCTTTGGTCTGTTTTCGTGTCGTACTCGAAGACGCTCGAAGGAGTAAGCAGGCTTTGATAGTTGTAGCGGAACGCTCTGGTGTCATATTCCGGATTGTCGCCAGAGGACACGGCGTATACCGGCTCAGGGAATTCGATGTCGCGCCAGGAGCCGTTCTTGAAATCGTGAACGCGGAGGTGAACTAAGGCTTCCGATTTTTCGACCGAGACGGCGAAGTCTTTGAACAGCTCAATGTCCTCGATCAAACGGCCGTCTTTGGATGGAATGAACGTTGTCCAGTCGGTACGAGTGGGAGATGAATCAGGCGTCGTGACAATTTGGAAATCTGTCAGCACATTCCCGGCGGAGTCCCGGTTGGTGCGAATGTAAAACAGATTTTCGCGGTGATCGACAAAATAACGGTGTGCTTTTTCCCGAGGGATGAAGACGGCAAATTCTTTCCGTGTTTCGGCGGCAGGCAAATAACGGAACTCCGTTGTATCCTTGCTTGCAATTCCAAGCAATAGGTACTTTTTGTCGCGAGTTTTCCCAAGATAGACGTCATAAAGCTCGTCGCTCTCCTTGTAGACCGGATCGAATGTGGAGGTGCCGAGGACGTGATGCCAAAGAGTATCCGAACGCTTAGTAACTTTGTCTTCGGTCGTTAGGAAAAGAGTTTTGTTGTCGGCTGCCCATTCTACAGATGTCACGCGCGGGGTTGTGTCGGGGAATACTTGGCCGGTGCGAAGGTCTTTGACTTGCAAGCTGTATTGGCGGAAGCCGGTGTAGTCGAGCGTATAGGCAAGCAGGTTTTGATCGTCGCTGATGGAAAGGCCGCCCAGTCCTACAAATTTTTTTCCTTGGGCGAGTTGATTCAAATCGAGCAGCACCTCTTCCTTGCCGCTGTCTCCTCGCTTACGACAGTAGATGGGATATTGCTGGCCTTCGACGGTGCGCGAGTAATAACTGAACGGGCCGCGGCGGACGGGAACGCCTAAATCGGTTTGTTTGACGTGGCTGAGCATCTCCTGATAGAGCTCTTTAGCGAAGGGCTGGATGTCCTTGGTCATCGCAGCGGTATAGGCGTTTTCGGCTTCCAAGTATTTGGCGACTTCCGGATTCGACTTTTCGCGCAGCCAGTAATAGTTGTCGACGATGGTTTCACCGTGACGAACTTCGCGACGATCGACGCGTAGGGCGACGGGAGGGGTGGGCGGAGTGTCGGCTTGGGGGGAGACATCTTGGCCAACAGCCAGGAGCGACATAGTGAAGAGGAAAAAGCAATGTTTCATGGAAAAACCGGCGACTCCGCTTGAAGGAATCTTCGGAGTATATCCTTGAAGCGGATGTTACCGAAGAGAAAGCTAGGAAAACAAGGTTTACAAGTGTCTGCGCTGGGATTGGGTTGCATGGGCATGAGCCAGTCGTATGGCGTGCCGGACGATGTGGAGTCGATTCGAACGATTCACAGCGCGCTGGAACTGGGACTAAACTTTTTCGATACGGCCGAGATCTATGGGCCGTTTATCAATGAAGAGTTGGTGGGGAAAGCGCTTGAAGGACGGAGAGACCAGGCAGTCATTGCTACGAAGTTCGGTTTTCGCATTGAGAACGGAAAGATGGCGGGAATCGATAGCCGGCCGGAGCATATCCGTGAGGTGGCCGAGAGTTGTCTGCGGCGTCTGAAGACGGACTACATCGATCTTTTTTATCAACATCGCGTGGATCCGAAGGTGCCGATCGACGATGTTGCTGGGGCGGTTGGGGACTTAGTAAAGGATGGCAAGGTACGATACTTCGGGCTATCGGAAGCAGGCGAAAAAACGATCAGGCGCGCTCATGCGGTTTATCCAATATCGGCTTTGCAGAGCGAGTATTCACTATGGGAACGCAATTTAGAGCCGGAGATCATACCGGCGCTCCGTGAGTTGAGAATCGGGCTGGTGCCGTTTAGCCCGCTGGGCAGAGGCTTCTTAACGGGAACAAGCAAGCGAGCGGAAGATTATCCGGAAGGCGACCACCGGCGCGGCGATCCCCGCTTTCAGGGCGAGAACTATGACGCGAATGTTCGTGCCGCCGAGCGAGTGCAGAAAATTGCCGAAGCGAAGAATGCGAAGGCATCGCAAGTGGCTTTGGCTTGGCTGTTGACCAGAGGCGACAACGTTGTTCCGATTCCGGGCACGAAACGGAGAAAGTATTTGGAAGAGAACATCGGGGCAGCGTCGTTGGAATTGACTGCGGATGAGATATCCGAGCTTGACCGGGCGCTGGCGCCGGAAGCCGTTTCGGGCGCGCGATACAACGAACGCATGATGGCGATGGTGGAGCGCTGAGCGATAACGCCGTCTGCCTCTAGTGGCCACGCCAACGGATAAAGGCCAGGACACTGGCGGGCCAAATTTTCAGAGCCCACAGCAGGGCTGCCATTTTGGGATAAGGGTCGAGTTGCTGGCGGATGGCGAATTGGCGGCGCGCTTCGGCGATATCGCCTTTCCGCAACGCCTCTTTGCCCATGGCTAAGGCAAGTTCAGATTCAAACTTGTGGCGGCCGCGGAGGACGGCGGCGCGTTCCGACTCCGTGAGATCGATTCGGCTGGCGATTTTGTCGACGACACGAAGGGCCCAGGTGCGCATCCACACGGGATTGGCCGAAAGACTGCCCTCCCGCTGACGATAGCGGAAAAGTAAGTCAGGATGGCGGGTGATGCGGCCGCCGCTTTTGAGGATGCGCAAGTGCAAATCGAAGTCTTCGCAACTGTGCAGTGATTCGTCGTACCAACCGGCACTACGGACGGCTTCTGCGCGCATAACACAGCTATAGCTCGGACTGCACGTGTTGTCGGCAACGCGCTCGAATGTGATGGGCTCGGGATTGGGGTTGTATTCGGAGAGTTTGGCGCCGGCAGTGGGGCGATCGCCGAAGAAAACGCCGTCGGCGAAGATGCCGGTAAGGGTCGGGTCACGATTGAGAGCGGCGATGGTGCGCTCGAGAAATGCCGGCTCCCAGGCGTCATCGGAGTCGAGCATAGCCAGCAGGGGCGCCTTGGCGGCCGCGATACCGGCGTTGCGGGCGCTCGCCAGTCCTCCGTTGGCCTTCTTGACATAGACAAAGCGGCCCTCGTACGGTCTGAGCACTTCTTCGAGTGCGCTGGTTTCGGGGCATCCATCGTTGACCACGATGACTTCATACCCTGGGAATGTTTGCCGATAAATGGAATCGAGCGTTTCGGCGATATACGCCGTCACCCGGTAGGCCGGAACGATCACGCTAACGGCCGGGGTGAGAGACTGGACATCACTCATTAGTACTGGTACTAGTCAATCATAATGGGAAATGAGCGATGACAGAATTGATGCCGATGGTCGTCAGTGAAGAGTCCGCTTTACCCGACGCTGGCCTTTCGTTGGACGTCATATTGCCGACTTACAAGCGGCCGGAACTGCTGAAGCGCACGCTTACCAGTCTGGGCGCTGCCCCTTGTCCAAAGGGTTTGACAGTGCAGGTGTGGGTGATCGACAACAACTCGCACGACACCACCCCCGAGGTGGTGTCTGAGTACCAGAAAGACTTTCCCTTCCCGCTGCATTACCGGGTGGAGACCGTTCAGGGTTTGTCGCCTGCGGTCAATGCGGGAATTCGCGCCGGTAAAGGCGACCTAGTTGGGATGATCAATGACGATGAAGAGGTCGATGCTCGTTGGTATGAGGTGATTCATCGGATCTTTACGACGACCGGCTATAGCTTTGTTGGGGGTGCGTGTATTCCCCGGTGGGGCGGCGAAAAACCGGAGTGGGTCATGCCGGAATTCGGTGGCATTGTTGGATGGATTGAGGCGGGCGACCTGCCGCGTGAATACGGGCCAGGATTTCATGGCATATTAAACGGTGGCAATGCGGTGGTGCGGCGCGAGGTATTCGATAAGATCGGCCTCTACAACACGGCGCTGGGGCGGACGAATAAAGGTCTGCTGTCCTGCGAGGACGAAGAGATGTTCGAACGGTTAATGGCGAGTGGCTTTCGCGGTGTTTATAGCCCCGACTTGATCATTCTGCATTATGTTCCGCCGGAACGGCTCACACGGCGCTATCATCGGCGGTGGAGTTGGGGCCAGGGCATCTCGAAAGGCGTACTGGCGCGGACGCGCCCCAGCGGCGTAGTCGAAGTGATGGGCATTCCGCGCTGGCAAATACGACAGGCGATGGGCGGCTTGGTGCGCGCTGTCAAGGGCAAACTTGGGTTAGCGCCGCCGACTGCCGCATTCGAAGGCGAGCTGCGGGTCTGGAACTTGGCCGGCTATATCAACGGGCGTCATTTTTACAAGCAATAATTGACGCGTTCAGGCGACATTAGACGCGCTAGTTTCGCCGTTTACTGTCAGATCCTGGACCCTTAGCACTGCCCTAGGCTAGGCTAAGACGTGCGAAGAACCAAGGGCATGAAATTGCTGCTGCGGCCTGTTGTGCAGCGCTATAGCCGTTGGATGCACACCTGGGAGAACGAACTGTGTTTCCGGTCGACCGATCGAGTGGTGCGGCCATTCGACTATGGGCTCGAGTGGAGCGCCAATTGGCCGTGCAGCCGGGACTTTCCTTGCGGTGAAGCGACGCCCGACCAGTATTTAATCGAATTGAACCGGCGTGCCATTGCCTGCAGCGATGCATTTTTCGGATATGAACCGCCAACGAATTTCACGCTGGACGGCGATTGGTTGTCATTTCGCTCGCCCGTCGAGACACCCTACCCGGAAAACAATACCGTCCACGGACTGTGGTTTCCCGCGAAGAATTCGAGCAGACGCGCCGTGGTGGTGCTGCCGCATTGGAATTCCAAATTACCGCAGCAGAATGCGCTCTGTGCCGGTCTCGCGCGGCTGGGCATTTCGGCGTTGCGATTGAGCCTGCCGTATCACGATGCGCGCATGCCCGCCGAACTCGGGCGCGCAGACTTTGCTGTCTCCGCCAACATCGCACGAACAATTGATGCGACTCGTCAGGCAGTGATTGATTCTCGCGCGTGCTTCGACTGGCTGCAGCAGCGCGGCTTCGACCGGTTGGGAATCGTCGGTACGAGTTTAGGATCGTGCTATGCGTTCCTCGCCAGCGCGCACGATCCGCGCATTCGTGTTAACGTTTTCAACCACTGCTCGACGTACTTCGCGGATCCCGTATGGGAGGGCCTTTCATCCCAGCACATTCGTGAAAGCTTTGAAGGCAACATTGGTCGCGACACTTTGCGAGATCTATGGATGTGCATCAGCCCGCCCAGTTATTGGCCGAAGTTCACGGCAAAAAAACACCGGTCGAAATTCATCTACACGCATTACGACACAACGTTTCCATTGCGCCTTTCGCGCGACGTGCTGCGCGGCGCCCGGCGAATGAAGTGGGACCATCGGGCGACCCAATTACCTTGCGGGCATTACACGATGGGCGAATTTCCGTTCAAATACATTACTGGTTACGAGATTTGCTCATTCTTGAAGCGCAATCTTTAAGCCCGGGCGCGTCGTCCCTTCCTACCCTGCTCACTCTAACCTTTCTCGCCATCTCCATCGACTCACTTCCCCGTAGTGTTCTCCACGCAGTCTGCAAGGTGCCGTAGCCTTTAGCAAGTCACGTTCGCCGTTTTACTGTCTATTTCCGGACCGAATACCTGAACCCAACGCCAAATGCAGCTCGCGGAAATGACGAGCCCACGCTCGGCAGTCATCTCTGCCATGTGCGCCAACGAGATTGGGCTAGGGCAATTGCGCCGGGCGAATCGCTTTGCTAATGTGTACGAGCAGAAGCCCTCAGGTCAATAGTTTCGCGGTGGGTGAATATGCCTAGTCGCTATGTCCTTTTTCTCTCGGTTTCTCTCGCTGGTAGCAGTGTGTTCCGCAGCCGTTGTTTCCGCGCAGACGGTTCCTCTTTCCTTCAATCCAATCGCAGCGCAGTATAGTTCGGCGCTGGATCGGGTGGTCATGATCTCGAGCAGCCCAAATTTGCTGCACATTTACGATCCGGCGACAAATAATGATGTCACCGTGGCGCTCGGGAGTACGCCGATCTTGGTATCGGTGAGCCCGGACGGTCTGCATGCGGCGGTGGGCGCTGCAAGCGGGTCTTACTACGTCGACCTCAAAGCAGGGACGGTGGTGAGCACGTATCCGACCGGTGTCGGCTCCGGATCCGGTTCGGTGCTGCTTTCAAATACCGGTTTGCTCATCCTCGAAGTTGCGGCTGCAGATCCATTCAATACCGCGGCGGCCCTGTACGTAGACCTCGGCTCACGACAAAGCACAACGATCACCTCCATTCCGGGTTTGACGCTCACCGGAGCGGGCGTAGATCCAGCAAATGGGCAGATCGATTTGACGAACGCCGATGAGTTTTACCGCCTGGCGGTGAATGGAAGCGCGATTAGCCTGACCGCGTGGCCCTACCGTAATGGGCCCTTAGCTTGGGGCTCGGTGTGGTTTTCGCAAGATGGCAGCCGGGTCTACGCCGGGAATGGCGTTGTTGTGAACAGCTCGACCAACTCGGCGGAAGACATGACTTACGTGAGCAACGTTCAGGCCGGCTATGTTCTGCAGGCCCTTGCCGATTCAACGACTCGCGCTCAAGTCGCCTATATCATGCAGTTGAACAGCGAGGCAACGCCGCCGACCGACGACATGCATGTGGCGCTGCTCAACAGTCCCTCTCTGACGCCGGCTGGATCATTATCCTTAACTCCCTTCACTGTGGGTAGTACCGCGTTTGCCGCACATGGGCGGTTTCTCTTTTTCCGCTCCGATAGCTCAAACCTATATGTCATCAATCAAGCCGACCCAACGTCCGGATTGACCAATAATTACGAAATACAGACGATTGCATTGAACGAAGCCCCCGATTGTGCGGCAACTGTTGATACAACGAGCGTTAATGACAGCGGCAATGGCGCGCTATATACGGTCAATGTCACCACGGGGACGAACTGCGCGTTTGTTGCGAACTCGGACGATCCATGGATCACGATCGCATCGGGCCCGAATGGATCGGGGAACGTACCGCTCGTTTTTGAGGTACAGCGCAACAGCACAGGAAACGGCCGCAGCGGATCGATCTCAATTGATGGACAGATGGTGACTGTGACGCAGGGAGTTCCGGCGGGGAATCAGCCACTGGTCCCGGTCAGCATTAATCCCGTGGCGAGTGATTATGACAAGGCGTTGGACCGATTTGTGATGGTGTCGGCGGTTCCGAACGAAATGCCTATCTTCGATCCGGTGGCAAATGTGGACCAAGTGGTTCCTCTTGGACCAACGCCGCTCTCGCTCGCGATTTCGGCGGATGGTCTGAGCGCGATCGTCGGCCATGATGGATGGGCAACGTCTATCGATTTAGTGCACGCGCAGGTGTTGAAGTGTACGCGCTGCAGGATGTGGCAAACCTGGTGACGCTTGGGACGAATGGCTATGCATATGCGCTGAGAACGAAGCAAGAATTTGGATCGATAACCTCCGTGAATCTAAGCGCCGGGACCGTCACGAATTACGATTCAGCACCTATTGCAGAAGCTGCGCGTGTGGGCCCTTCGGGTCACAAACTATATTTGGGGCTCGAGTATGGGGACTTTTATGAATACGACGTAGAAGACGAACCGGCTATCGGCGACGGTACCGTGTGGCAGCCGGTGGCAGGTTCCGAGTGCGGTGGTATCTGGTTCAGCCAGGATGGCACCCGCATGTTTACCGGATGCGGTACGGTATTGTCGGTTTCCGATGTCGCGTCGCAAGACTTGCAGTTACTTTCAACCGACCCAGTGTCATTGGCCGGGTTCGCGTGGGCAAACGATTCTCAGGCAACCGGGCTGCTCGCGGTGATTCCGGGAGGTCCGTTTCACAACGACGCCTACTTCGTTCCGGTCAACACTGCGGTACAGATCTATGCGAGTAGCAGTAACGGCTTCAATCTCAATTCACAGACAACGTTGCCGGCATTCTCTGCGGGAGGACAGAGTTTTGCCGGCCACGGTATGGTGGTGTCCTGGAACTCGCCCGGCTCAACCCTGTTTGTCTTAGAACAAGCAGACAGCACAGCGAAGTTGGCCAATACCTATGCCATCACTACGATCACTAATGCAGCATCTGTCACTCCGTGCGCCTATGACATCGAGGCTTCTGCGATCAGCCTCAGCGGCGGTGAGTCTAACTTGATGAGACTGCCGGCTTACTCGACAAATTGCGACTGGATTTACACGACGGACGTCACTTGGATGACCGGATTCTCCGGCACGACCGCTGCCGCTGGTCAGGAAATCTCATTCGACGTTCAGGCGAATCCAACACAGACAGCGAGAATCGGCCACATTTCCGTAGGTGGACAAACCATTACCGCGACGCAGGATCCAGCAAACTGCACTTTCCAATTGGGGCTGATTACGTTGGGCGTGTATGCCGATGCCGCGACGCAACTGATTCCATTCACGACGGGCACGAACTGCGGATGGACTGTCAACGTCGATGTTCCCTGGGTGGCGATCACTAGCGCAAATTCCGGAACGGGAAGCGGCACCGTGTCCATTTCGATCGCGCAAAATACAACGGGTAGCAATCGCAGCGGCTTTTTGACTATTGCGGGACAATCGATCGGCGTCTTGCAAAATGAGACGGCAACACCAGTGCCAGGAACGGTTACACCGCTTGACTTTGAGCCTACCAGTCCGTGCCGGCTTTTAGACACACGCAACGCCGATGGGCCGTTCGGCGGTCCGCTGATTTCGGGCGGCACTTCGCGCGATTTCTTTCCTTCTCAGAGCGTATGCGGCGTTCCAGCTTCAGCGTTGGCATACGCGTTGAATGTCACAGTCGTCCCGTCTGGGCCGCTTGGTTACTTAACGGTGTCGCCGACGGGGGGAACTCGGCCGAATGTCTCGACGCTGAATTCGTGGGACGGCCGGATTAAGGCAAACGCCGCGATCGTGCCTGCAGGCTCGAGTGGAGGGATCAACGTGTTCGCATCGAACGATACACAGGTAGTTATCGACATTATCGGGTATTTCGATGCAGGCAACGGAGCTTACCCAGCGGTCTTTGTTCCCACTCAGCCATGCCGCATGGTGGATACACGCAATGCCAATGGTCCACTAGCCGGTCCGTATCTTGCCGGCGGTACTCCACGCGATCTACCTCTCGACGGCAGTTCATGCGAACCGCTCTACGGACCAAAACCGTTAGCATACTCGCTGAACGTGACGGCTGTGCCTCACGAGCCGCTCGGGTTTCTGACCCTATGGCCCAGTAACGAATCACAACCGTTTGTTTCGACCTTGAATGCGCCAACCGGAACGGTGGTTGCGAACGCTGCGCTTATGGGGGCATTCCTTACGGGCGATGTCTCCGTCTTTGCGACTCAGGATACAGATCTGGTGATCGACACGAACGGATTTTTTGCATACAGCTATACCACCGTCGGCTTACACTTCTATCCCATTGCGCCCTGCCGCGGGCTCGATACGCGCTCAGGCAATGGCCCGCTGAACGGCGTTGCTACCTACGATATTGGAACGGCATGCGGGGTGCCCGCCTATAATGCGCAAGCTATCGTGGTGAACGCGACGGTGGTGCCGAGTGGACCGCTTGGGTATCTGACCCTGTGGCGAGCCGGTGGGCCGCAACCGTTCGTTTCGACGTTGAATGCGATTGATGGAGCGGTGACATCGAATATGGCCATCGTGCCGGTTAACGCCAACCAGATCGGCGCGTTCGCATCGAATCCAACCGACCTCGTGATTGATGTATTCGGGTACTTTGCCTACTAAACGACCAGTGAATGATTCTCTCTGTTCGAGAGGTCAGGCCACTCGATAAAAACAAATGATTTTTGGTCCGGGGGCGATTTGAACGCCCGGCCCCCTGCGCCCGCAATCACCCCAGCACAGTAATTCACTACTATAGTGAGATAAGTTTTAATGCGCGGGATGCGGACGAAACCTGTTGTTGCGGTGGCATGTGTTCTCCTGTGCGCGCTGACGGCACATGGACAAGGCGAACTGGTAACCACCCACGCCGGCGGCGGTCCCGCGGTAGTTCTCCGGAACGTCCACATCGGCGCGGTCTACAGCGAGATCAATGGCTTTACGGCGCGCCTGGAGGCGGCGCTCCGGCCAAACGAAAACGCCGCCTGGAGACAACTGTCTATGCGGCTCGAATTGCGTCTCGACGATGGCGTCCGGCGGGAAGTCACCATGCGATGTTCGGATTGCAGCGATCGTATGTACGCGTACTTCGAGTCGTCCCCATGGGAGGCGGCGCATGTACAAAGCTTTGTGATCCGCAGTGTTTCGGGCGATTACATCGCAGACAGAGAGATGCCGGCTTATAGCGGTTGGGTGGCGCGCGATGCGGATTGCTACCTGGCAGAAGAGGCGGGTCGCCCTGCCGATGGATGTCTTGAGAAGACGCAGGGAGATCTAGCGGCAACGATTGAGCCGAATGCTCGCGGTGTTCCGAATGGCGCCGCAATGGTTGCATTAACCAGTGGACCGGGTGAGCCGCCGGAGAGTTACGTAGGCTTAGTGCCTAAACAGATGTTGCATCGAAAGATCATGCACATCGTAATTCACGTAGCCGAGACCCGCCAATAGCCGGTACTTTCGCGTTAAGTATAATACTCCTGCACTATAGGCTGTTCACACTAGCTGGGTGTGGGGATGCTAGTTCAGCCAGTTTGGAGGAGGCTCGTCTTATGTCTAAACGTCGTTATTGCCAGCACGCATGGTTTGCCGGCCTTTTATCGGTTGTGGGTTTGGGCGCTTTCGTAGGGGTAGTAAGCGCTGCCACCGTTGCCGGGTCACCTTCGGCCACGCCACAGATTGTGCAGTCGGTCAGCGAGGCAAACCTCGTGACACTGGCCGGCAGCACGCACCCTTTAGCCATTGCTTCGTACGATCAAGGGGCTGTGCCGGATTCCTATTCCTTGGAGCACATGTTCGTCCAACTGCGCCGCAGCTCCGATTCCGAGCAAGCGTTTCAGGCATTGATCGCGAAGATGCAGGATCCTAGTTCAGGGAAATATCACAATTGGCTTACGGCTAAAGAATTAGGCCGTAGGTTTGGGCCAGCGCAGCAGGATATCAACACGGTGGTCCAATGGCTTAGCTCACATGGCCTGAACGTTAATAACGTCTCCGAGAGCGGCTTGACGATTGATGTCTCCGGCACCGCGGGGCAAGTTCGCGAGACATTTCACACCGCGATTCATCAGTACAGCGTAAAGGGCGATCGGCATATCGCAAATGCAAGCGATCCTCAAATTCCGGCGGCGTTGTCGCCCACCGTTGCCGGGGTCGTGTCGCTAAATAACTTTTTGCCGAAGCCGCTGTTGAAGAAGCCGGTGCAGGGTTTTACGTTTCCTTGCACAGGATGCCCCGATGGTTTTAACAACTCAGTCCAATACGACATAGCTCCGGGCGATTTCGCAACGATTTACGATGTTGCGCCGTTGTACAAAGGCCGCAATGCTATTACCGGCAAAGGTCAGACGGTGGTGGTTCTGGAAGTGACCGATATCAACCCGGCGGATGTGTCGACATTTCGCTCGGCCTTTGGCTTGTCGTCGTATGCCGGCACATTTTCTCAAATTCATCCTGGACCCGGGTGCAAAGATCCAGGCGTGAATGGGGCGGAAGGCGAAGCCGCTCTTGATGCGGAATGGGCCGGGGCAGTGGCGCCCGACGCAACCGTTGAACTCGCTTCCTGCAAGAACAGCTCCGTGAATTTTGGGGCCTTTACGGCGGCGCAGAATTTGCTGGACAGCGCCAATCCGCCGCCGATTATGAGTCTGAGTTATATCGGCTGCGAGGCGAGTCAGGGACCAAGCGGTAATCTTTACATCGCAGAACTGTGGGCGCAAGCGGCCGCTGAGGGAGTCTCGGTGTTTGTCTCCGCGGGCGACGGATCAGCAGCTGGCTGCGATGATTTTGACTCGGCTAGCTACGCGGAGGCTGGCATTGCGGCGAACGGGCTGGGATCGACGCCATATAACTTGTCCGCCGGCGGTACAGACTTCCTCGATACCGCTGAGGGCCTCAATAGCACGTATTGGAAGAAAAGCAATAGCGCAAACGGCACGTCGGCGAAGTCGTACGTTCCTGAGATGCCGTGGGATGACTCTTGCGGAAGCCAGATCCTGCAGGAGGCTTTCGGATATACCGATGGCGTTACGTTCTGCAACAGCGTCATCGGATCGAACTTCCTTGACATCGTGGGTGGCAGCGGCGCCCCAAGCTTTGTCTATTCAAAGCCATATTGGCAGACCGGCATCACGGGCAACCCGAACGATGGCGTCCGCGATTTGCCCGACGTTTCGCTGTTCGCTTCGAATGGATTCTGGTTTCATGCAATTCTTTTCTGCATGTCGGATCCAAACGAAGGCGGATCTCCCTGTGATTATTCAAATGGGCTGGATACCTTTAGCAATAGCGCTGGTGGCACGTCGTTCACAGCGCCCCAGCTTGCTAGCATTCAAGCCCTAATCAATCAAAAGGCCGGTGGACCGCAAGGTAATCCGGATCCCATCTATTACGACTTGGCGCGCACGGAACTTAGCAGCTCGGGCGTGTTGGCGAGTTGCGACGCAACCAACGGGAATGCGGTGGGGTCAACTTGCATTTTCCATGACATAACTGTGGGGTCGAACGATGTTCCGTGTTACGGAACAGTCAATTGCTTTGGATCGGCCGGTTTGTCGTATGGAGTGCTTTCGACTTCGGACAAGAAGGAGAAAGTAGCATATCCCGCCACGAAGGGTTGGGACTTTACCACCGGCCTAGGCAGCATCGACGTCACCAACTTAGTGACAGCGTGGCCATAATCGACCGATAGCCCAAGAATCGCCGGGCAACCAAGTGGTGCTTGGTTGACCGGCGATTTACTCAAGAGCGCGAATTCTTCAAACCGGGACGGTTTCCATCACAGGTTCCGTCGCGTACCGTTGGGCGACGTAGTTATCCAAAATCTGGCGAAACTCGGCGACAATGTGATCGCCGCGCAGCGTAGTGAACAGCTTGCCATCGACGTAAACTGGAGCTACCGGTGCTTCAAAGGTGCCAGGGAGCGAGATACCAATATTGGCGTGCTTTGATTCGCCGGGACCGTTGACTACGCAGCCCATAACAGCGAGGCGCATCTCTTCGACGCCCGAATATTTCTCGCGCCACATAGGCATTTGATCGCGTAAGTAGTTTTGAATTTGATCGGCCATGTCTTGGAAGAACGTGCTGGTTGTCCGGCCGCACCCCGGACAGGCGGCAACCTGTGGAGTAAAGCTGCGCATGCCCAGGGCTTGCAGAATCTGTTGGCAAACAATAACTTCGTCGCTGCGGTCGCCATTGGGCATGGGCGTGAGAGAAGCGCGAATCGTATCGCCGATGCCCTGTTGCAGCAGTACCGAAAGTGCGGCGGTGGTGGCCACGATGCCTTTCGACCCCAGGCCGGCTTCGGTGAGGCCGAGGTGCAAAGCATAGTCGCAGCGCACAGCGAGCATCTGGTAGACGTGAATCAGATCCTGAACGCTGCTGACCTTGGCGCTCAAGATAATCTTGTCGCGCGCTAAACCGAAACGCTCCGCAGCTTCAGCGCTACGGATTGCGCTTTCGACAATGGCGCGCATGGTAACTTCCATGGCGTCCAAGGGCTCTGGGGCGCGCGAATTCTCATCCATCATCTGCGTCAGAAGCGAAGAATCCAGCGATCCCCAATTGACTCCGATGCGTACCGGCCGATCGTATTCGACCGCCGCTTCGATCATGGTGCGGAAATTGTCGTCGTGTTTCTTGCCGATGTTGACGTTGCCAGGGTTAATTCTGTACTTGGCCAGCGCCCGGGCGCAATCGGGATATTTCTTGAGGAGAAGGTGACCGTTGTAGTGGAAGTCGCCGATGATCGGGACGGTAATGCCGAAATCGCGGAGTGTGGCGACGATTTTCGGGACTGCTTTGGCCGCGGCGTCGGTGTTGACGGTGACGCGCACCAGCTCCGAACCGGCGCGAGCCAATTCCATGACCTGATTGACAGTCGCCGCGGTATCGGCGGTATCGGTGTTGGTCATGGATTGAACCACAATCGGATTTGATCCGCCGACCTTTACGCCGCCGATGTTGACGGCCACCGATTTCCGGCGGGCTAATACAGCCATCGAGTCACAGTCCTCCACTTGAATGGTACGAACCTCCATTGTAACGTCGGAGACGGCTGGCCTGCGGGAAACGGTATACTGAAGCTGGAGCTTTCCACCTTTGAATTTGCGAGGTTTCGTGCGCCTTTTTGCGCACATACAGCTGCTGCCGGTGCTTGAAAACGGCGAAGAGACGACTTTAATTGGCGGCCAAGCGGTCATGGAAGGCGTCATGATGCGATCGCCACACGGGTATTGCGTGGCAGTGCGCAAACCCAACGGTGAACTGGTAACTGAGGCTCTCCCGTTGCCGCGAATGTCGGAACGTTATCCCGTCTTCAAGTGGCCTGTGGTGCGCGGATTGGGAACCCTGGGACAAGCGATGTGGCTGGGCATGAAAGCGCTGAGATTTTCGGCCGGTCATGCCATTGACGACGGCAAAACCGATAGCGACGACAGCAAAACCGCGACCAAGGACGTTAGTTCGTGGGTGATGGGCCTGAATGTCCTGATCTCCGTAGCATTCTTCATCGTGATGTACAAGTTCGTCCCGCTGTATATTGCGACAATGCTGGGCAAAGTGGTGCCCGCCGTCGGGGGCCGATTTGCCATCAACATGGTGGACGGCACGCTGCGGATCGCGATTTTCTTGGGCTTCTTATACCTGATGTCCCGTATGAAGGAGATACATCGGGTATTCGAATATCACGGCGCGGAGCACCGGGTGGTGTTCAACTTCGAGTCGGGCCAGGACGTGACCGTAGATAATGCGCAGCGGTTCGTCACGTGGCATCCACGCTGCGGAACAAGCTTTCTGGTAGTCGTCATGGTGCTCTCGATGGCGGTCTACGCATTTTTGCCGTTTGATGGGTTTCTCGCGAAATTCTTGGCGAGAATCGCTCTGCTGCCTCTCATTGTCGGATTGAGTTATGAATTGATCCGGTTTGCGGCCAAGAGGCAACGCGGTTTGATGGCGCTGCTGACCCGGCCGGGTTTATGGCTGCAACGTGTGACCACCCAACCACCATCGAACGAACAGACTGAAGTCGCAATTTTGGCACTTGATCGCGCCATGGAACTCGAAAAGGAACACGGCGGCATCCTGGTGATTGCCTAAGAAGCGGGCGGCCGACACAGATGATGCGATATAGCGAGAGGTTGGACGACGCGGACGCGCGGTTCAACGAATTGACAGCCCAGATGGCCGATCCGGCCGTCATTAGCGATTCCGAACAATACCGGAAAGTCAGCAAGGCGCAGAGCGAGCTGGGCGACGTGGTGACCAAGTACCGCGAGTGGAAGCGCATCAACCAGGAGTTGACCGACGCGCGCGCGATGCTGACCGAGACCGATCCTGATTTGCGCCAGATGGCGGAAGCTGAGGTGGTGCGGCTTGAGCCGGAGCTGACACAAGCCGAAGACGATCTGGAGATTCTGTTGCTGCCGAAGGATCCCAACGACGAGAAGAACGTCGTGCTCGAAATACGGAAAGGCGCGGGCGGCGATGAAGCTTCGCTGTTTGCCTATGAGGTGTTTCGGATGTACACGCGTTATGCGGAAGAGCAGGGATGGCGCGTGGAAGTGACATCGCTAAGCGAGTCCTCGGTGGGCGGCTTAAGCGAGGTCATCGCCCTGGTGAGCGGACGGCGCGTATACAGCCGGTTGAAATACGAAGGTGGCGTACATCGGGTGCAGCGTGTACCGGAGACCGAGACGCAAGGCCGCGTCCACACCTCGACCATCAGCGTCGTGGTCATGCCGGAGGCCGACGAGGTGGACGTGCAAATCGATGCCAAGGATTTGCGGATCGATACGTTCTGTTCATCCGGACCCGGCGGCCAGTCGGTCAACACGACCTATTCGGCGGTTCGCATCACTCACTTGCCCACCAATACCGTCGTATCCTGCCAGGACGAAAAGTCGCAGATCAAAAATCGTTCGAAGGCCATGCAGGTGCTCCGGTCGCGGCTCTACCAGATGGAGCTTGAGAAGCAGATGGCCCAATTAGGCGCCGAGCGCAAGAGCATGGTAGGAACGGGTGACCGCAGCGAAAAGATTCGGACGTATAACTTTCCGCAAAATCGAGTGACCGACCATCGCATTGGATTAACGTTGCACCAATTGGACCTGGTGATGCAAGGTCGGCTGCAGCCGATCATCGATGCCCTCACCAGTTACTATCGAAATCCGCCAGGTCAGGCCGCGTGAAATTCTTCCTAGACACCGCAAACATTGAAGAGATCAGAATTGCCGCCGAAT
Organism: Bryobacteraceae bacterium; assembly: GCA_049802535.1. Lineage (GTDB taxonomy): Bacteria > Acidobacteriota > Terriglobia > Bryobacterales > Bryobacteraceae > Bog-105. The sequence continues at coordinate 6,411 of JBARMQ010000558.1, read as the reverse complement.
TGGGCATCGTGGATGGCGTCACCACCAACCCCTCGCTGATTGCGAAAGAAGGCGTACCGGTGGAAGAACAAGTGCGGCGCATTTGCGATGTAATTGATGGCGATGTAAGCGCCGAAGTAATCTCCTTGACATCAAGAGAAATGATCGCGGAGGGCCTTGGACTGGCGCGAATTCACAAGAACGTGGTAGTGAAGGTGCCGCTGATCCGCGAAGGGATCAAGGCGGTATCTGTCCTGGCAAAAGACGGGATTCGCACCAACGTGACGCTGTGTTTCAGCGCCGCGCAGGCGCTAGTGGCCGCCAAGGCCGGCGCGACGATGGTCAGTCCATTTGTGGGCCGGCTGGAAGACATCGGATGGCCGGGCATGGATTTGATTCGTGATGTGTCCGCAATCTATCGCCAATGCGGCATCAAGACCGAGATTTTGGCGGCATCCTTGCGAGGCACTTTGCACGTGATTGAAGCGGCAAAAGCCGGTGCACATATCAGCACAATGACGCCAAAAGTGCTGAACCAGCTGTTCGATCATCCGCTGACCGAGAAAGGTCTCGAGCAGTTCCTGGCCGATCATCATCGGACGTTCGAGACCATACCCGCCTAAGGGAAATGCCACTCATCTGGATGGCGGCGATTGGAATTGCCGCCATCGTGATTCTTGTAGTCGCGATCGTAGCAACTTTTCGGCGCCGCAAATTGAGCGCTGCGGAGATAGAGCGGGCGCGCCGCGTGGCAATCAACGAGACCGGACGTCTGGCCACGGGATTAGTCACCGAATTTAAAGACGACACGGTGTATTTCAGCTATTCAGTCGGCGGAATGGAATACTTGGCGGCTCAGGATATCTCGCCATTTCGGGGCGATTTACCAGTGGAAGGCGATCATCTGCTGGTTGGCCCGTGCAGCTTAAAATATCTGTCGGACAACGCGGCGAATTCGATTGTGATCTGCGAGGGGTGGAGCGGGTTGCGCCCGGCGAAGCGCGGCTGAAGGCGCCTCGCTCTGGCTAGGGTATCGGAGGGACGTCGATCCAACAACGTTTCTGCCATGACTCGAGTCCGAGTTCGGCAAGTTGAACGCCTTTGGCCCCCGCCAGTAGATCCCATGGAAAGGGATCGTTCAGCACAACGTGGCGGAGAAACAGTTCCCACTGCTTCTTGAAGGCATTGTCGAACGTCTCTTGCTCGGGAACCTTTTGCCACTGCTCGAAGAACGTAATGGGATTATCCACATCCGGATTCCAGAGCGGACGCGGCGTAGCACCGGCCGGCTGAATCCAGCAATCACGCAGGCCCGAGACTGCCGTCCCCTTGGTGCCATCCACTTGCAAAGTAAGCAGATCATCGCGCCGCACCCGCACAGCCCAAGAGGAATTGAAGTGGGCGATCACGCCGCGATCCAACTGGAAAGTGGCATAGCATGAGTCGTCGGCCGTGCAGGCGTACGTCTTACCCTGTTCGTCGCGGCGTTGCTTGATGTGCGTAGCTCCCAGGCATGAGACCGATTTGACGTCTCCAAAGAGATTGTCCAGCAGGTAGCGCCAGTGGCACAGCATGTCGAGGATCATGCCGCCGCCATCTTGTTTGCGGTAGTTCCAGGAAGGCCGTTGAGCGGGGATGGGGTCGCCATCAAAGACCCAATAGCCAAACTCGCCGCGGATCGACAGGATCTCGCCAAAGAAGCCCGTTTGGATGAGGGTCTTCAGCTTGGACAGGCCCGGCAGCCAGAGTTTATCCTGCACCACGCCGTGCTTAACTCCCTTCTGGACTGCCAGATCGCGGAGTTCCAGTGCGCCCGCCAGAGTGGTGGCAACTGGTTTCTCACAATAGACATGCTTGCCCGCGGCAATGGCCTTCTTAACGGCGGCGCCCCGGAGGTCGGTGGTCTGCGCGTCGAAGTAGATATCGTAGTTTGGGTTTGCGAGAGCTGTGTCCAAATCGACGGACCATGGAAGATTGCCGCATTCCTTGGCGATCGCCTCCAGCTTTGCGCCATTGCGGCCCACCAGCAGGACCTCAGGAAAAATAACTTCCGTCTCATTAACGGCGATGCCCCCCTGGTCGCGAATTGCTTGGAGTGAACGGCGCAGGTGCTGATTCAGACCCATCCGGCCGGTGACACCGTTCATGATCACCCCGATGGTGCGTGTCGTTTTTTGACTCATGTACTCTCCAATATCGAACACGCACCACGAGAGGAAAGCAATGAGGCCAACGAGACCTCGCGAGACTACTCTCTTTGGCGCTTCACTGTGTAAGTCTCATTTGGCCGCTGTGGAAGGCCACGTGATTCGTGCGGCTCAGCAACACGGCTAACCGGTTTCGCAGCGGGTCTTTTTCGAAATCCTGTTCGGAGACGGCCGTATGTTTTTCGAGCCACTGTTCGGGACGAAGCGCCTCAAAGGCGGCAGTGAGTTTGGTGTTAACCTCAAACCACGCTTTCCGAAGATCGGCGCCCGAAATTTTGTCAGCCGAGTGCCGGTCGGGATTGTCGAGAAAGTCGGCATCGAGTTCCGGGTGCAATCGCTCACCGATCCCCAACAGCGGAAAGAGGCGGTCATGAACAGCCGTCAGGTGCCCGAGAAGGTAGAACACCCGGTTCCGTCCAGGCGCAACCTCTTTGTCAAGACTTTCGTCCCCGGTAGAAGAAAGCGCTTGGTCGATGCGGCCGATCACTAGTTTCCATGAGCTGAGGGCGGTCTGTGTCAGTAATTCAATTTGTGTCATTCGAAAGAGAACCTTCGTCTCGGATGATTCGCGCAATTGTTTCGATTCATCTGCTGAATCTTAGGAAAGAAACATCCCTCGGACCTCTTGCCAGTTGTTCACCCTGGGGAAACGTGTCTCGTGGACGTTGTGATGAGCGGTGAAAATGACTCCCTTGCCAGGAAAGTTCATCAGATTCCGCACATTGTCATCAATTAAATAGTCTGCCGCAATGATGCTCTTGTCACCGCAGAAAACGATGCGAGCCGGTGGCAGAAAAGGAAAGTATTGATTCAACCATTCAAATTTTGCAGAGAAGGATTTCGGCACGTCCATGGCGGCGCTGACCACGAAAACGTCATATTTCTTGGTTAAGTCTTTCACTGTTTCCTGGCTGTCTTCCATGACGTTTATGTTTGCGAAAAATTCGGCGCTCTGAAAATATTGGCGCACGTGCGAATGATGATCGCCTTCGATCACATCGAAGATGTCAAGTCCGTGAAAGTCCGCCAGAGTGAGCAGCCGGTCGAAGTCTGCGTTATACCGATCCAGGCAGTGCTGCATCGTATTCGCCATCACCTCGTCCATATCGATCGCGATTCGTTCCATCATTTTCAGACTAGCGTTCGAGTTTAGACGGTCCGCTAGACCCTCGCTGCCTTCCTGACCAATGCGAGGCTGCAGAGTACCATTGCGGGGTAGCATCTGTAGACGAAAATGACACACGAAGACACTTCAACGCCTGACGATTTTGAGTTTGTCGTTCTGGGAAGCGGCGAAGGGGCCAAGTACATTGCGTGGACACTAGCAAAACAAGGGAAACGGGTTGCTACGGTGGAACGGAAATACATCGGGGGATCGTGCCCCAATATTGCCTGCCTTCCGAGCAAGAACATCATTCACAGCGCTAAAGTTGCTTCCTACTTTCGAAGGGCCGAAGAGTTCGGAATTGCTCAAAACGGTTTCAGCATCGATATGTCCGCTGTTCGCGAACGCAAACGCGACATGGTCGCGGGCTTGGTGGACATGCATCTTGCAAACTTCCACAATAGCGGCGTCGAACTAGTCGTTGGAGACGCCACGTTTATCGCCCCCAAGACGCTCTCGGTTGCCCTCGTCAGGGGAGGAACTCGCGTCGTTCGCGGAGATAAAGTGATCGTCGGAACGGGCACTCACGCGGCCATTCCCGGCATTCCGGGACTTGCGGAGTCGAGGCCGATGACGCACATTGAAGCTCTCGAACTCGACTATGTTCCTCAACATCTCATCGTTTTGGGAGGCGGATACGTCGGCTTAGAACTGTCGCAGGCCATGCGCCGATTCGGCAGCAAAGTTACCGTTATCGACCGGAACAGACGTTTGGTCAGCCGGGAAGACGAGGACGTCTCCGAAGGGCTTCACCAGCTATTCACCGGCGAAGGCATCGAGTTAATAACGGATGCAAGCGTTGTAAGCATCAAAGGCATCTCCGGCCAAGGTGTCAAGCTTCTCGTTTCGCACCACGGTTCGGAACAGACAATCGAAGGCACGGATCTGCTGGTCGCGACCGGCCGCACACCGAACACTCACGGCATTGGTCTTGCATTAGCCGGCATCGAACTCACCGGCAACGGCTACATCAAAGTGAATGAGCGGCTTGAAACCACGGCGTCCGGCGTCTGGGCGATCGGGGAGTGTGCCGGCAGTCCGCAATTCACCCATGTCGCATTCGACGATTTTCGAGTGATTCGCGACAATTTGGCGGGCGGCAACCGGGTCACGACCGGAAGGCAGGTTCCGTTTTGCATGTTCACAGATCCAGAGCTGGCACGAATTGGACTGAACGAAACACAGGCCAAGGCAGAAGGCATTGATTATCGCCTTGCCAAAATTCCGATGGACGCGGATTTACGTACCCGCACCTTGTCAGAGACCAGAGGATTCATGAAGGCCTTGATCGATGCCCACACCGATCGCATCCTCGGTTTCACGGTTTTCGGAGTAGACGGCGGAGAAATTATGGGCGCGGTCCAAATTGCCATGCACGCAGGTCTCCCCTACACGGCCTTGCGTGACACCGTCATTACGCACCCGACGTTGCTGGAAGGACTGGTTGTGCTGTTTTCATCGGTCCCTCTGCATCCCAGTCATCACAGTAACGTATGATATATACTTGCCGTTGGCAATAAAGTATGTTGCCATAGGCAAGTGGATAAGGAAGTGACTGAACTTGACTGGCACATACAAAGCGTCCGCCGGTTCAACCGGTTCTACACGGCCGCAATCGGGACGCTCAACGAAGGGCTGCTGAACAGTTCCTTGAGTCTTCCTGAGGCGCGTCTCTTATTTGAACTCGCCACGTCTCAGTATCCGACTGCATCGGAGATCGCCGCCCGTCTAAAACTTGATCTTGGGTATATCAGCCGCATGCTGGGCAAGTTTGAAGAGCGCGGATTGATCCGTCGAAAAACCTCCAATGCCGACGGCCGGCAAAACATAATTTCCCTAACGGCCGCCGGGCGCCGGCAATTCGCAGAAATCGACCGCCGTTCCGATGAACAGATGGCCGCGTGGCTCGCTCCCCTGGGCCCGGAAAAGCAACGCACATTGATCCAGTCGATGAAGTCCATCCAGACGATCGTCGGAGCGGAAGAAAAAGAAAAAACTCGGGCACAGCCGTTCGCCATGCGCACGCACCGGCCCGGAGACCTTGGTTGGATCGTCCATCGCCACGGAACGCTTTACGCGCAGGAATACGGCTGGGACGAACGATGCGAGGCGCTCGCCGCTCGGGTTGCCGCCGATTTCATCGACCACTACGAACCGGAATCGGAACGCTGTTGGATTGCGGAACGCGACGGCGATTTTTTGGGTTGCGTCCTGCTGGTCAAAGACCGAACGGCGGAAAAAACAGCCAAGCTTCGGCTTCTCCTGGTGGAGCCCAGCGCGCGAGGTCTGGGAGTGGGCCGCACGCTGGTGAAACAATGTACCCATTTTGCGCGCCAAGCCGGTTACTCGCGAATCGTCCTGTGGACCAACAGCGTACTTGTTTCTGCTCGGCGCATTTACGAGAGTGAAGGCTATCGCCTGGTGCAGGAAGAAGAGCATGAAAGCTTCGGTAAGAAGCTGACGGGACAATACTGGTCCCTGCAACTGTAGAGCGTGCCTCTCCTCCCGTCCCAACCCGCACACTATCGTCCCAAAATCGGAAGGCTGGGCGCTGTCTAAGGCCGGTAACTTACTGAAACAGCGTTGGCCCTCCGCGTGCCATATCCAGTTCAAAAGGATATATCGATGCGCCTCTTGTTTCCTGCGACCGCTGTTCTCTGCCTGCTTGGCGTTCAAGGGCTAATCGCTGCTGACGATTGCTCTGCGAGTCATTGGAACTGGAAGAACCAACCCACGGTTGCCGAAAGCCGCGAACAACGCTTAGCCGCCGCCGCCAACACCATGATCGATCCCGGTCCGAATGGGGGAATTCGCATTCACGGCTGGAATAACCAGGATGTTTTGGTCAAGGCTTGTATTCACGCGTCCGCCCCCACCGAAGACGAGGCCAACTCACTTCTCAAGCAAGTGAAGATTGTGCGCAGCCCTGGCGATCTTCAACCGGAAGGGCCCGGCGAATTGCAGTCGCGTCATTGGGATGTCTCCTACGAAATCTGGATGCCGAACAAGTCCAACATCGAAGCGCGCGGCGTCAATGGCGGCATAACCATTGAATCGCTC
>JBARMQ010000557.1:0-19447 GCA_049802535.1 Bryobacteraceae bacterium | reverse complement strand
ACGAACGCCGACTGCGGCTGATACTCTTCCACGTATCGCTCGACCATCCTCATCCATTCTTTGGGATCTTCGTGCGGCAGCAGCAACTGGCTCGACCGGCAGCCATGCTTCAGAGCGGGTGGCGCTTCTGGCGGCTCCAATGGCAAAACTTCGGGCATTTAGGCCCAGTTTCGCAAGAGCGGCCCTCCATCCGCTGCCAGAAAATCGCTCTAACTTGCTAATTCTAAGCGAGATAAATTCCACGCCTCTGCGGTCACAAGCCCTGCCTCCGTAATAGTAAGCCAATTCACTCTCAACCGCCCCTGCATCCAGTTTCAATTGGTAATTTCCGCATAACTTCCTGATCTGAAACAACATCTGCAGAACGGCCTAGCGATCGTTCAGGCGATTACTTCCGGTATTGCTCGTCACTGACGTATTCCATCCAGTCGACGACCTTGCCGTCGAGCTTTTCTTGAATGGCGATGTGTGTCATGGCCGTGGTCGGTGTCGCACCATTCCAATGCTTCTTGCCGGCCGGAAACCAGATCACATCACCGGGCCGTATGTCCTCAATTGGTTCTCCTTCGCACTGAGCCCATCCGCACCCGGCGGTCACGATCAGCGTCTGCCCGAGCGGATGGGTATGCCATGCAGTTCGTGCGCCAGGCTCGAAGGTCACGCTCGCGCCTTGCACGAGTGCCGGGTCAGGCGCTTGAAAGAGCGGATCGATGCGTACGATCCCAGTGAACCACTCCGAAGGTCCTTTCGCAGAAGGCTGCGAGCCAACTCGTTTGATGTCCATATCTGTGCTCCTCTTTTCTAGCTGCCACCGTACGGCACGATCTTAATCGTCGCGGAGCGGGCATCATCCACTACAACGGACCAAATTTACGTCGGCGTGCCGTAGGTCTTGCCGTCATCGCGGAACGGTGAGATATACAAGTCATCGCCTTCAGCAATCTTGCTTAATTCGTCTTTTGACCATGTTGCCATTGCGAGATTCCTATAGATGAACGGCATTTGCACTTCAGTCAGTAATGCTCCCATGTCACCGACCAGTGTTCGTCCGGCCGAGCCGACCTGATGATCAAGTGACCGTCCGCGCTGAACCGATACACGCGCGGCAGGTCCTTGCCGACTAACAAATCGCGTGTAATCGATCCCTGCAAGTGATGGGTCAAGATGTGATTCGCTTCGTCTACCTGATAGCTGCCGAAGGAAGCCTCGTATCCACCCTTCACGTACTCATTGGATAGAGCACTTGCAGACTTCGGGTACATCAGCTGCACTGACATGTGTCCATCGCGCGTATAGATCAACATGCCTATGGGCTGAGCGATGGACATGGGCGTTCCATCCGGTCCTGGTGTCGCTATCGAAGCCAAATGCCAGGCGCCAATCAATCTCTCCTTGTCGGTGCTGGGCCCGTTCTGGGCTGCCGGCTGAGTCTGCCAAGCTCCATTCAGCGCCGCAACAACCGAAAGCAATCCGATGCGGATAGTGTTCATCGTTATCCCTCTCCGATGCCGCTCATCGGCCCACCAGTTTCTCGTGAAATGCTGAATAACGCGCCCCTTCGAGCTTGATCTGGGACGAGGCGCTTTCGATAGCGGTGAGATCTTCAGGCGTGAGTTCAATCTCCAACGCTCCAAGATTTTCTTCCAGACGATCGAGCTTCGTGGTCCCGGGGATCGGAACGATCCATGGCTTCTTCGCCAGCAGCCACGCAAGCGCGATCTGAGCCGGTGTCGCCTTCTTCTGTTCCGCGAAGGAAGTGATCAAGTCCACCAGTGCCTGGTTTGTTTTCCGATTCTCTTCGGTAAAGCGGGGAATGGTGCTGCGGAAATCCGTGCTGTCGAACTTGGTCTCGGCCGTGATCTTGCCCGTGAGGAAGCCTTTGCCGAGCGGGCTGAATGGAACGAATCCAATGCCAAGCTCCTCGATCGTCGGTACAATCTCCTGTTCCGGTTGCCTCCAAAAGAGCGAGTACTCGCTTTGCAGTGCGGTCACGCGCTGAACCGCATCGGCGCGGCGGATGGTCTGCGCTCCTGCTTCAGAAAGACCGAAGTGTTTCACCTTGCCTTCCTGAATTAATTCCTTCACCGCTCCCGCGACATCTTCAATCGGCACGTTCAGATCGACGCGATGTTGGTAGTACAGATCCAGCGCATCGACCTTCAGTCGACGAAGTGATTCCTCAGCAGCCTCTTTAATATGTTCCGGGCGGCTATTCAGTGCGCTCCACTTGCCCCCGTCGCCCGGATTGGCTTCCCATCCGAACTTTGTGGCAATCACAACTTGCCCCTGGAACGGAGCAAGGGCTTCACCCACCAATTCTTCATTCAAAAGTGGGCCGTACACTTCCGCTGTGTCAAAGAATGTGATCCCTCGCTCTACGGCCGCACGGATCAGGGCGATCATCTCCTGTTTGTCCTTCGGCGGCCCGTAGGACCAACTCATTCCCATGCAGCCGAGTCCGATTGCCGAAACCTCAAGGCCGCTTTTTCCCAGTTTGCGCTTCTGCATTCTTTCTCCTTTGGAACTTCCGCTTGGGAAGTTCCCTCATCTCCAGGCTACGAACAAGCGCGTTGAAGCCGATATCCCGATCCTCGGCCCCTTGATTCAAAGGGAGATCATCTATCGGGTTCTTAGAAGCGCAAAGGGCACGGCTGCGTGTCGCCAGACAGGAGAGGAACTCGCTATTTCTTCGGGTGGCACGCTCGATCCCGTGCCTATCTTGCGCGGGTTCCGCAAAAGTAGGTCGGCCCGGTACTCGCTAATTCACTTTCATGACCAAAAAAGTAAGGTCATCATGCTGCGGCGCATCGGCAATCCAATCTCGCAACTCCTGCGCGATCAGCGGGGTCATCTCCGTCGCCGGTAGGTGCGCCACTCGGCGGACCAGCGCCTTCAACCGCTCTTCCCCAAACTCTTCTTGCGCCGGATTTAATGCTTCCGTAACGCCGTCTGTGAAAGCCAGCAGTACATCTCCGCTATTCAAATCCACCGTCGCTTCCTCATAACGCGCCGCGGGAAACATACCGATGATCATTCCGCCCGTTGCCAGCTCTTCAATGGCGCCGCCAGATCCGTTGGCCTTTTCCTGAGAAGTCAACGCCCTCACCAGGTAGGGAGGGTTGTGGCCGGCATTCACATACCGTAATTGCCGCTTGTCTTCGTCCAATTGCGCGTAGAAAAAAGTCGCATAGCTATTGAAGCCGGTCGAACGGTGCAGAAAGCGATTCATTTTCGCCGCCAGTTCCGGAAGAGTAACGCGCTCGTCAGCCGCGATAATGCGCAACGAAGCCTGCACCACCGCCATAATGAGAGCGGCCGCAATCCCCTTGCCCGCTACATCCGCCAGCGCAATGCCGATTTCTTTATCGCCCAGCCGAAGGAAGTCATAATAGTCCCCGCCCACGCTCCGCGCCGCTAGCGAGAAAGCCCCAAATGTGCTGGAACTGCTTGTCGGCGAGCCTTCGGGAAGCAGTCGCTTCTGTACCTCCGTGGCTAGCGCAATGTCCCGGTTGACCTTCTCCTGTTCGACAACACGATCGTTCAATCGGGCATTTTCCATCGTCAGTGCGAACTGTTCGGTACATGCGGCAACCAGGTTTTTCTCTGGCGTCGAATACTCGTCGTGGCTCTCATGCTCGCCGAACAGCAGCAGCCCGATCAACTCCTTCTTGGTACGAAGCGGCGCCGCCAACCCCAAGTGGATTGCTTCTAAACTCTCAAGCTCACTCACAAGACCAGGCCTTTCGTCAACCGCCCAACGCCGGCAAGTCTCTAAATCGCGCTCGCTAAAACCCATCGGCGAGCCATAAAATCGCAACCGGTTCAACAGAAAACCATTCTCCGGAATCATCGGAGTAGCGGCCGAACCATTTGGCAAAGCTGCCATGCAACGGAACTCGCCAACCGGCGCCTTCTCCAGCAGGAACGCCGATTTTGCATGTATCTTTGTTCGTAAGCTCTGAATAAACGCCTCGAGCATCTCAGCGAACGAATCCGCCCTTCGGCTGGACTCAATGAATTCTGTCAGCAGTGTTGAATCGACCGCCGGCGCATCTTTTGATGGCAGCATATGCCCGCGCGCCAGTTCAAAGCTGCGGCGAATGGACGTCCACACCGACTCGGAATCATTGCGTATCGCAACCATGGGCGACAGTAAGCTCGCACGCCAGGCCGGCGCCAGCGAAGCGAGTGCTCCCACCGCAAACACCAACACCGTCGAAAGCAAATAGGGAATCGGGCTGAGGTGCTGGACCTTGAAGTAGTGAGTGACAATCTGTGTCGCGCCCGCAGTCATTATCGCCCCGCCAAGTATGCCGTACATCGAAAGGCGCAGACCATCCCGGACGATCAGCCCCAGTAATTGCCCATTTGTAGAGCCAATCGCCAGGCGAGTTCCCATCTCCGTAATCCGCTGCCGCACCGAATAGGACATCAATCCGTAAATTCCCAGACAAGCCATCAGCAATGCCGCCATCGCAAAGAACGTCACAACAATCCATTCGATTCTTTCGAAGATCAACGACGTCTCGACGACATCCTCCATCGGCCGCATGCCGTAAATGGGTTGCGCCGGATCCACCCGTGCAATGGCGCGCCGAATTGCTGGGCTTAGACTCGTTTCCGGCAGCGTGGAGCGCACCGCCACATACATCGACGCCAGCGGGTAGACCTTGTCAATCAGGTAAATGCAGGGCGTTGGCCTCTGCCCCAAGCCTTCGTTGTGGATCGTGCCCACAACGCCAACAATTTGTACCTTCGATCCGTCTCGGCCGCCGATCTGCGCCAGCTTTCCGACGGCATTCTCCCTTGGCCAGTAACGATCCGCGCCATCTTGGCCAATGAGAATCGGCAACAACGTCTCGCTGGTATCGTGGGCATTCAGCAGCCGGCCACCGATCAACGGTATGCCCATCGTCTTGAAGTAGTCGCCGCTCACCACCATAAGACTCACCGGCTCATACAGCTCTTTGCCGGTATACCGGCCCTTGGGAACAAAGGAAGTCGTAAAGCAACAACCCTCCATCGGCAGTTGGTTCGCAACCGCCGCACTGCGCACGCCAGGAATTGAATCCAATGCATCCAACACTCTTTGTGTATAGGCGGACGTCTGTTTTTCATCGCTCGCTCCAGCGCCGCCTCTGGTGAGTTGAAAAACCAGAACGTCTTTCGGATTAAGCCCGGGCGGGGTTCGATTGAGGCTTCGAAATTGCCACATCAGCAGCGCTCCCGAGGAGATCAGCGTAAACGCAAGCGCGACCTCTCCTATCACCAAAACCTGAGACAGCCGTCGGCTTCTCGCCCCCGCGGACGCGCGCACCCCATTGGTCAAAGCCTCGGCGGGTGGCGTTCGAAAAGCCTGTACCAAAGGAGCGACGGCCGATAAAGCCGCCGTCAGGAATGCCAAAGCCATTGCGAAACCTAATGCCGGCCAATTGCTTGAGACATCGTACGAGCGAGGAATATAATCGGCCGCTAACGCCAACAGAATTCGGACCAGCACAACACTCAGCACAATGCCCCCGGCTACCGCCGCGAGCGAAATCCAAAGGCTCTCGAGAAAATACTGCGCCGCAAGCTGATTTCGTCCGCCTCCGAGTGCGATGCGCAGCGCTGTCTCTCTCGCGCGTCCCACCGATCTGCTGATCAACAAGCCAGCCACGTTGGCGCATGTAATCATCAGCAGCAAAGCCGCCGCGCCGAACAGCAACAGCAGGATCGGCCGTATCGTTCGGACGATGCTTTCCTGCAGCCCGAAAAATGCGGCCGTGTATGTAGGATCGTTGGGATGAATCTGCTTGCGAATCTCCTCCGCGACCCGAATCGCTTCGGCTTTGCCCTGCGCAAAGGGAATCCCCGCCTTTAACTTGCCGTAGGAGGCATAGTAAGCATAATCGCGGGCCTGGTTGGCGTCTTTGGGCTTCTTCAGCGGAATCCAAACATCGTTATTGGAATTCTGATCGGCGACGGTAGTCACCGGCATGCGGAACCAGGCAGGCATCGCGCCGACTACCAGGTACGGTTGCCCGTCCAAGGTAATGGGGTGTCCGATAATTCCCGCACCCAGGCGCTCAAACAAGCGATCGGAGATCAATGCCACATTCGGACCATCGGACGCCGTGAAGAACCGCCCGGCAATCGGAAGCGCGCCCGTATTGGCGATCAATGACGGCGCAATCTCAATCCCTTGGATGTGCCGGGGCTCGCCCGGCGAGGTGATATTGAAATCACCGCCTACCGCATAACAGCCAAAAACCGCAAAGCTGCGCATCTCCTGCCGGTAGGCTTCGCACTCAACAGGGCTAAGTCCTGAGTAATGGTTCGGATCCAGCGTGCTTCCGCCTAAAAGCGCAACCCATCGCTTTCCTTGTGCATAGGGCAGCGGCTTCAGCAGCACTCCGTCGACGACAGTGAAAATCGCTACCGTCGAACCGATGCCGATCGCCAACGCGGCTGCGGCGAGCAGCGCTAACCCTTTCTGGCGGTTCCAGGATTTCAAACTCCGCCAGATCGACGTCAGCATCAGCTACCGATCATAATATCTGGTTCTCTGCGCCAAGAATTCGAAGCTGAACCGCCGTCCTTACAGACGGTAGACTCAATTCCGCGCAGAGCGGCCAAACTCTTGTGATCGCCGTCACGCCCGATACGCGGCGGGCAGCGGATTACGATTCTGGAACTGTCGTTGGTGCCAATATGGATACGGGACCTTCGGCTGACTCGCTTCGTCCAACCGCGCCACCTGTTCGGCCGTCAATGAAAAACTAACCGCAGCCAGATTGTCGCGCAATTGCTCCTCATTCCGCGCCCCGATAATCACGCTCGAAATCGTCGGCTTTCGCAACAGCCAATTCAACGCGATTTGCGGCACGCTCTTTCCGGTCTCCGCCGATACCGCGTCCAGCGCATCGACGACTCGATAAAGATCCTCGTCTGCCACTTGAGGGCCCATGTCAGCCGTCTTGTGAAGCCGGCTGGTCTCAGGGAGAGGCTGCCCGCGGCGCACCTTGCCCGTAAGCCGGCCCCAACCCAGCGGACTCCAGACCAGCGCGCCGATTTGTTCCGCTGCCGCCTGTGGCATCAACTCCCACTCATAGTCGCGGCCCACCAGCGAGTAATAAACCTGGTGAGCGGCATACCGCGCCCATCCATACTGCGCACTGATGCCAATCGCCTTCTGGAGATGCCATCCCGAAAAATTCGAAGCTGCGATATAACGCAGCTTGCCTTGCCGTACTGCTCCGTCTAACGTGGAGAGCGTCTCTTCGAGCGGGGTCAACGCGTCAAACCCATGCATGTGGTAGACATCGATATAATCCGTTTTCAGGCGCTTTAAGCTCCCGTCAATCTGCCGAGTCAAGTGGTACCTCGACGAACCGACGTTGTTAGGACCTTCGCCGAACTGAAACGTCGCCTTACTCGAAATCAGGAGGCTCTCGCGCGGAACGTGCCGCATCGCCTCTCCCAGCACTTCTTCCGAGAGGCCTTGCGAATAGATATCTGCTGTATCAAAGAAATTCACGCCCGCTTCGAGACAGACATCAATCAGACGCGTGGCTTCCTTGACATCGGTCTGTCCCCATGCCCGGAAAAACTCACCGCCTCCGCCAAACGTCCCCGTTCCCAAGCAAAGGACCGGAACCTGCAGCCCACTCTTTCCTAACTGTCGAAATTCCATAAACCTTGGATACAATCAACTCGATCTTGGTCGCAACTGCGAAACTTCGACACAGATTGCCAACAGAACTACCATGAGCGGGGCGCGCACCCGCAAAGATGAGAATGAGGTGCACCGGGACAGCGTAGGCTGGGGCTCTCCGGCCGCACACTCGCCGCCGGCCAGCAGGAGGCCGCATGTTCCTAGACATTCGCTTCGCCAGCCGCCAGCTTCTGAAGAGCCCCGGGTTCAGCATCATTGCCGTCCTCACGCTCGCTCTCGCGATTCGCAGTTCCAGCGTCCGCAGAATCAACAAATCGAGAGTTCCCTGCAGCAGCTCCGCTGGCACTCTCGGCGACTCTTGCCGTGAACCTCGTTAGCAGAACCTCGAATACCGAAAAATCCGATGCTTTCCAGCGGCAAAAGCCGCATAAGTAGCTGTCGCGGCTTGATATAACTGAGCCTTGACGTTGATATACTGGAGATCGACGCGCGTCAAGACCCGCTGCCGCTGCGGAGTCGGATCTTGGGAGGTCGTCTAATGGTAAGACTGCAGACTCTGGATCTGCGTATCGGGGTTCGAGTCCCTGCCTCCCAGCCAAACGTCAAACCGAACTGATACCCCACCAAATCGCTCACACACTCTCTCAGAAGCGCAACAGAACAGGTAATACTCCTCTCTTGTCTTCATCGCCGCGCAAGTAATTGCGCATTTGACATGACTCCAGCGAGCATTGGGTCACTCCTACCCGATTCACTTGGCAGTTCAATTCACAGCCCTAATGGCGTTTCAGAGAATGTGGTGAAACGGAACTCAACGTCAGGAGTCCCCAACTCGCGCGCTTCAGGGAAGGCAAATAGCGTTGGGCATCCTTATCAAAGGATCCAGAGCAAGCTATTGGCTATCGCTGAAGAACGAAGCAAGCGAGCCTTATGCCAAGACATTCACATTTCCGCACTTTCCTGCAAGCGGGATTTGAGTGCTCCACGCATCGTCTTCGGGATGGACGCAGACTTGACCTGATCGCCGAAACCTGTCACGACACCTTGGCGAGACAAGACTATCGCCGTCTCTCAAACTTCGGCATTCAGACGGTGCGTGAAGGTCTAAGGTGGCATCTGATCGAGTCGTCAAAGGGTAAGTACGATTTTGCTTCGATACTGCCTCTACTCGATGCTGCCCAGGAAACCGGCTTGGAACAGGTCATAGATCTGTTCCATTTCGGGTGGCCGGACTTCCTAGACATTTTTTCGCCAGATTTTGTCGAATCGTTTACCGGCCTAGCCGCTAACTTTGCGCAGCTGCTGCAGTCTCGTGGCCTTGACTCGCCTTTAATTGCACCGATGAATGAGATCTCGTTCGTTTCTTGGGCCGGGGGAGATGTGGAATATCTGAACCCCTTTCAGCGGGGACGAGGAAACGAGTTAAAGCTGCAGTTAGTCCGTGCGGGGTTGCAGGCGGCAAAAGCTTTCGTAGCGCAAATTCCAAGAACTCGTCTGGTGTGGCCCGAGCCGGTGATCCACATCGCTGGCAATGCGGCCGAACCGGCTGACGAACAGCAAGCCGAGGCATATAGGCTCGCTATGTTTGAAGCATGGGATATGATCGCCGGTCGCGCACATCCGGAACTGGGCGGCAGTCCCGACGTTCTACAGACGATAGGAGTGAATTTCTACGATCGGAACGAGTGGGTGAATCACGGCCGAACGCTCCAGCCGTCAGATCCGCTTTACCGGCCATTCCACGCAATTCTGCTCGAAGTCTGGAGTCGATATCGTGTTCCCATGTTCGTCTCCGAGACGGGTACCGAAGACGCAAAACGCCCTGATTGGTTTTCGTATATCTGCGCAGAGGTCCGGCAGGCTATTGCACTTGGCGTGCAGATGGAAGGCATTTGCCTGTATCCAATTCTCAATCATCCCGGCTGGGACGACGGTCGCCACTGCCACAATGGGCTCTTTGACTATGCCGACGCCGTGGGCCAACGCGAAGTGTACGCCCCGCTAGCTGTTGAAATTGCGCGGCAGCAAAAACTTAGTTGGTAAGTCTACACAGGGTAGTAACATGAATCGACAAAGAACACCACTGCGTCCGTCCGACTTCGGCGAAGTTGATCTGATTTGTTTTTCCCACCTGCGTTGGGGCTTTGTTTATCAGCGTCCCCAACACTTAATGAGTCGTTTCGCCAAACATCGCCGCGTGTTCTTTGTGGAAGAGCCTGTTTTTGACACGGAGAGGCCGGAGCTGCGTCTCAATGTCTGTCCGAAGACCGGTGTACACGTAGTTGTTCCAGCCGTTCCTAAGAATATTCGGGAAGACAAGTTAGATGATTGCTTACGAGGGCTGATAAGTTCGCTCTTCAAAAACCAATCCATTCGTAAGTATGCCGCGTGGTTTTACACTCCTATGGCGCTTAAATTCGCCGATGACTTGCGGCCCGCTGTAAGTATTTATGACTGCATGGACGAGCTCTCGCTTTTTCGAGGCGCTCCGCCCGAATTGATACAAAACGAGCAAAAGCTCTTTGCGCGGACAGATTTGGTCTTCACGGGCGGCCTTAGTCTTTTCGAAGCGAAATGCGAGCAGCATCCTCGCGTCTATACATTCCCCAGCAGCGTCGATGTTCCCCATTTTGCGCGGGCGCGATGCATCAGAGACGAGCCTGCGGATCAACGGAACATTCCTCGTCCCCGCATCGGATATGCCGGCGTCATAGATGAACGAGTGAATACAGCGCTGCTCGCGGATATAGCCAAAGAGCAGCCAGACTGGCAAATCGTGATGATCGGTCCAGTCGTCAAGATCCCGGTAGAATCGCTTCCCATCCAGCCGAATATTCACTATCTGGGCATGAAGCAGTATTCGGAACTTCCGGCCTATTTTGCCTCTTGGGATGCCGCTATGCTTCCGTTTGCTATGAACGACTCCACCCGGTTTATCAGCCCCACTAAAACCCCCGAATATTTGGCAGCAGGGCTTCCGGTGATATCGACCCCCATTCGTGATGTCGTTCGTCCCTATGGGGAGTTAGGCTTGGCTCGCATCGTAGGGAACGCGGAGGAATTCGTTGCAGCGATGAGTCAGGTTGCCACATACGGAATGACGCTTAAGTGGCGCGAACGGGCGGACGCATTTCTATCAACCTTGTCGTGGGACAAGACCTGGGGGGAAATGAATCACCTGATGCTGCAAGTAATAGCTGGCCGTGAACGGACGTTTTTACCGGCTACCGCTATTCCTCCACAAGCCCTCGCCGCAAAAGCAGGCTCTGATGTTTGATTATTTGATAGTGGGGGCGGGTTTCGCCGGCGCGGTCGCCGCTGAACAATTGGCGAGCACGTGCGGTAAGAAAGTGCTGGTCGTCGATCGCCGGTCGCATGTTGGTGGCAATGCATACGACCACCTCGACTCGAGCGGCGTACTTGTGCATAAGTATGGACCTCACATTTTTCATACCAATTCGAGCGACGTATTCGATTATCTTTCAAGGTTTACAAGTTGGAGAAAGTACGAGCACCGGGTTCTGGCCAGCGTGACCGGCAAATTAGTCCCTGTTCCCATTAACCTTGACACTGTAAACCGGTTGTATGATCTATCTCTTTCCGAGTCGCAAATGGAGGATTTCTTGCGTGTGCGCGCCGAGACGATAGTGCCCATCCGAACATCGGAAGATGCGGTGGTTTCGCGAGTAGGCCGCGATCTCTACGAAAAGATGTTTCGCTACTACACCCGTAAACAGTGGGGGCTCGATCCGTCGCAGTTGGATGCTCAAGTAACGGCTCGCATCCCTGTGCGCACAAATCGGGACGATCGATACTTTTCCGATCTTCATCAGGCGATGCCTTTGCACGGCTACACTCGCATGTTTGAAAATATGTTGGACCACCCGCGAATCACCGTAGAGCTAGGCGTGGACTATCGCGCTGTGGCGAAAAAAGTCTCCTTTGACGAAATGATCTATTCGGGTCCAATAGACGAATTCTTCCGGTGCCGTTATGGCAAATTACCGTACCGCTCGTTAAAGTTCCAGCATGAAACAATCAATCAACGGCAATTTCAGCAGGTAGCGGTAGTGAATTACCCTAACGAGCATGCGTACACGCGAATCACTGAATTTAAGCACTTGACTGGTCAGGTCCATCCCAAGACCAGCATTGTGTATGAATTCCCTTGTGCAGCGGGAGATCCTTACTATCCCATCCCGCGAGCAGAGAATGCGACTCTTTACCAGAAATACGAGGCGCTTGCCCAAAAGACTCCGAAAGTCCACTTTGTGGGCAGGTTAGCAACATACAAGTACTTTAATATGGACCAAGTTGTTGCACAGGCACTCACGTTAGTTGCTAAGATCGCGAACACAAACCGTCAATCCTTGCTCAGATCGCCGGCAAAAGCGGTGTCAATAGCCGTATAGAAATATCAAACGAGCAGGTCATTGAGTGCTCGAATGATCGCCGGATCGAATTTAAGGCACCGGTCATAAGTCATGAGACCGTTGACTTCTTTTTCAACATCGTAGAGTTGCGTGTAACAGATGGCCGCAATTTGGCGAATGCCGGCAACAGCTTCAAAAAGCCCACGCATCCGGGCAAGCGCATCCTCTTGGGACGCTTCGATGCCTGAATAACCCCATGATCCTTCGGGAATCTTGGTCAAATCAGCGGGCCGAACGTAGGCCACGCCGCCAAATTCGGAAAGAAATATGGGGGCGCCGTTGTAAGTGTGCCCCGGAGCCAGATACATTTTGCCGTATAGCGGTAATGGCACGCCCTCCAATGCAATGTTTTTGAAGCGCCTGTAGAATTCGTCCCCCGTTTTGGTGTAATCGTGAATCGCGAAAAGATCAGTTACTTCCGTGTGCTCCCAACCATCGTTATCAATCACTAATCGAGTGTCGTCCAGCGATTTTGTCAAGTAGTACAGGGATCGAAGATGGGCTTGTTCCCGAGCGTCGGCAAGATTTGGCACGCCCCAACTTTCATTCACGGGAACCCAGATCACGATGCAAGGATGGCTGTAATCTCGGCAGATGACTTCCATCCACTCCCGCGTCATCCGCGCAACTGAGTCATCATTGAAGAGATAGGCGTTTGCCATCTCTCCGGACACCAGCAGCCCAAGCTTGTCCGCCCAATATAAGTAGCGCGGATCTTCCACCTTCTGATGCTTGCGAACACCGTTGAAGCCCATCTCTTTCGTCATGCGAATGTCAGCTTGAATCGCATCGTCGGAGGGGGCGGTGAGATTGCTTTCCGGCCAATATCCCTGATCTAAGACAGTCTTAAGAAAATAAGGAGATCCATTGAGAAGGATCTTCCCGTCCTGCGTGCTAATAGAACGGAAACCCAAGTAGGTTTCCACGGTGTCGATGATTTCCGAAGGACTGTGCAATTCAAGGCGCGCTTCGTAGAGGTTTGGCGACTCTGGCGACCATAATTGCGGGTTTTCGACAAAGACCGACGTCGCGGCGACGGGCCCATTTATGACGCTGATGCCGCTCGCCAGAAATCGGTCTTTGTCGCGGACGATTACCTTTACGAATTGATCCGGCTCGGGCGAAGAGACCTTAAACTGGAACTTAACTGCGCCATCGATAAAGGGAGTGATCTTGACATTTGCAATAAAGCTGCGCGCAACCGGTTCGAGCCATACGGTCTGCCAAATGCCGGTCGTACGCGCATAAAAGATCCCGCTTGGCTGCTCCTCCCAGTATTGCTTCCCGCGAGGGATGTAGCGATCGGTTGGCGGATCTTCAACGCGAACTACAATAACTCCCCGTAAATCGCTTAGCGCCGATGTGACGTCACAGGTGAACGGGGTGTGGCCGCCCTCGTGTGCGCCTACAATGGAGCCGTTCAGCCAAACGGTAGCCCGATAGTCGACAGCACCGAAATTAAGGAGGATCCTCCGCTCTCGCCACGTTTCCGGCACTTGAATTTCCCGCCGGTACCAAATACGCTCGTGGAACGAGAGTCGGCCGATCCTGCTGCGCGTCGCCTCAAAGGTGAAGGGCACAAGGATCCGAAGATCGAACGCGGGGTGTCCGCTATACCACTTATCCCGTAGCCCGGCATCCTCGTCATCAAAGGCAAACTCCCACAATCCATTGAGGTTCATCCATTCTGGCCGCAAAAAGTGCGGCCGGGGATATTCGGGACGGGGTAACGCTTCCACGCTTTCGCAAGCAGCGCCCTCAGCCGCCGGTAAGGTCGTTTCAGGACACATCGGTAAAGCCTCTACAGCCCCAACCTCAATTCAGGTCGCGAAGTTTTCTCCCCAATTAAATCAGGATGGATCATTTCACGTTTGATCTTACACGCAAGAAATCCGCGCCGTTGTTGCCTTGGTTCGACCCTGGCAGCCACACGCCAGCCTACTGCCGCAACCCAGTACTTTCAAACCGAGGAGCGTCGGTTGGAAGCGGCACGGGTGGCTTTACTCCCTATCGGCGACTGAACCGATCCCGTGCCTGTTTTGCGCGAGTTCCTCAGGCGCTAAGTTCTCGCCTCAGTCACACTCTAAATCCTGCTCTCGATCATGCGCTCGCCCGGCTTCGCTCACAATGGGAACGATGGTGAAGCGATTCGTACTGATTCTCGTGCTCTTCGCTCAGGTGTCCGCCGGCTTTGACGGCCAGTTAGCTGCGCAGTTAAAGGGCATGCCGACGAATGATCAGATCACACTTTTGGAAAGTAAGTTGAAGAACAAGCCAAACGACCTTCAGCTGGAGACGTTGTTGGCCAGGGCTCTTCTGCAACGTCTTCGGGAAACCATGGACCCCGTCTATTTGCAAAAGGCGGCATCGGTCGTCGACCGTATGCAGTCTCAAGATGCGAAAAACTATGAAGCTCTGCGCTTGCAAAACGCCATCGACTTACAACGGCACAACTTTCCCAAGGTGGCCGAACGCGCTGCTGACCTTTTGAAGCGCAACCCAAGCGATGCCGGGACCACAGGAGTGTTGGGCGATTGCCGCATGGAGATGGGTGAATATGACGAGGCGGGCAAGCTCTATCGGCACATGGTGGAACTGTCGCCTGACATGACCAGTTACAATCGCCTCGCCTATCAGCTATTCGTCACTGGAAAAACGCAAGAGGCCGTTAATTGGATGTATCAGGCCGCCCTCGCAGGCAGTAAGTCCAGCGAAAACGATGCTTGGGTATATACCGAATTTGGAGATCTGCTTTATAAAACTGGCCGAACGGCCGACGCCAAAGAAGCCTATCTCCGGGCTTTGAAGGACTTCCCTGGTTATCACCGCGCGAATGCCGCGATGGGACGGTTTCTGGCGAATCAAGGCGACTTCACAGGAGCTCTCGTCTATTTGAAGCGAGCACAGGCGAGTGTTCCGTTACCGGATTACGCTGCGCTCCTTGCCGCTGTGTACGACAAAACGGGAGACAAGAAAGGCGCGGCGGATCAGGAGTCGTTAATTGATGCGATCAACACTTTGATGATTGCGAATCACGAAACCATGAATCGAAACCTGGCCCTTATTTTCGCGGACGAAAATCGCAAGTTAGATCGGGCGCTTACCCTGGCGAAGGCTGAATTTACCGTTCGGAACGACGTTTTTACGTACGACGCCTATGGTTGGGTGCTTTACAAGCTGAAGCGCAATTCCGAGGCTTTGGAAGCAGCGCGGAAAGCAATCTCGCTGGGGACGCCGGACCCAACGCTGCATTACCATGCGGGTATGATCGCTTGGGATTCTGGTGATAGGGATATGGCGCGAGCGGAACTAAAGAGAGCTCTCGATCTGAATCCGAAGTTCGACTTCCGGTTCGACGAGCAGGCGGCTGACGTCCTTCGACAGCTCAACCCGTAATAGAGGACGGCGGCTCATAAGCTGAAGCGCGTGGGGCTAAGCCAGCCGAGCGAAACAGCAACCATCCCAAGCCCCAGGCACACCACGACCACAGAAGAGAATATCGGCATCAGGCGAAAGAACGGGTGGTCAGATACGCGCGAGCGTTCGGGCAATAGATTCTTGGCATAAATCACCATCAGGCCGATCCCCATAAGAACCACCGCCAAACCGAGACTGAAGAACACCAGCAGCATCAATCCTAAACCGGCGCGCCCTAAGGCGATGGCGCTAAGCATCAGCACCAGGGCGGAAGGACAAGGGACAAGGCCACCGCTCACCCCAAGAGCAATCAGGCTAGGCAATGTGATCTTCTCTGGCGGCGCATGCGTGTGGGCTTTGCCGCCATGAGAATGAACGTGTAAGCCCAGAGAGTCATCGTGATGATGGGTGTGTCCGTGAGTGTGCGAATGATCATGGGCCTGGAGATGATCGTGATGATGTACATGATCCTGCTCGTCGCCATGATGATGGTGATGATCGTGCGAGTGAGCGTGCACGTGCTCAGGATGATGGCCGTGATCATGAGAATGATCGTGAGTGTGATGACTGTGATCGTGCGAGTGAGGCTCGTGGCCGTGATGATGATCGTGGTGATGAGCGTGCTCCCCTTTGGCAACCAGCAACGACTTGGAGCGTTGATACAGCAGCCAAAATCCAACCGCGACTATGGAAAACCCTGAGACCGCACCCAGCCACGGGATAATGCGATCGGGAACAATGTACTTTTCGAAGAACAGAACTCCCAGTCCAAGTAAGAACACGCTAGCGGTATGGGTGAAAGTAACTGTAGCCCCAAGCAACACCGCATGTCCGGCGGTTCCACGGTTCCCGACCAAATATGCTGCGACAATCGTTTTCCCATGCCCCGGAGAAAGGGCGTGAACCGCGCCCAATCCGAACGCTGCACCCAGTCCGAGAAGAATCATCCAGCCGGTGATCGATTGCGTCTTCAACATACGGGAGAGATAGTCTCCCCGAACGACCGTTCCGGCGCCTTTTGGCTGGACTAAGGAGAAGGCCGGCTGCGCCGCGGGTAGGGCCTGCGCGGAAATCGATGGATTTACGTTTGATACCGCACCCGGCAACTCATGAGTGCTCTTGGGCACGATGGGCAGGACCGCTGGGGATGCCTTTTGAGGCGCCTGAGTTAGCTCTACGTCTTTAGGAGCGGCCGATCCGGCAGCAGTCCATTGCAATTCCGCAGTTAGTTCCTGTGGAGGCGCAATCGTAGGATCGGCGGGGTATTTTGTTAACCCGTTGGTTACGTCGGCATCATTTCTCGTTGAACTTACAATTTTTGCGCCTTGTCCTTGGCGGACAATGACTTGCTTCCAGCCGGTGCGGTCCGGGAAGTTACGATCCTCGTACGCCACTTTCCCGGCATTTAACGGCAGGAGCGCTGTCATCTTGACTCGCAGCACCGGCATCCCACCGGCACCGTCCTGCACGCTCACATCCACCGATTTCAGGATTGGTCCAACCCGCTGTCCGCCGTCTGTAACATCAAGGTTGGCGAGCCATCCCACTGCCGCCGCGGACGCCTTCTGGGTAAGAATCGCTTTGTCGCGCCCGTCGATTTGCCAGGCCTGAAACAATTGGAAGGTCGGAATCTCGGCAAAATCCAAGATGTAGGTCAGTTTACTGTGTTGCGCGCCCACTTCAATCGCTGAATAGTGACTCACACTGAAATTGCCCATCGGATGTCCCAGCAAGGCAACAGGCAGCAGTACTAAAAATCGGCGTAATAAAGCCGAATTGAGCCGGACATTCATAAGACATTGTTTACGCCAAGGCATATATTTACTAACTTCGCTAACACACGCTTCCTGCAAAAGAATTTTTGGAGCGGAAACAGACATCCCTTGCGTCCGAATCTAGTAATTTAAGCGTATACTCATTGGCAGTTGTTTGGTCTTCCATTCTCATCCGAGGTGCAAAGTTTATGAAGCTAAGTCGCTTAGGTACTGCCCTAGGCCTATTGGGGATAGCCCTACTCCCCTCCAGTTTGTTTGCTGCGAGCCATCGGGAAGCTCCGATTACCGCACTTGACCAGAAGGCGGATATCACCGACTGGTATGCATTTGTAAGTCCGGAAAACCCCGATCGCGTCGTTTTCATTTTGAATGTCGATCCATTTCTCGAGCCGTCAAACGGTCCGAATTACTTCCCGTTCGATCCGGGGATTCTTTACGAGATGAAGGTTGATAACGACCATGACGGCATCCCCGACGTCACTTTCCAATTTCGCTTCACTACAACTATTAACGCTCCCACCGTGTTCACCGGATTTGTTGGCGGCATTTTAGGTATTCCCCCTATCACCTCATTGAGCGGAGCAGGCGCGGCCGGTATAAATCTCCAACAGACCTACACGGTCACGATGGTTGATAAATACGGCAGGTCCAACAATCTGTCTCAAGGTCAGACGTTGTATGCCGTTCCGACAAATGTCGGCCCCAGGACCATGCCAGATTACGACGCTTTACGTCAGCAAGGCATCTACACCCTGGCAGACGGCATCCGTGTATCTGCTGGAACGGTGGCCGACCCGTTCTTCATCGATCTTGGAGCAGCTTTTGATTCGCTCAATTTCAGACAATCCGCTGGTGGAGGGGTTCTAACCGCCGCCGTAGACAGCGACGACAATAACAACTATGCCCCGAATGCATTGGCGGGTTTCAACGTTAACAGCATTGCAATTGAGGTACCGATCACGATGCTGACGGCGGATCATTCCCTCCATACGGCGGGCGAAGCGGCAGCAGTCATTGGTACGTATGCCACTACGTCTCGCGCCACTACCGTTAAGATCGCACTACCCCGTTTTGGAATCGGCGGGTTTCCCATTGCGGCGCCCGAGACACAAGTTCAACGCATGGGAAATCCTTTAATCAATGAGCTGATCATCGGCACAGGATTCAAAGATACCTTCAGCACGGGCGATCCAATTAATGACCGCCAGTTTGCCAGTTTCGTCCTGAATCCCTTGCTTGCCACGATCTTCGGATCCATTGGAATTCCCGTTCCACCGGCCCCGCGGACAGATCTGCTTCCGTTGGTTTTATACCAAGCGCCAATTTGCCCGGGATGCACTTCGACAGGGCCGATTGCCGACCTGCTCCGTCTCAATGTCGGCATTCCCCCCACGCCCTACGGTTCACAGAAGCGGTTGGGATTCTTAGCCGGCGACATGGCAGGATTCCCCAACGGGCGCCGACCGATCGATGATGTGGTGGATATCGCTGCTCGCGTCGTTGGCGGCATCTTGGTGGATGGGACCAAATACGGTACCCGTATCGGCGACGGAGTCAATACGTCCACTGTTCCCCTGCTTTCAACTTTCCCGTTCACTGCGGACGCTTACAGCGGACGGCAAAGCGTTCACGAAGGACCGGGGCAAGCTGGATGTAATACTCTTCCTGGCGGTATTTGTCCGACTAACTAATCTGTTGTCTTTTGGCATTCGTGCGCTGGGCCTGGTACCAACTGACCCAGCGCATTTTTTATGATCCCTTTCCTGTTGGCTCTGGCGCTTGTGAATCTTCAGCCCGGTTTGAGCCCGGCGCAAATGAAGATCCAGGCATCAAAGCAAAGAGTTGCTGCGGAGCCTGAAAACTTTGAAGCTTTTAACGATTTAGCGCTCGCGTACCTCCAGCGTTTTCGGGAAACTGACGATGCCCCCGAACTCGCATCCGCGGAAAATTCTCTTAGTCAGTCCCTGCGGCTGTCCCCGCATAACTTCGAAGCGGAGAGAGCGAAAGTTTGGCTCCTGCTCAGTCGGCGCGAGTTTTCGCCGGCGAAAGATGCCGCCCTGGCGCTCTTTCATAAAACGCCTGACGATGTGATCAATCGTGGTTATCTGTCCGACGCCTACCGTGGGTTGGGCGATTATGAGGCTTCGATCGATGCGGCCCAGGGC
>JBARMQ010000556.1:0-3495 GCA_049802535.1 Bryobacteraceae bacterium | reverse complement strand
GGGTAGAGCCGCGTCAGACACTCCTAATGACGAAAATAGCCATATACTAGGTTCATGTTTTTCCGGCTCGGCATCATGACTGTTCTCGCGGCCACTCTTGTTATCGCTTCTGACCAAACATTAATGCAGGCGCCTGCAGGACAGACGCTTGACGAAGGACAAGCTCTGCTGCTGCGAGCCCTCAAGGCTGATTCACGAGATGCGCTAGGGTTTGGTCAGCCGAACTATTCATGGCAGGCGAGTCCGAAAGATGCCGCCAAATTTTTTGCTGAGCCCTTCGGAAGTCCCGGGCCGCTCATGCTGGGACGAGTTGAGCCACCCAAGCCATTCGTTGCGCAGTGTTCCATCCCGTTGACTCCGATGCCTCTCAAACCGACGCTCGATGCAATGAGCCCCAAGAGTGCGCCCAAAGCTTTCGACCGCGGCATTGCAGTTCCGCCCCCGGCGCCCACGTGCTCTATCCGCTAAGGTCAATTTGCTACCCACAGCTGCAACTGTCTCAGTAATCTCTTCGTTGCTTTAAGCTCGCCGCTGATTTACGCACACCGGCATGTTTCTACGTGCTCTAATTGAGTTTTAAATCCCACCCCCAGGAGTTTTCGTTCTGAAATGAACAAGCTTGCAGTTCCGGCGCAAGTGCGCGAGCCCGCCGACCGCTGGACCACCACCGATTCCGCCGAGCTATACGACGTTGCAAGCTGGGGAAAGGGATACTTTTCAGTAGGGGAGAACGGCAGTCTCTTCGTCCATCCCACTAAGGAGGCTAACCGCCGCATCGACCTCAAACAGCTTGTCGATACGCTGCAATGGCGCGGAATCTCGCTGCCCATCTTAATTCGGTTTGCCGAGATTCTGAAACATAGGCTGGGCGAACTTCACGCTGCGTTTGATTCCTCCATGCGGGAGCACAATTATCAAGGCGGTTACTGCTGCGTTTATCCGATTAAGGTGAACCAGCAGCGTCAAGTGGTGGAAGAGGTCTTCAAATTTGGCCGCGCCTATAACTTCGGTCTCGAAGCCGGATCCAAGCCCGAACTGCTTGCGGTGCTCGCCATCGCCGACAACTTCACGCCCATCATCTGCAATGGCTTCAAAGATGACGAGTACATCGAGATGGTCATGCTGGCGAAGAAAATCGGCCGCCAGATCACGCCCGTCGTTGAAAAATACACGGAACTCGAACTCATCGCGAAGCATGCCGAAAAAGTCGGCGTTAAACCGGCGATTGGTATTCGTGTCAAGTTGGCCAGCCGCGGCTCGGGCCGTTGGAAATCATCGGGAGGCTATCGTTCGAAGTTTGGTCTGACGGTTACCGAAGCCCTTAAGGCTGCCGAATTTCTAAAGGAGCGCGGCCTCGAAGGCTCTCTCGAGCTACTGCATTTCCACCTCGGAAGCCAAATCACTAACATCCGCCAGATCAAAGGCGCGGTGATCGAAGCGGCGAGGATTTACGTCGACCTGAAAAAGCTTGGCGTGGATCTAAAGTATCTCGACGTTGGCGGCGGACTGGGCATTGATTACGATGGCTCGCAGACCGACTTCGAATCGAGCGTGAATTACACGCTTGAGGAGTACGCCCGCGACGTCGTTTATCACATCCAGAGCATCTGCGACGAGTCCGATATACCGCACCCCACGATCATCACCGAAAGCGGACGTGCCGTCGCGGCTTATCATAGTGCTCTGGTCTTCAATGTGGTTGGTGTCAGCGGCTTCGGGGAGGAAGACCTGCCTTCGAATATCCCCGAAGACTCGGAACAGTGCCTCATCGATTTGTTTGAGGCGCATAAGTCCGTTAACAAAAGAAATCTGCTCGAAAGCTATCACGATGCTCAGCAGGCGCTGGACTCCGCTCTAAATTTGTTCAACCTGGGCTACTTACCCCTCGCCCAACGCAGCATTGCCGAGAATCTCTATTGGTCCATTTGTCAGAAGGTGTTGAAGCTGGCAGGCGAGCTCGACTACTTCCCAGAAGAGTTGGAAGGTCTGGATGGGCTGCTCTCCGACACATACTTCTGCAATTTTTCGCTCTTTCAAAGCATGCCCGACAGCTGGGCCGTGAAGCAGCTTTTCCCGATCATGCCGATTCACCGGCTGGCTGAGGTGCCAACGCGACACGGTATTTTAGCCGATATTTCCTGCGACTCCGACGGCAAAGTCGATCAGTTCATCGACCGGCGCGACGTCAAAAAAACGCTGCCATTGCATGCCTACACCCCTGACTCCCCGTATATTCTTGCGTCATTCCTGATAGGTGCATACCAGGAGATTCTCGGCGATTTACATAACCTCTTTGGCGATACCAACGCGGTGCACGTAAGTCTTGACGACAACGGCGATGTCGTTCTTGAGACCGTTGTGCAAGGCGACACCGTCCGCGAGGTTTTGAACTACGTGCAATACAATTCGCAGACGCTGCTCGATCAATTCCGCAAAGATGTCGAACTGGCTGTCCGCGAGCAGCGTATCGGTTACGAAGAGTCCGGCCGCCTTCTCAAGTTTTATGAGGAAGGGCTGCAAGGCTATACGTATCTAGAGCAATAGCGCCCGGTCGACAGCGCTGAATCCGTCAGGTTGACATCTAACCCCGGCGCTGATCATACTTGGGTTACATGTCGACCAAAGAGGAGAAGAATCGCCTCGCGTTGCTGCAGGGCACGTTGGACTTGCTCATCCTGCGCATTCTGGTTTTTGGGCCGCAGCATGGACAGGCGATTGCTCGCGCTATTCAATCGAGCTCGGAGGATGTGCTTCTGGTGGATCATGGGGCGCTGTATCCGGCATTGCAACGCATGGAAGCGCAGGGTTGGATTTGCGCGGAGTGGGGTGTTTCTCTGAATAACCGGAAAGCGCGGTTTTACACGATCTCTGCCAAGGGCCGAAAGCGTTTAACGCAAGAAACCAGCCGCTGGCAAACCCTGGCACGGGCGATGGCGCGCATTCTCGATTTGGAGAAGCTGGAATCGCAGAAAAGTTAAGGCGCTGCTGTTGAGATGCTACCTCGCCACGATAGTTCGCGCGCTTGGGCTTAGTTCCACCGACCAGATTCCGTCAAAATCCACAAAGTAACCCTGGACGTCTACTTCTGGAATTTCAGCATGTAAGACCTCGGCTGCGCGTTGCATTTCCGCCTCATGATGTTGCGCTTCACGCATGGCGTCATCCCGAAAGGTCGCCAGACCTCCGTACGCTCCGCAATCGGAATGAAGCATCAAGATCACCAGCTTGGTCCCATGCAGCCGGATGGACTTTCGAAGTTGCTCCAGCACAAACTGACGGTCTGTTTCGTGGTCAGGAGATGCCAGACATTTCGCGCCGCCGGCAATTTTTATCGGGTCGGCATTCACGATGCCGCGCCGCTTGAGGAATTTGCCAAAACCAAGCTGAAAGCGGCTATCAAAGCACCAGACGACTGCCGCATCGCAGATATATTTTTCCCGCGAAGTCTGGAAATGGAAAACCTTCGTCATTATTGATATTTTCAAGGTTGCACAC
>JBARMQ010000555.1:0-11677 GCA_049802535.1 Bryobacteraceae bacterium | reverse complement strand
GCCGTAAAGGCTTCATTTCGCTGACTGGGGAGGTCGGAACCGGCAAGACGACGATGCTCGAGTGCTTGCGGGATTATCTGGACGCACATCGAATCGAATTCGGGTTTATTTTCAATTCTCGCCTCACTCCGGATCAGTTTTTCGAGATGATCGCCTATGATTTCGATCTGCAATGCGACCGGAAATCGAAAACGGACGTATTATTCGCTCTAAACACTATCTTGATTGAACAGGCCGAGCGCTCGCGCACTTGCGTCCTCATCATCGATGAAGCCCACAATCTGGATTGGGAAGTTTTGGAGGAAGTGCGGCTGCTGGGAAATCTCGAGAACCGAACCGGTAAGCTGCTACAGATCATCCTAAGCGGGCAGCCCGAGTTGGACCGCAAATTAGATGCTCCGAATCTGCGTCAGTTGAAGCAACGATTGGTACTGCGCTGCACGCTAAACCCTTTGACAGAAGCCGAGTGCGCGGAATATATCGAATCGCGACTGACTCGCGCTGGTTTGAAGAATCAGACCTTGTTTTCAAGCGAGTTGATGAGCGAGATTTTCTTGCGTGCGCGTGGAATTCCTCGTGTGATCAACGCCATCTGCGATAACATTCTGGTCACAATGTTTGCCATGGAACAGCGCACCGCGACAGTCTCCATGCTGGACGAAGTGTGTCGCGATATGCGCCTGGATTGGCCTGGCGGAGGCCGTGAGCGGCGCGGACGTTCGCGCTATGGCATGGGTGAAGAGCACTTCCCTGAAGCGCCGATTTCGATCGGCGGCGACTAGAATCGCTCATTGGCGGTCAAGCGGCAAGCTTCGAGAGACTTTCGTTGATGGCCATCCGCATCGAAGTTCGAAGGGTCTAACCAGCGTTCGAACGCCGCTTTGCGCGTTGGCCATTCGCTGTCTAACAGAGAGAACCAAGCGGTATCGCGATTCCGGCCTTTGACGATCATGTGTTGGCGGAACACGCCTTCAAATGTAAAGCCGCGGCGCAGGGCGGCTCTTCGGGACGGGGCATTCAGCGCGTTGCACTTCCACTCGTAGCGGCGGTATCCGAGAGTTTCAAATGCGTGCCGAGCCAAAAGGTACGTTGCCTCAGTGGCGCCGGCTGTTCGTTGCAGGGAGGGCGTGTAGAGGATGTGCCCTACTTCGATCACACGGTTTGCGGGATCGATTCGCAAGAATGATGACATTCCTACCGGCCGCCGGGAGACGTTGTCCACAATCGTGAAAAACAGCGGGTCTTGTGAGTTAGCCTTTTGCGAAAGCTTTGCCGTGAAGCTCGCTCGATCCGGGAATGGCCCTTCAGACATGTATCGCCAAAGTTCCTCCGCATCGGGTCCATGCAAGCGGGAGTAAAGATCGTCGGCGTCGCCGACGGGATCTATTGGCCGAATTGTAATTATCCGCCCTTGGAGGACTACCGGACTCGGCCTTTCGGCCGGCGCGCTGGAAACGATCTCGCCCAGAGGAGTTTGGATATCGATGTGACTCCGATGCCCGTCAGGTGGGTTGGTCGGGGCGAGAGGATTCGAACCTCCGACCTCCTGGTCCCGAACCAGGCGCTCTAGCCAGGCTGAGCCACGCCCCGAATACCTTTCCAGTCTAACGGATCGGTTACGGGTGCACAAGGCGACCGGCCGGTCATTCGGCGGCCCAGGGAAGCCAACTGGCTCGCCTATTTGACTTTGGACTGCAGAAAGGTCGCAAGGTATGCCCGTCAAGTTACACTAAGAAGTTTAACGACCGGTTCCCATCCCCGTGGCGTCACAACCCAAATCCCTGCTTGGAGGGCGGCGAATGTCGCCGGATCCCCGGCAAATTGCGCACTTGGCAGATCAACCCGCAATGGTCGCGGCGCAGCGATGGTTCACACGCGAACGCAGTTGGATCACCGAGCAACAAGTGAAGGTCTGCCGCATTAGCGCGCCGACATTCTTTGAAGAGAAACGTGCGCTTTCGTTCCGCGCTCAATTAGAGGCTTTGGGTTGGGAATCGAGGTTGGATCGCGCTGGGAACGTAATCGCCTCCTTCCAAAGTGCGTCTGAGGAAAGATCGCTTGTTGTTTCCGCACATCTCGACACGGTGCTAGCGCCGCAACGGCCCGAAGACGTATATGTCGCGCCCGACGGCAGATTAGTGGGGCCTGGCGTCTCCGACAACGGTTCCGGCTTGGCCGCGTTATTGGCTTTGGCGCGTGCCTGTTCGGAGCTTCCCGAATTGCGGCCGTTGGCAGCCACCCTTCTTCTCGTGGCGAACGTTGGCGAGGAAGGCGAAGGCAATTTAAGCGGGATGAGATATCTTTGCCGGGAAACGTCCCAATGGAGCGGGATCAAGGCCTTCGTGGTGCTGGATGGCCCTTCAACGGAACACGTCACGGCGCAAGCGTTGGCGAGCCGCCGTTTGGAGATTAGCTTTGCCGGGCCCGGAGGCCACAGTTGGAACGACCACGGTACACCGAATCCGGTTCACGCGCTGAGCGATGCAATGGCGACGTTTTTGCAAAGCGCCGACGCACGCTCGCGCGGAAACTTGTTGGGCCGATGTTCATACAACTTTGGCATTGTCGAGGGCGGCACCAGCATTAACTCGATTGCCGCCTCCGCGCGTGCCAAACTCGATCTTCGATCGGAGGAGCCCGGCTCCTTAGACGAGCTTGCGAACTTGCTGGCGCCAGCGGTCGAACGCGCGTTGGAGCGCGAGAATCGCAACGCGGCAGCTGCGCGGCTTACGGCCAAAATTAAGGAATTAGGCTCACGCCCAGGCGGAAGGCTGCCTCAGCAAGCACCGCTGCTGCGCACCATCCAGGCGGTGGATGCCTATCTGAACATCCGATCCCGTATTGACTGCGCCTCTACCGATGCCAACATTCCGCTTTCGCTGAACTTGCCGGCGATCTCGATCGGCTCGGGAGGACAGGGCGGCGGCGCACACACCAGCCAAGAGTGGTACCAGCCGGATGGCCGGGAGACGGGGCTTCGGCGGATTGTCCTTGTGCTAGCGGCCTTGGCCGATCAAAAGCAGTCGTGAGCACAGCCGCGGCTGTTGCGCCGGTGACCTCCAAGAGGCCCAAGCGCTGGCAAGCGGACGTGGCGCTGGCCGTTGTCGCACTCATTTGGGGCTCAACCTTCATCGTCGTCAAGCAAGCGCTCGGCGATATTTCAACGATGTATTTTCTGGCGCTCCGGTTTTGGCTTGCGAGCGCCATCATGCTGGTCATCTTTGCGCGCGCTTTTCACCGGGCGGGGATGCGTACCGTGATGACCGGATTGAGTGGCGGGATGGCCGTCGGCCTCTTCCTATGGCTGGGCTATGTGCTTCAGACGTTCGGGCTTAGGTACACCTCCGCCGGGAACTCAGGCTTTCTTACCGGCCTTTACATTGTTTTGGTGCCGGTGCTCAGCGCTGCGTGGTATCGCGCTTGGCCGCGGCGGCGCGAAGTGCTTGGAATATTGGCGGCTACGTGCGGCCTCGCATTAATGACATTCCCATCACTGGACGTCCATCACCGGATGAACTTTGGGGACCTATTGACGATTGGATGCGCGGTTGCCTTTGCCTGCCACTTACTCACACTCGGCCACTATTCACGGCACGGTTTGTTGGAAGCCGTTGCATTAGGACAAATTAGTTGCACGGCGATCCTTTCCACCGGATCTTTGATAGTTGAAAGGCCTAGCGCTCACTGGACACCCGAACTGGTGTTCGCGATTGTTCTCACCAGCGTCTTCGCTACCGCCGTTGCATTTGCTCTGCAAACGTGGGGTCAACGATTTACTAGCCCTTCGAGGACGGCGCTGATTTTCGCCCTGGAGCCGGTCTTCGCTTTGGTGGTCGCGGTGGCCGCCGGGGGCGAAAAATTGACTTGGTTCAGTATCGGAGGCGGGGCAGCGATCCTAACAGCGATCTTGCTGGTAGAGTTTCGCAAACAAGGGGCGTAAGCGTGGCTGCCAGCAAAGAAATAGTCGTAGTCGGAGGCGGCGCGTTCGGCTCATGGATCGCTTTGCATGGCGCACGTGCCGGCCACCGTATCACTCTCGTGGAGCGAGTCGGCCCAGCCAACGAATTGTCCAGCTCGACGGGCGAATCCCGAATCATCCGCAGCGCCTACGGCTCCGATCGGACATACACCGTATTCGCGCGCCGCGCTCTCAGGCTCTGGGTCGATTTTCTGGCTGAACAGAAATGCCCCGAGTTGTTTCATAAAACGGGCATTCTGTGGATGGCAGATGCGCGGGATTCCAGCCTGCGGGAAGCGCGGACGATCTTTGAAGAACTCCGGATCGAGCACGAGTGGCTGAACGCGGCAGACATCGCGTCCCGATACACGCAAATGCGCGTGCCGCTCGGCGCGGCGGCATTGCTCGAACCAGAAGCGGGCGCCATCATGGCGGAGCGGACACTGCGGTTAGTGCTCGATGCTGCAATCAGCGCGGGTGTTCGTTACGAAGTGGCTGCAATACGCCCTCCCGATTTCGCCACCAGTGCGATGCATTGGGTCGAGACAACGGAAGGCAAGCGAATTCCAGGTGAGCTCTTTGTGTTTGCGGCGGGTTCTTGGCTACCGAAATTGTTCCCTCTCCTGCAGCCGGTGATTCGCCCGACTCGACAGGAACTGTTCTTTTCTGACGTTCCTGCTGGCGGGGAATTTCGACCCGGTGGATTGCCGGCTTGGATTGACCAGACCGACCCTCGCATTCCGTATGGATTGCCTGATTTCGGAAGCGGCATGAAATTGGGCTTTCACCGGCTGGGCCCGGCTTTCGATCCCGACTCTTCGCCCCGCGCGATCGGGGAGGCCGCGATTTCGGAGGCGATTGTTTATACGGCGAATCGATTCCCGGCGATGCGAGACGCAAGTTTGCGGGCAGCGCAGGTCTGCCACTACGGGAATACGCCAAACGGCGACTTCCTGATCGATCAACATCCTCAACTGAAGCATGCGTGGCTGGTGGGCGGCGGTTCAGGTCATGGATTTAAGCACGCGCCGACGGTTGCCGAATATCTGTTTAACCTGATCGGCGAGGCGATAGCGCCAGAGCCGCGCTTCTCACTGGCAAGTAAGCGGAACGTGGCAGGATCGCGCGTGTTGTAGAACGGGCGACCTCAAATGTCTTTTGCGGCCAATGGGTTACGTGGAAATTACCAATTGAAATTGGGTGCTGTGTCGGTAGAGAGTGAATTGGCTTACTTATTGAGGTGGGCGAAGCCTGTGACAGAAGAGGCGAGAAGATTATCTCTCTTAAAATGAGTGGTTTGGAGCGGTTCTCTGGCGACGGATGGACGGGCGCTCTTGCGAGACTGGGCCTAAATGCCCGAGCTATTGCCCTTGGAGCCGCCAGAGACGCCACCCGCTCTGAAGCATGGCTGCCGATCAAGCCAGTTGCTGCTGCCGCACGAGGATCCCAAAGAATGGGCGAGGATGCTCGAGCGATACGTGGAAGAGTATCAGCCACAGTCAGCGTTCCTGGAGGAGTTGGTGTTGGAAGCGGCGCAGGCGCATTGGTTCTTCAAACGGACGCAGACCAACTTTCACCAGACGCAGATGAAACTGCCGCAGGATCCGACGACCTGGACGGCGGAGAATCATCATCAGATCGCGCTGTTTTTGCGGTATCAGACGACGGCGGAACGCAGTCATCAGCGGGCATTGGCGAAGTTGCAGAGTTATCAGCGCATGCAGTGGCAACGCGAGCAGTGGCGGGCACGGACGCAAGTACCGGTGCGCGAACAAGGCCCAGCGCCTGCAGCACCAGCGGCTGCGGCCGTAAAAGAAGCGGCGAAGCCGGTGGCCGTGAAGCCGGTGTTCATGGAGCAGTGGGTTGAGATCCGCAATGTGAACAACCGGATTGTGGCGGACTTTACGCCAACCAATGATGAATTGGCAGTGGAGATTGAAAAGAAGACGCCGAAGCCAACGTTGCTGTACCGGCGGTTGAACTTTCCAAATGGTGTGCCGAGCTATTACCAGTGGGTGCGGCCGCGCAAAGGGATGGCGACGGGTGGCGGGATGGCCATGCAGCGTATGACATTAGAGACGTGGGAAAAGCTGCGGGAAGTGGAGCGGCAGACGGGTTTTGCGGAGAGCACGGGCAAGGTGACGCTGCGGGATTGGCGGGATGAGTGAAGTCTCCGCTTGCTGTCATGCGTGCGATTCTCTAGTTTGTGTTGCCGCTCGGATCATGAGGCTTGGACGACCGCACCGTGAGCCATTTCGCTTCTTCCTGTGAGACCAACTCTTCCACACGCTCGGCCAGGGTCGCCTGCGCGGCGGCCTCCGTCCGATAAGGTCCGGCTCGCGCCAAGTAGAGAAACTTCTCGTGCTTTAGAGCTTCCGACGTGTTGCGGTAGTTGATCCAATTCGCGCTGTACTGATTCAGCTGTTGGATACCCTCGGCAACTGCGATCAGCACACCTAACCCCGCGGCAATCGGCGAACCATACGGGATATGAGCGGTGGTTAAAACCGGAATGAGCGCGGCGGACGCGATGGTCAGCACCTTCAGAAACTTATAGCGGCCCTGGTTGAGCTTGCTCCGGCTGGAATACCAGGCGATCTGGTCGTCTACGCGCTTAAGGGTTACTTGTTCCGCCGTGCTTGGCGCAGTCGAATCGGGCATCAATGGCCCTTCTTCGCAGTCGCCAATTTGGCCTTGATTGACGCCGCTTGCGCGAGGTCAGCGTGAGCCGCAGCCGAATCGCCCATGGTCCGTTCGATTTCGCCGCGATGATGATACGCGATCTGCTCAGCCGACAGGGAATCGGGGTGCGCGTCGATACAAGCCTTAAAGTCCGCAAGCGCCTCGTTGTTTTGGCCTCGCGCCAATTCCCATTCGCCACGATCCAGGTAAGGGGACGCCCAGTGAGGACTGAGCGTAATCAGGCGGGAGATATCGGTCATGGCCTTCTCGTGCTTGCCGCTCCGCCATTCGCGCCTGGCCGCCATTCGGAGCTGAACTAATTCCGTTTTATTGAGTGCACTCGCGGGTGGAACACTGTTCGCCACCTCTGTGTTCGACTGACCGTCAAGCGAGATTGGTGCATTGGGCTTTTGTGCATCGCCTGCAGCTGCGGGAGCGGCCGATCCTGATTGGCCCGCTGCGACCACTGCGCCGTTTTGCGGCGCCGCTTTCGGCCCACTTTTGTGCAGCACTGCCCAAACAATAACCGCGATTGCCACAATCCCGATTGCTCCCCATACCAGCGTCATCCGATTACGGCCGCTGCCGTCTTTAGGCGCCTTACTGTTAGACAAGCCGGCTTGGGGCGATTGAAGTGGAGTACGGGGGTGAAGCGCGGTGTGAGCGGCAGTCGAGGGCTGGAGCACGACGTTGGCTAACTTTTCAACCGCAGAGTCGAACCGGCCATTAAAGGCATCCAGCCATTGCAGGTTTCGAAGGAAATATGCCAATTCATCTGGCGGCGATACATTGTCCAGCCGGAAGGTAATGATGTTAAGCCCTTCATGATCGGCGTTTTCAACCTCGCGGGCAATCTGTTTGTCCGAATGGGAAGCGGCCGAAAGGATCAGCACCATGACCTTTGAGCCTTTGATGCCGTGCATGACGGCGCTGGGCCAATCGGTACCTGGCGGTATGTCGCGCGGGGCCATCCAGCAGGCAATCCCTCGCGATTCCAGCGCGGAACAGATCCGTTCGGCGGGGGACAAATCAGGAGACTTGTAGCTTATGAAGACCGTTGGCATCGGCCACTCATGCCCGGGAGCGCCGGTAACCTCCGCCTACCAAGCCGAGATCGACAATGGCCGCGATGAAAAGGCAAACAATTTGGAATGTGCCGAGATGCGCCCCAATATTGTGGAAGTAAGTGTAAACGATCAACGTCAGCGGCAAAAAAATAAAGCCGAGGATCGGGATCAGAAGGCCGTTGAAGACGTGCGTAAAAAAGTTCGTAAAAAACCAAAGCAACACGATTGCTAATCGCGGAAAGGCTATCGCCAGCAGGGCTAGTAAACAGGGCATATTTGGGGTCCGAGGACTGCCTCCTGATTGTTGACTCTAGCACCTCCCACTTACCGGCGGCTTGAGTGGCATTACTGCCAGTACTGCCACTTGCCTATTGCGATGACATAGGCGCAGAGGGCTGCATTGGTGACGGCGTGCATCAAAATGCAATCGGCAAGAGATTTGGAACGAATCATCCACGCGTTGTAGGCGACTCCGGCGAGCAAGCCCACGTCCCAATAAGGGCCATGTTCGGAAGCAAAGAGTAATGCGGTGATCCAGAAGGCTGACGCGCTATAGGCGCCAAGCGGAACCTTTTTAAAGTCCTGGTCGATGAGCCATCGCATTAACCAGCCACGCCAAAAAAGTTCTTCGACGATGGGAACGATCACAACTGCCCGGAGCGTCCTCCAGAACAGGAATGCGGGATTTTGCAGGACCGCTAAGGAAAGCGAGGCATGCGCACTTCCCAAAATGCGGTTTGAAAACAAGATCGAGTGGCGGTAGCCCGGAAAAAGCGCGTCGGGGGCGACCCAGATGACGAAAACTGCGATCCCGACCAGCGTGCTGCCAATCCAAAAGTTTGGCTGCCACGGCACATCGCGCGGGAAACATATGAAGCAGACCGCGCCCATCAACGCCACCCATAACGCCGATCCCACTACCGGCGATAACGAAAGGCGCGGAAAGACGAAAAGGCAAGCCACGAAGACAAGAAAGGGCGCGACGTACGTCACCGCCGGATCTTTCTCGCGCCAAGTGGAGAGATTCATCAGCCGATTTGGCTGACCAAAGTGCGTATCTTGTCCTGCTCTTGCGGCTCAGAGGACATTTGGAGGGCCTTTTGCGCTTCTGCCTTTGCCTCCTGCTTATCTCCCTGCTTCAGCAAAGCCAGGGCAAGATGATAGCGGAAGGTGGAGTTCTTCGGCCTTTCATCGACCAATTGACGGAAGATGCGAATCGCCTCGGAATTCAAGTTTTTCTTGTAGTAAACGTACCCGAGGGTGTCCGAAATCTGGGGGCTATCCGGCATTCTCTTCTTGGCTTGCTCGGCAAGGGTCATTGCGCGGTCCAGATTGTCGCCGTCCTCCGCTGCCAGGAAAGCCAGGTTGTTCAACGCAAGGGTGTTTTGGGAATCGATTCCTAAGACCCGGGTGTACATGTCGGATGCTTCCTTGTTGCGGCCGAGAAACTCCAGGAGCATGCCACGGTTCAAATAGGCGATGGCGTTCTTCGTGTCGGCGTTGCTGCCTTGTTCGAACGATGCCAAAGCGGCGTCATACTGACCCAACTCGCGCTGCACCAAACCGAGTCGAATCCAAACGTCAGAAGAATTAGCGGTTGTCTTTAGGATGCTCTTGAAGTTGTCAGCAGCGTCGGCCAACAAGGCCTTGGCATGTTTGGCATCGTCATGATCTTTTTGCGCAGCCACGATCTCGAAGTTTGCCAGCGTATTCCGATATCCCAAGTTCTTCGGGTTCTTATTAACCAAATCCTGCACGGCCTTTACGGCATCATCGGGTTTACCCTGCACTAAATTCAGATTTTGCAATCCGAGAAATCCACGCACATCCTTTGCAGCCCAGAGGGCGTCGAATTGCGCTTTCGCCTTGGCGAAGTCATTCTGTTTGAGATACAGGTTGGCTAACTCGATGCGGGCATCATTCATCCTCGGGTCTCTTGCGACTAACTGCAACAACTCCGGCTCTGCCTGATCGCCTTCATTTATCCCGATCAAAGCGCGATCGCGAATCAACCGCGCGTTGGTATTCTGCGGCTCAGCATTCAAAATGATGTCGGTCTGTTCGAGTGCCTTGGCATGTTGGTTTCGATCTTCCAAAATGTGGGCGATCACCAGATGCGCAGCCATCAATTGAGGCTGAATGTGCGCCGCCTCCTCCGCTTCAGCCATCGATTTCTCCGGGTTGCCCAGCACGAAGTAAGCGCGCGCCAAGTCGACGTGGAGCATCGCGTCCTTTCCGTTGTTTTGAACAAGCTTTTGCAACTCAGCCAAAGACTTCTGGGCGTCCGGTCCGCGTCCTGTTTCAAGGAGCAAGGAGGCATACAGTTCGTTGGCCGTACTATCCTTTGGATTTTGTTCAACCAGTTTCTTGGCTAGCTGCAACGCCTCGCCAGTACGCCCTAGAACCGCGTAGGAGGCAATAATGCGCTCTTGATAGTGCAAGTTGTTCTTCGGATCTTCTTTCACGCCAGCCTGGTACTGTGCCAGAGCCTTGTCGAAATTGCGGATCCGAAAGTAGAAGTCGCCAACCATTTCGCGAGCGCCCGGGAAGCGCGCCCGATCGTCGAGGATCTTCTTCATCACGGCTTCTGCTTCGTCCGGGCGATTGTGCTGAATCAAAAAATTCGCGAGGTTGCTAACGGCGGCGGGGTTATACGGATTGTTCGCAACACGCTCCCGCAGTACCGCTTCGGCCTTCACGGGATCGTCGTTGTGGACGTCCATCAGATAGAGCAAGTCGTACGAGGGTCCCCAGGTCTTGTCCCGGGACATCATCTCCTGCAATAGCTCCTCTGCTTCTTTCGTGCGTCCCTCGGTCGACAGTGTTTCGGCATACCATCCGACCACCTCGCGCGAGTAGGGATGGATCTTGTTCGCAGCTTCAAATTCGGCGAGCGCTTTGACTTTATTATTGTTGGCTAAATCCAACATTCCCTGCAGCCGGATGCCGTTGAAAGAATTGGGATCGCGCTTGAGGATCTTGGTGGTCAGATCCTGAATGTCGGGCAACAGGTTTTTGAGTTTTTTCGGGTATGAAGAATAGGCCGCCAAATAGATCTCAGCGAGCTTGGTCTCGGCGTCAGTATTGTTAGGCTGTAAATCGACGGCGCGGCGCAGGAACTTCGCCGCCTCCACCGGTTGGTTCTGGTCCAACATATTGAGCCCTTCGCGGTAGTACGCCTCGCCGAACTTCTTGTCCCGTGAGATGGCCTTGCGATAGAGAATCGACGCTTCTTTGTACTTCTTATTCGCGTGATACTTGTTTGCAGCTTGTAACAAGCGCTCAGGACTTTGAGTGCAGGCCGAGAGCAACAGGAGGGCCAGGATTTGACTGCCAACGAGCAAGTACTTCATACCATTCGAATTGTACGGGTTATGTGGCCGCAGTACAAGGTGATCGTAACCAGGTCCAACAGACATCCAGTAGAGAGGTGAAAGCTGGTGTACAAAACTCTTAGAGGTGAGCGAATTTTAATTTGGCTTGCGGGAATCTACTGCGTCTATGAGTCAGAATCTTGACGTCTATGGGGTAAGTAGCGGGCCGCCGGAATGGGCGGGTGCGCCTTAGATAGAGCGGCTCCCTCTTATACTAAAAGCTGAAAATTGAAAGGACACTTAGATTGCCCTTGGTTTCGCTTCCCGCTTGGCTGGATATCAGCCTATGGGACATTTTTGAAAATTTAAAGCCCGTTCCACTCGTCGTAATTGCTCTGCTGCTCCTATTCTCACTGTTATCTTGGACGATCGTATTTTCCAAAGGCAGCGTCTTCAGCCGCGCCCGCCGGGAGAATCGGGCGTTTATTCGCGCTTTTCGAAAAGCAAATAATTTGCAGGCGGTTGCGCTTGCGAGCGAACAATACGCGGCCGCTCCCTTGGTCGCCGTATTCGACTTTGGATATGGGGAAGTCGAACGGCAAATCAAACAACGCGGTGCTTTGGTGAACAAACCGGCCATCGAGCGGAGTTTGCAG
>JBARMQ010000554.1:0-16624 GCA_049802535.1 Bryobacteraceae bacterium | reverse complement strand
TCGATGGAGTGGTGCGCCAGAAACCAGTGCCGACCTCTTATCATTCTTTTATAGAGAGTTTGCTTTGCGTCCTGCTTGCTGTTCGGGCGAAGCAGTTCTTCGCCCTTCCCGAGTTGCATGTGCGGCTGCGGCCGAGGAAGTTTCTGGTTCCCGACCTCGCTGTGGTACGCCGCGAGATGTTCGAGCATCCTTACCCCACCAAGCCCGTTTATCTTTGTGTTGAGATCGTATCTCCGGATGATCGGCCGGAAGAACTTCTGGCGAAGTGCGAGGAGTATCACGCCTGGGGCGTGCCGTATTGCTGGGTGATTGATCCGGAGCAGCGCGCGGCATGGATTTACGACAGGCATGCGGAATCGGTGAAGCTGCGCGAATCCGAATCGCTAATTGCGGGTGAAATCGAAATTCCACTGACAGATCTCTTTTCCCAGCTACCTCAATAGTCAACATCCAACTTTTCCCACAACCCACCGTCAAATTTGCGTCCATCGAATATGGCCGAAACCGCTACAACAGGACGCAGACAGACAAACGGTTGGGGTATCGACCTGAATTACGAAGACGCGTTTGGGAAGTGGCACGATGTGCCCCAGGCGTCGATCGACGTTTTGCTCAAGGTGATGGGCGCGGGTCAAGATGCGGCGGCGACAGCTTCCGATGACTCGGTAATTGTCCTGAGCGGCCCATCGCGGAAGTTACCTGCGGATGCAACCATTCAGCTCGAGACGGGCGAAACGATGACGTGCCGTCGAAATCGGCAAACGGAGATTCCCAATGGTTATCATCAGGCGCAGTTCGATGGCGAGAACAAAGTGCGGCCATTGATTGTAAGTCCTGGGCGCTGCTGGCTGCCGGATGAATTGAGAACGTGGGGCTGGTCCACTCAACTCTATGCTTCGCGGTCTCGTGAGAGTTGGGGCATCGGCGACCTCGGCGACCTTGCGCGGCTTGCAAAGTGGTCCGCTTCGAATTTAGGAGCTGGGATGATGATGATCAATCCGCTGAGCGCGTCGAGCCCGCTCGAAAGCCAGCAGCCCAGTCCGTATTACCCTAGTTCCCGGCGCTTTTTGAACCCGCTTTGGCTTCGTATTGAATGGGTGCCGGGCGCAACGGCGGATCGAATTCCGCAAATCGATGAACTTGCGCGAGCTGGGCGGGACTTGAACCGGCAGCGGCTGATCGACCGCGACAAAATTTTCAAGTTGAAGATGCAAGCGCTAGACCTGCTGTGGGGACAGTTCAAGGGTGACCCGGCGTTTGACTCCTACTGTAATGAGCACGGGACTGACTTAGAGAGATTCGCCATTTTCTGTGCGCTGGCTGAGCACCACCGGTCAGGATGGCATAGTTGGCCGGATGAGTTTCATCATCCCGCATTGCCGGAAGTGACGCGCTACGCCGCAGAACATGTGCGCCGCGTTCAGTTCTTCAAATGGATCCAATGGCTGCTGGACGTTCAGTTAGCTCGTGCCTCCGGCCATTTGGCGCTGATGCAAGACTTGCCGATTGGCGTTGATCCCGACGGCGCAGACGCATGGGCATGGCAGGATTGGCTGGCGACGGGCGTGGCAGTCGGTGCGCCTCCCGATGAATTCAATACGCAAGGGCAAAATTGGGGATTGCCGCCGTTCATACCGCACAAATTGCGCAAGGCCGGTTACGAACCGTTTGTTCAGACCATTCGGGCTGCGTTCCGGCATGGGGGTGGACTACGCATTGACCACGTGATGGGGATGTTTCGACTGTTTTGGATTCCGGAAGGACAACCCGCGGTGAATGGCGCCTACGTGCGATATAACGCGGACGAGATGCTGGCGATTGTGGCTTTGGAAAGCGAGCGCGCTGAATCATATGTTGTCGGCGAAGACTTGGGCACTGTGGAAGATGGCGTTCGCGAGAAACTGGCCGATCACGGGATCCTTTCTTACCGGCTGTTGTGGTTTGAAAAAGAACGCCCGACGGAATATCCCAAAGAGGCCCTGGTCGCGGTGACGACCCACGACTTGCCGACGGTTGCTGGGCTTTGGACAGGGGAGGATCTTAGAAAGCAGAAGCAACTCGATCTAAAGCCGAACGAGGAGAGCACTGCGGAAATTCACCAACGCTTGGAACAATGGTCGGGCGTGACGGAAAAGGATTCTCTGGAAGAGGTAATTGCGGCGGCGTATCGCCTGCTGGCTGAAGCTCCTTCGCGGATTCTCACTGCCTGTCTTGAGGATGCGGCCGCTGAATTGGAACGTCCAAACATTCCGGCGACGATGAGCGACAAGAATCCGAATTGGTCAATGGCGTTGCCAATGCCCATCGAAGATCTTATGGAAGCCAAGCTGCCTCGAGCTATCGGCGGATTTCTTCGTCGGGATGAAGCTGAGCCGGCGAGTGAGCGGGCGCCGGCGGGAGCATCGCCGATGATGCTACGAGATCAAGTCGAGTAGACGAGTGCGAAAGCGCTCGGCGACGGTATTATCGCTGGTGATAACGAGCACGGTATCATCGCCGGCGAGTGTGCCGACCACGTCGCCGGAGCGCTCGCGGTCTATGGCTACAGCCAAGGGGCTGGCGTTGCCGGGCGACGTGTGCAACACGACGAGGTTCTGTGCAACGCGAATATCGATCAAATACTCGTTTGCAACGCTAGCTAGTTCGGGGCGAGCCGAGTCTTCGGGCATGGGGCGATATCCTTCTGCCGTCTTGACTAAGTTCATCTCGCGGATGTCGCGCGAGAGGGTTACTTGCGTTGTTTGAATGCCGAGCAGACTCAGTTCGCGGGCTAACTCTTCCTGGGTGTAGATCTCCTTATTGCGAACTACTTGGAGAATCTGACCCTGGCGGAAGTTTTTGTTCATACCGGCAATGCAGCCAGCCGTTCACGGGCCGAACGAAGCGCCTCGGCGACAGCGTTAGGGCCAGTGCCGCCGGGAAGCCCGCGGGTCTTCATCCCTTCTATCGGCGAAAGCAAACGCGCCATTGCCGGGGTAAACTCAGGGGCAAAAGCGGCCAACGCATCCGGCGTCCAATCGGAAGGCTTTTTCCCGCTATTCACACTGTCCAGCACCAATTTACCGACAATCTGATGAGCGCGATGGAAGGCAACTCCATGACGCGCCAGCTCTTCGGCCAGATCGGTGGCCACAACCCAACTTTCATCCGCAGCGGCAGCGGGAACCGAGGCGTTCAAAGTGACGGATTCGGCAACGGCCTTGATCATGGCAAGCGCGCCGGAGGTCTGATGACACGCGTCAAACAGCGGTTCCTTGTCCTCCT
This sequence comes from Bryobacteraceae bacterium, assembly GCA_049802535.1. Classification (GTDB taxonomy): domain Bacteria; phylum Acidobacteriota; class Terriglobia; order Bryobacterales; family Bryobacteraceae; genus Bog-105. The sequence continues at coordinate 13,360 of JBARMQ010000554.1, read as the reverse complement.
GCATGTCGCGATTGTACGTCATAGGCAGGCCTTTCATGGTGACGTACAACGAGGTGAGACAGCCGAAGACGCGGCCCGACTTGCCGCGGATCAATTCGAGCGAATCGGGGTTTTTCTTTTGCGGCATCAGACTGGAGCCGCTGGTTACGCCATCGCCCAGGGATATCCAATTGAATTCTTCGCTTGAATAAAGAATCCAATCTTCGGCCAACCTGCTGAGGTGCAGAAGAACGATGCTGCACGAATAAAGAAAGTCGAGCGCAAAATCGCGGTCACCCGAAACATCCATGCTGTTGGCTGTTATCGAAGGAAAAGCTAAATCCGCGGCGATGGCGTCGCGATCGAAAGGGAATCCGCTGCCGGCAAGTGCCCCCGAACCAAGCGGCAAAACATCAATGCGGTCGCGCGTCTGGGTCAAGCGTTCGTAGTCGCGCGAGAACATCTCGAAGTAAGCGAGTAGATAGTGCGGCCACAAAACGGCTTGAGCCCGGCGCAGGTGTGTGTAACCGGGGATGACGGCATTAGGATATTTTTCTGCAAGCGTCAACAGAGCCGCGAGGAAATTCCGCACCAGTTCCATCAGCGTTCCGGTGGAAGCGCGGAGATACAGCCGGGTATCCAGCGAGACTTGTTCATTGCGGCTACGGCCAGTATGTATCTTGCCTGCGAGCGCGCCGACTTTTTCGCCTAGCTTGCGAATCACAAAGGTGTGAACGTCTTCATCAGACGCGCCCTCGAAGTACACGGGGTTGCGGGCTTCTTCGGCGATCGACGCGAATGCTTCCACCAGCTCTTGACACTCAGCCGCAGTGATGATGTTTTGCCGCGCGAGGGCTCGCGCGAACGCTTGTGAACCTTCAATATCGGCGAAAATGAGTTTCTTGTCGAAGTGAAGCGAGCCGGAGAAACTTTCAAAAATTTCAGATGGTCCGGACTCGAAGCGGCCGCCCCAGAGTTTCATCGGAGCTACCGTTTGAGCGAGGCGCGAACCTTGATGGGAAGGCCGATCAGGTTGATGAAGCCGAGCGCATCTTTTTGGTCGTAACTGGCACCCATTGTGAAACTGGCGATGTCCAAACTATAGAGCGAGTTCGGGCTCTTGCGGCTGATCGGTTCGATGTTCCCTTTCATCAACCGCAACGTGACCTCGCCGGTAACGGCTTTAGCAACAGTCTCGAAGAACGCATCGAGTGACTCGCGCAGCGGCGTAAACCAGAGGCCGTTATAAACCATCTCAGCGTAATCGAGTGCCATTTTCTGTTTGTAGTGCAGGGTGGAGCGGTCAAGCGTCAGAGCTTCGAGTTCGCGAATGGCAGCCATCAAGATGGCGCCGCCAGGAGTCTCATAGCAACCGCGCGACTTCATGCCGACGAATCGATTTTCGACCAGATCGATTCGGCCGATGCCGTTCTCGCCTCCAATGCGATTCAGCTCTTCCAGCAGCGCGACGCCGCTTAGCTGATGCTGACCGTTGAGCGCAACCGGACGGCCACCGTCAAACCCAATAGTCACGTCGGTAGGTTTCGCAGGCGCGTCCGCGGGACTCTTAGTAAGCATCCAAATGTGCTCGGGCGCTGCGTTTGCCGGGTCTTCCAGTTCGCCGCCTTCATGCGAGATGTGCCAGATGTTGCGGTCGCGGCTGTAGATCTTGGTTGTCGATTGAGCGATCGGCACGTCGTGCTTCTTGGCATAATCGATGGCATCTTCGCGGGAGATGATGTCCCACTCGCGCCAAGGCGCAATCACGCTGAGATGTGGAGCGATGGCCTTATATGTCAATTCAAAACGAACCTGATCGTTGCCCTTTCCGGTACAACCATGGGCTAGCGCGTCGCATCCCGTGCGTAGAGCTACTTCAGCCTGACGTTTGGCAAGCAGAGGGCGAGCGATCGAGGTCCCTAGCAGGTACTTGTCTTCGTAAACCGCGCCGGAGCGGACTAATTTCCAAAGATAGTCCGAAACGAACTCCTCGCGCATGTCTTCGACGTAAACCTCGGAAGCGCCGGTTCTGATGGCCTTCTCTTTCAGGCCCTCCAGCTCTTCTCCGCCTTGGCCGATGTCACCGCAAACCGCGACGATCTCGCAGTGATAATGATCTTTCAGCCAGGGAATGATGATAGAGGTGTCTAAGCCACCCGAATAGGCAAGCGCCACCTTTTTCGCAGACAAGTTGTTCATAATTTCTCTTTGAGAATACAGGAGGCGAGGCTGTGGCGCCGTCGAGTGGCGCACTGTCCCTTGGCCGCTATTGCAGCAGAGTGTACAGCAGAGCCTTCTGAACGTGCAGGCGATTTTCCGCCTGATCGAACGCTACGCAATGGCTCGATTCCATCACTGCGTCCGTCACTTCCAAGCCGCGCTTGGCCGGCAGGCAGTGCATGAAGATCGCATCGGGCAGAGCATGCGAAAGCAACTCTTCATTCACCTGATAGGGCGAAAACAGAGATTTGCGTGCTTCGGCTTCTGATTCTTGACCCATGCTGGTCCAAACATCGGTATAGACCGCATTTGCGTTGGCAACTGCACGTGTTGGGTCGTTCACAATCTCGATGGTCGCGTTGGTTTGTGTTGCTAGTTTACGTGCCTGGTCGACGATAGCGGGTTGCGGTTCATACCCGTTCGGCGTCGCGATGGAACAATGAATTCCTAAACGGGCCGCGCAAAGGAGCAAAGAATGGGCAACGTTATTGCCGTCGCCGGAAAACGCGAGTTTCAGCCCGCGCAAGCTACCGAAGTGTTCGCGCAGAGTAAGCATGTCGGCCAACGCCTGACAAGGATGATAAAGATCGCTAAGCGCATTGACAACCGGAACACCCGACCAGCGGGCAAGTTCTTCAATGGTTTGCTGCGAAAACGTACGGGCGACGATGGCGTCGGTCCAGCGCGCAAGATTTCGCGCCACGTCGCACAGCGGTTCACGCTCCGCAATCATACCGGTCTGAGTGACGCAATCTCCCCCCAGTTGCTTGATCGCGAGTTCGAATGTCATCCGGGTCCGTAGCGAAGGCTTCTCAAAAAGGAGCGATACGTAACGCCCTTTGAGCGACGAAGCGAAGCGCTGGCGGGATTGCTTCATTTGAGCGGCTAGGTCGAGAACGCCAGTGAGCTGCTCAGTGGAAAGATCGAGGTCGTGACGGAGGTTGGTAGCTCCGGCGTGGGATGCAGGCTGGAAAAAGGTCGCGGCCATTAGAAGATCCTCCTTGTATTTTTATTCACTCAATTGAATAATTACACATTTATGGCCGCGATGCAAGCCGCGGCTTGTCCAATTCAGGATGAGCCGGAAGGGGAAGGTCTCCGCGCGCTGAGGAGGGGTGCTTGAACTTAGAGAAAGCCGAGCGTTTGCTGTCCCGAAAAGTTGACCAGATTCGGAAATACAGTTGTCAAGTTGGATTGTGACACGCCAAACCAATTGGCGAACGTTGCTCCGTATTGATCGAGCGACGTGGTTGGAATCCAGTTGCCACGGCCCTCGGCGTCGCTATCTCCGCCGGCAACTAGGCTTGGAAAGCTGCCGTAAACGCCGCCGTTGACTCCTCCCCCAAGGATCAAATGATGCGATCCCCAGGCATGGTCGGTGCCGCCATTGGTGTTGGGTTGGAAGGTGCGGCTGAATTCGGACTCGGTGAATACGGTGACTTGATTGGCTGCCGCGATGGACGAGTCCGACATGGCAGTATAGAATGCGGCCATGGCGTCGCTGAGCTGCTGAAGCAGAGTCGCCTGCAGCGAAAGTTGAGAGGTGTGGGTATCGAAGCCGCCGAGCGACGTGAAGAAAATCTGGCGCTGGGCGCCGAGCTGAGTGCGTGCGCGAATCAGCTGAGTTACTTCAGCGAGTTGGTTACCGATAGATGTCGAGGGAAACGTCACCGGTAAAGCGGAACTGCTGGCGGCGCTGTTCACCAGGTTGGCGACTTCAATGGCGTTCTGAAGAGTGCCGTTGGCCGATTGCAACAGCGTCACGCCGCTGTCTAATTTAAAGAGTTGTTGCAATGCCGCGTCCCTTGCCGTGGTGGCGGCGGAGCCGTCCTCCCCCAGCAGTCCAAAGCCATCGCCGCTCACTGTCGCTTGCGATGTCGTCTGGCCTGCCAATAGTGTGCTGTTGCCAGCCACCGAAACGGAGACGGGAAACCCGGAACTCGAGGTCGCCGTGGTCAAGTCCGAGATTCGACCACCCCAACCTGTGGTGATGTTTTCAAGAGGCGCCGCTGTTTGCCACTCCTGCTGCTGGTCGGCGTGCGAGAAAAGGTTTGACGGCGCCTTAACCGAGCCCGTGGTGTATTCAGACCGGGTCATGGGCTGTACCAACGTGCCAACATTGGCCTGTACGGCGAGAACGCCCGACTTATATAGGTTGGCGAGCGCGGTCATGTTCGGGTGCAAGCCATAACCAGAGTCGCCGAGAGCCAACGGATTTGAAAGCGCCAAGCTGCCCCGCCCCTGAGTGTAGTTGGTGGCGTTGGCGCCGGTCACCGGAATGACCATGTTGTTACTGTCGTTGCCGCCGAACAGGAAGACGCAGACTAACGCCTTATAGTTGGAGCCGGAGCTTTGCGCTAAGGCTGACATGCGGCCCAGATGTCCAAAGCCTGCCGCCGCGCCGACCGTGGTTGCGACCCGTAAGCCTCGGCGCAAAAGCTCACGCCGCGAAAGTATTGTGCGAGTCTTCATTGTTGTCTCCTATTGCTCCACTTGATATCGGGAAGAAGCCGCGGTCAGGTAGACCGCATTCTGAACGCGTGTTGCCGGATTATTGGTTGCCAGCATTGCCGGCATAATGGCGCTTAGCATGTCTGCGGCCATCGGGGCGCCGAGCAGCGCTTGGCTGACGGCGTTGAGCATAGTCGTCAGGCTGCCCGTTTCGGTGGCTGAATTTACATCCGATGCCAAGCCTTCCCAATTCGCGAGATTGACCGTGACGTCGCTTGAAAGCTGGTTTCGAATGGCACGGTAGACATAGTTGACGCGGTAGAACGCCGTACTTTCACTCAAAATCTGGAATTCAGGCCCGACGGCGGCTGTCCCCGGCACATGATAGAAGGGCGAATAGTAATTGAATACGCTGGCAGAATCGAAAAGGTCCTGTCCCATGTTGCCGGTATAGGAGTTGAGCTGCGGATCGTAGACCGTGCTCGCATCGAGGGCGCGGAGCAGAGAAACGGCCATGAAAACCGGCTCCCGTAAGTGGCCTTCGTTAGCCGCCGGCGGAGTACTGCGGGCGTCCGGATCTTCCAAGAGTGCGCGCACCATTGAACCAATGTTTCCGGAGGTCGAGACGTAGACCGCGGCGATACGGCCCACATAAGCGGGCGACGGATTGCTGGTGACCAAATGTTGAATCAGCCGCAGGGCGACGAACGGCGCGATATTGGGAGTTGTTTGCCCATGCGGGGTGTAGGATTCGATGGCGGCGAACGCCAGGTTCAAGTCCGCCTCAGCGGAGCCGCCTTGGATATTCACCCCCAGAAATTCCTTCGATGTACTGTCATGATGCGCTTCGACCGCAATCATGGGTTCATCGAAGCACGGCGGGTTGGGCCATTTTGCCGCGCCAGTACACGTGGGATAAGTCCAGCCAGTGAACACGCGAGCGAGCGCACGAACATCATCCTCGGTATACGTCGGGATAGGCGGTTGGCTCGCTGCTCCTTGTGCGTTCAGCTGAGCCAAGCCGATGGTGAAGAGCTGCATGGATTCGCGCGAATAATTCTCGTCCGGCGAGTAGTTGGCGGAAGGCACATCATTATTCACCATGTCCAGGTAGTGGCCCATGGCGGGGCTTAATGTGACATCGGTCATGAACGCCTTATACGTTCCGAACGCGTCGTTCAAGAGCATTTGCTGATACGGCATCATCTGGTAATAACGGGGCAGCTTTTGTTCCGAGACCACTGCGATCTGGCCTAAAGCGAATGCCACTCGCTGCCGCAACTGGTCAGGACCGGCGAGGGCGTTCTCGAAGAATTGTTCCTGCAATGTAGTTAAATTGGACGTGTCGTCGAGAGGCGCCGCATACTGCGAAGTGGGCGTTTTGCTGGCATCCATCTGCTCCGTAATCCAGGCGTCTATCCCGATGGTCTGCAGATGCGCAACGGACGCCGGCGTCGGTCCCCACGATGCCTGTTCCAAAAAGCGTTTTGCAGCCGAGTAGCTGAGCGCAGTTCCCGTGTTTTTGATGGTGATGGGAACAACATTCGAGGTCGCCGTGCCTGGATTCGGGTTTACCACTTTAAGTGCTGCTATGCCGCCGGGGATTTGCGCGACCGGCCCGCTAGCGACAAGCTGGGTGGCACTCGTCCACTTAACAGTCATGGCGGACCCGGCAAATAGGACCTGCGCAGCTTTGGCGAAACCCGTTCCAGTAACTGTGATGGCAACGTTCGATCCAGTGGTAAGAGGAGAGGTTGCCGTGCTCACGACCGGTATGGGATTTTCCAGGGTGACCGTTGCAGAATCGGATTTGGTCGCATCTAACAGGCTGACTGCGCTAACCGAAACCGTGGCTGGTATCACGGCGGGAGCTGCATAGACGCCTGCGGTCGAAATTGTTCCGACGGAGGCATTCCCACCAACGATGCCATTGACTGCCCAGGTGACGGAGCGATTATTGTTGCCTGTGACGGAGGCGTAAAATGTCGCGCTGGTCAACCCGCGCACTGTTTTCGTTGCCGGCGAAACGGTCACTGTAATCGGCGCTTCCACCGTCAGATTCTTGGTAGTCGAAGTCGTTTGGCCCGGATTGGGATTCACCACATTCACGTGCACCACGGTTGCCGCCGGTGAAGTCGAGGTCCCGGTGACAACAAGCTGCGTGCTGGAGCGCGAGGTCACCGTTACTGGTGTGTTGTCGCTGAGTGCGACCACCGCATTTGGGAGGAAATTCGTTCCCGTAATTTGCATGGAAAACTTCAACCCGGTATTGATCTGAGAGATGTCGATGGAACCGATCGTGGGAACGGCGTTGAGCAAGGTAACGGTAGCGCTGGCAGTTTGAGTCGTCTGCGCTTGGCTAACCGCTTTCACCGTCACGGTGTTCGGATTCGGCACTTTGGCGGGAGCAGTATATTGTCCCGTTGCGCTGATCGTCCCGAGGGAGCCATTGCCTCCCGCAACGCCGTTCACGTACCAGGTCACGCTGTGATTGGTGGTGTTGGAGACATTCGCCGAGAAAGTTTTCGTGCCGTTGACATTTAATGTGGCTTGGGATGGATTGACCGAAACCGATACGGGTGGCGGTGTGCCGGCCGTCATCACACACGCAAGAATCGGGAGTGCCCACAGCCCGGAACATCGGCAAGAAAGCATGTAGCGGTCGTCCTCTCAAAGCGCCCGGCGAAATAACCAATGGATTATTCGCCGCACATATTCCGAACACGTCTTATCGGCGGCGGAGAGTAGCTCTTTAGGCTATTTCAGCGCCCGAAGATCTGGTCGTATTTTGGCTGAGAAAATCTCGCCCATTACGCTTCCAGAAATTCCGGGTCGTACAGCATCGAAACTTTTGACTCGAAGAGGGGTTTGGAGCGCAAAGGGCATGGCTGCGTGCCACCAGACGGGAGAGGGATTCGCTATTTCTTTGGGTGGCATGCTTGATCTCGTGCCCGTTTTGCGCGGGTTCCCCAAGGAGCAACGGGCACGGCTGCGTGCCTCCCAGCTTACGGTCTAATCGTTGAAACCCAACGAGCAGCGTAGGAGTTCTCAGAAAACCGTGAAGCAGAAAGCGACGGTTGCACCCGCGGGCGCTAGACAGTATTCTCCAGGATCGAGGCTTTCGGATGCATCAAGCCGGTACAAGTCCCCTTCGAGTTGCCGCAACGAGATGTGATAGACCTTGTCATCATCATCGTCCTTGTTCTTTGGCAGCACCTCACGCTTTCCGTCCTGGACGGTGAAGTGGTAAAGCTCGAGTTGGTCGGCGCGGATTTTGTCCTGAATAAATAGGAAGATCGGCTCTGGGAGGGGCGTGCGGGCGGTGGAGGTTGCGCCAGGAACTGAGAAGACTGCGCCACTCTTGGACTTCGATTGTGTCGCGTTCTCAGATTCGGTCTGTAGCAGGCGGTCGGCGTGTTTTAAGTACGGAACATCTTTCTTCGGCGGACGCGGGCCATTATATGCCTGTTTGCCGAACACCTTCATGCCGGTGAGACACAGCGGAATGGTAGCAAGAGCGGTGCGGCGCGTCACTTACTTATTATTTTCGCGCACAACAGACACCCTACCGCCCTTTTTCGCGATTCTTGCTAGAGGGGCGTTCGCGCGGAGGACGGCAACAGGAGGAATTGCAGTGACACGAGACGAAGCTTGGAAGCTGGCAGACACTTGGATTGCGGCTTGGAACCTGCATGATCTGGACTTGATCATGACGCACTACGACGATGCCATCGAGTTGACTTCACCAGTGGCGGCTCAACTTTTAAGCGCGCCGGGTGGGAAGGTAGTGGGAAAGGCGAACCTGAGGGAGTACTTTAGGCTGGGATTGGAGGCTTACCCGGAACTCCGCTTTCGTCTGGACGACGTCCTCTGGGGAGTAAGCAGCCTTCTGCTCTACTACACAAATCAGCGAGGAACACGCAGTGGAGAGTTCATGGAACTGTCGGCGGCGGGGAAGGTGACACGAATTGTGGCGAACTACAGTGCCTGATGTAGGCCAGCAAGTTAGTCGCAGACGCCGGCTACGCGATGCGCCTCATCAACCGGGCTGGGAGAAACACCACCGACGCCACCAGAGATAAAGCACCCCCAACAGCAATCCCCAAAAGGCGGAATGGCAAAATTAGCAGCCAGACCAGCGGATATAGGAGTAGCGCCATTAGCGCCAGTGGCCAAGAGAATACAAATAATAAACACCACAGCAGGAATGTAAACATGTCGCTTCATTCGGTAGTACGAACGGAGTGACGCGCCGGTTCCGGCGAGTTGTTGCCTACTCCGCCACTTCTCGTCATCGAAGCGATAAAAACAATCAAGACCCGCTAGGAGCGTTGGCAGTGAAATTGCCCGCGAGGAATTCCTGCAGGCCATTCGTAGCGCAACGCAACCAACGGATCTACTCGCGAAGCGCGCCGGGCGGGGAACCACGCCGCTAACGCCGCAACGCCGAGCATTGCCAGCGCGGCGGCCATCATGCTAATCGGGTCATTCGGCTCTACGCCATACAAACGGTTCTTTACCAACCGTGTGAGTGCGAATGCAGCCGGCATTCCCGCGGCAATCCCTACCGCCGCCATCGTCAAACTTTGCCGCAGAATGAGCCAACGCACCTGTCCGCGTTCAGCGCCAATTGCAATGCGTATGCCGATTTCAGACGTGCGGCGGGTAACGGAGAAGGCCATCACGCCAAAGAGGCCGATGGCGGCAAGCGCCACCGCGATGGCGCCGAAAGCTGTAATCAGAGTCGCGAACAATTTTTCTGTCCCTAAGGAAAGATCGACCTGGTCGCGTTCAGTTCGCATCTTTGCAACGGGTAAGTTGGGATCGACGTTTGCTACGGCTCGCCGCACATCGGTTCCGAGAGTCGTTGGCATCACCCGCGTCCGGACGACGAACGACATGGTCGTAATCAGACTGGGGCGCAATCCATAAGGCAAATAGGCTGTCGGCGGAGCCTCACTCCGAACACTCTGGTAATGCGCGTCCTTTGCAACACCGACAATGGTCAACGGTTTGGGATCGAAGCCATTTCCCTCCGGATCGGGCCAGTAGAAAGTCTGCCCGATGGGGTTCATACGGGTCAGATAGCGCTTAACGAATACCTCATTCACGACAGCGTTCCGGCTATTGCGATCGAAGTCGGAACTGGTCAGGTCGCGGCCCAGCAGGATGGGAATTTTCATGGTCGACAGGAATGAGTTGGAGCAATAGAGAAACCACGTTTCTTTTCCCTCCTTGTCCGACGAGTGTATTTTAATGGGGCCGTTGCTGACGAAACCTTCAATCAACCCTTGATGGGACATGCCAACTTCTTCCACTCCGGGAATGGCGGATAACTGGGCTTCCAATTGCCGGTAGACTGGGCCGAGTTGAGCCGGCTTATAGCCGCTTTGCCCAGGATCCGTTTCAAAGGTGAGCACATTGCGGGTCGCAAACCCTAGATTGACAGCAGCGAGACTCCACAGCGTTCTCAGAAACAGAGCTGTTCCGGCCAACAGCAACAGAGACAATGCGGTTTTCGTTGCGCCTTGGCATACACGTAGGTAAATTCAGCCCCGAAAAAAAAGATCTGCGCAGAGTAGTAGATCCAGATCACGACCGCAACAAGTGACCCGGCAGCCCCGTATGTGGATCCGACACTGGCTTTGCCGAGATAGATACCGAGCAGAAATTTCCCGGCCGCGAATAAAAATGCGGTGCCTATTGCCCCTACGATCACTTCCCTTGAGGACACCGGAACATCAGGCAGATACTTAAACATCAACGCAAACAACACGGTTACTACGACAAGCGACAGGGCGAAGTTGACGAACTGCAGAACGAACGAAGGCATTGGAAGCATTTGTCCCAATGCATGCCCCACGTAGGCGAGTCCGGAGCTGAGCACCAGTGAAATCAGCAGTAGGAAGCCGACCGACAGTACCATTCCAAACGAAAACAGGCGCTGCCGGACCATAGCCATGGCTCCTGACGATTTCCGTTTTGGGGCATCCCACATAATGTTCAGCGCCGCTTGGAGTTCGGTGAAGACGCCGGAGGCGCCGAACAGCAGGGTGATAAACGCGATGATGCTCGCGAATGCGCCAGAAGCCGGCTTGTCGGCACTCTTGAGCAGTGTTTCTACTGTGTCAGCACCTCGATCGCCGATCACCTGTCGCGCTTCATTGACTAATGCACCGTGGGCGCTCTCATGTCCGAACACGAACCCGATGATCGCAGTTATCAGCACCAGCAATGGAGCGAACGATAGGATGCTGTAGAACGCCACCGACGCACCCAACCTCGGTGCGTTGTGATCGCTCCACCTGGAATAAGTATCTTTCAGGAATGCGACGGCACGTTTTGTGAACACTCCCTTTAGACATAACTACCCGGTTACCTGTAGCTAGAACATGTACGGAGCAGCGGGTGGTCCCGGGTGAACAGTCGGACGAAGAGGCGAATATCGGACGAAGTAGGTCGCGGACACTCAGCCGAGAATGAAGGATTCAATGAATGAATGACGAGGGTTCACGGGTACCGTTAGTGTATGGGTCTTAATCCTTGCGTTTGGCTTTGTCATTGCCGGAATGCGTTTAGCGCCTTGTATACTCTTGTCGCAATGAGACGAGATCATTTGGCGTAAACAGCAAGTTGCTGGAAACATAAATGCTGACTTCCAACCTGCAGCCCATCGCTTATGTCTTAACTGCTACCAATCACGGCACAATGGTGGTAAACAGGCACGATTACAGTCGGGCCGGTGATGTCGATTTCGGCGTTGGATGCGAACTGCTGAGCACTTCCTCCTACGAAGGCGTTGAAGTGGAGTTAGCGCTAGGCCTGTTACAGGAAAGGCGCCAGCAGTTCGGAAACAAAGTAATAGCGATTGACTGCGGCGCTAATATCGGCATTCATACGGTGGAATGGGCAAGGCATATGTACGGCTGGGGTGAAGTGCTCGCCATCGAGGCGCAAGAGAGGATTTTCTATGCACTCGCGGGCAATATCGCCATCAACAACTGTTTCAACGCGCGCGCCATCTGGGCCGCAGTCGGGTCAAAGAGCGGCATAATCAATGTTCCGACGCCCGACTATTGCCGTCCCGGAAGCTTCGGCAGTCTTGAAATACGCAAAAGCGACAAGACCGAATTCATTGGACAAGAAGTAAGCTATGCGGATCGCCTGGTGGAAACACGAATGATGGCTCTCGATGATCTTGCCCTACCGAGGATCGATTTCATCAAAATCGACATCGAAGGCATGGAGATGGAGGCGCTTGACGATTGCGCCGAGTCAATCGCGCGCTGTCGCCCTCAGCTCATGATTGAGAAGGCAAAATCCAATGAAAAGGAGCTTACGGAATTCCTCACGAGAAGGGAATACAGGGTATTCTCCCGCGGCCTAAACTTAGTGGCCATGCACAACTCAGACCCCACGGTGCGGAAAGTAAAACCGAACGTCTAGACGATCAAAATTGAAGAAGATGCAGGCTGGCATAGCCGTCCACCGGGCAAGACACAATGAGCCAAGGACGAACAAAGTTCTTAGCCTTATGGGACTTCTTCCGTGTTCTGAGGGCGTTTTTTGAAGTAGAATGGCCAGCGCGGCATTCCTCATCCCTATCGCGCGGTTTGCAGGATCAGGCCGATGGCCTCCGCCAGGCGACGCCAATTCGATTCTCTTCCGCTAGCAGTTTTCTACCTTTTGCGGAGAGCCTATAGAATTTAGCTTGACGGCCGTTTTCCGACTCGCCCCATTCCGCCTCTAGCCAATCACGTTTTTCAAGGCGATGGAGCGCGGGGTATAACGACCCCTGCTGTACCTGCAGCATCGGACCGGTGCAGGGGCTGAAAATACGCCGGGAAGAGGATGTCTTGTACCAGTACTCAGGTGTCGATACTTTATGGGTACTACAAAGGCTTGCCTTGACGATTGTCAATTCTTACACTTCATCTAATGAGTGGCGCCGAATGTCTCTCGATCGTCATACCCGCCTATAACGAAGAAGCCACGTTGGGTGCTGTCGTTAGCCGGGTGTTGGCCATACCGAATGTTCTTGAGGTCATCATCGTTGATGATTGTTCTCAAGATAGAACTGGTCTGATCGCCCAACAATTGGGCAATCGCTACCCGAAGGTGAGAGCAGTACGCCGCTCCGTCAACGGCGGCAAAACGGAAGCCCTGAAGACCGGATTTGCACTGACAAAGGGCGACATCGTGATCGTCCAAGATGCGGATCTCGAATACGATCCAACTGAGATCGCAGATGTTATCGGCCCAATCGTTGAAGGCAAGGCAGACGTAGTCTATGGATCCCGTTTCCTGGTGCGGAAGGCGGCTCGGGTGCTGTACTTCTACCACTATTTGGCGAATCGGGCGCTCACCTTTGTCTCGAACGTGTTTACGAACATAAATCTGACCGACGTGGAGACAGGTTACAAAGCCTTTCGCGGCGATATTATTCGCGACATGACGATAACAAGTTCAGGCTTCGGGTTTGAAATCGAGGTAACCGCGAAGGTAGCGAAGCTCGGATGCGCCATTTATGAAGTGCCGATCTCCTACTATGGCCGCACTTACGAAGAAGGTAAAAAGATTGGCTTTATGGATGGAGTTGCGGCCGGCTGGTACATCTTGAAATTCAACCTTCTTTGCAGCTTAAAGGATTCCTTTCGCACATTGCCCACTCTGGGAGCGCGGGAATATCCAAAGCCGATCACTGGGGAAC